>NZ_LR743509.1:4281111-4597500 GCF_902712875.1 Hyphomicrobium sp. ghe19 | reverse complement strand
GGTACCCGCGCAAGGAACGGACTCCTGGCAGCCAAAGGCGGCGACGTCGGACAATCTCAACACGACCGATATCTTCAAGTCGACCGAAGCCCCCGACGAGCCGTCCGACGACCTCGAAGGCGGACAGGTGATCGTCGTGAAGGTCGGCCCGCAGGACACGCTCGCAAAAATCCTCGCCAAAGCCGGCGCGCCCGAATGGGACGTGCACAGCATGATCGAGGCGGGTCACGCAATCTTCTCGGAGAACGCACTC
The DNA here is from genome assembly GCF_902712875.1 of Hyphomicrobium sp. ghe19. Taxonomy (NCBI): domain Bacteria; kingdom Pseudomonadati; phylum Pseudomonadota; class Alphaproteobacteria; order Hyphomicrobiales; family Hyphomicrobiaceae; genus Hyphomicrobium; species Hyphomicrobium sp. ghe19. Next base: position 4,597,247 of record NZ_LR743509.1, on the reverse strand, counting down.
GTTCCGGGCCAGGAAGTTCGCATAACGCTCATTCCCTCGCTCTCCGATCCGCGCAAGATGGAACCGGCGCGCTACTCGATATTCTCCGATGGCCACGACCATCTCGTCACCGTCAGCCGCAGCGCCGCCGGCGAATTCGTCGGCTCTTCGCAACCGCCGTTCAACGACGAGCTGCAGCACATCGCCAACAGCGACGGCGACGATCCGCAGAACGTCAGCCTCTATGCCAGCGTCTATTTCGCAGGCCTCAATCAAAGTCTGCCGCCCGAAACCATCTCGAAGGTGTTGAGCATCAATGCCTTCGATACGGACTTCCGCCGCCGCGTCCGCCCGGGCGATGCGCTCGAGATGTTCTTCGACATGAAGGACGATCAATCGACCGACGGTAATCCCGGCGAACTTCTCTACACGGCGATCTCGAGCGGCGGCGCTCTCTACAAATTCTATCGCTTCCGCTCGGCCGATGGCGTCGTCGACTACTACGACGAGGACGGCAACAACTCGAAGAAGTTCCTTGTCCGCAAGCCCGTTCGCGGCGACGACGTGCGCCTCACGTCCGGCTTCGGCGTTCGTTTCCACCCGCTGCTCAACTCGCGAAAAATGCACACCGGCGTCGACTGGGCCTGCGCGCAGGGCACCCCGATCATTGCCGCAGGCAACGGAACGATCGAGGAAGTCGGACACAAGGGCTACTACGGCAATTATATCCGCATTCGTCATGCCAACGGCTATCAGACCGCTTACGGCCACATGAGCCGCTTCGGAAACGTGACCCCCGGCATGAAAGTCCGCCAGGGCCAGGTCATCGGCTTCGTTGGATCGACAGGTTTGTCGTCAGGTCCGCACGTGCACTTCGAGGTGCTCGTCAACAACCGCTTCGTCGATCCAATGTCGATTCAGGTGCCGCGTGAAAGAAAGCTCGACGGCAAGGATCTCGCCGAATTCCAGAAAGAGCGCGGCCGCATTGAAGAGCTCATGCGCCGCACGCCCGTGATGCAGCAGAACAAATAGCGCCGTTCTGTTTCGTTCGCCGCCGTGCATCTCGCGTTTGCGCATCACGAGAATAACCCGCGCGCGAAAAAATCTCAGAAACCATTTGTGAATACTCTGATGGAAAGCTCGGGGTCGTCATCAGATTTCGAATCGCGGATGATGCGATCTGGGTCTCAACACGTCCGCGGGGGACGAAACCACGGAGGGAAGAACCATGAAGACCTTTGCAGGCTGTCTTGTCGTCGCCGCAGGCATTGTCATCGGACCGGCCGCCGCCAACGCTTATGAACGCGTGACCGATGCAGCATTAGGCGGCCTCGCAGGAGCAGTTGTATTTGGTCCCGTCGGCCTCGTCGCAGGCGGCGTCATCGGCTACACCGCCGGTCCGAACATCGCGTGCAAAATCGGCGCGAAGCGCTGTTACCACCGCGCCCGTTACAACCGCGATCGCGATCGTGATCGTCCGCGCAACTAATCAGTCTTCCGCGATCGGCGGCCGGCTCCACGGAGTGGAGTCGCCGATCGCAATCACAGACACGCGCCAAAGGCGTGTCACCTATTGCAATCAGCACCTCACATCTTGTTGCCCGACTTCGTATCCTGCTTGAGGAAGGCGATGATCTTCGCGCGCTCGCCCGCATCCGCTAGCCCGCTGAAGATCGCGCCCATGTTGTTCCCCGGCACGACCGCATTCGGATTGGTGATCCATTGGTCGAGCGTCTTCTCGTCCCAAGTGATGCCCGAACTCTTGAGCGAATCCGAATATTCAAAGCCTGGAACGGTCCCCGCCTTCCGGCCGACGACGCCGTAAAGCGTCGGACCCAATCGATTGTCGCCCTTGTCGAACGCGTGACACTCGCGGCAATGGCCGTTGAAGGCCAGCTCGAGGTCGTCGTTGGAGGGATTGCTTTGAGCGAGAACTGCCGCGGTCGTGCCGAGGCAATAGAGAGTTGCGGCTGCGGCGACGAGAACGACGCCGGCCTGAAGGGAAATTTTTTTCATGCGACCTGGAGGAAAGTTTGAGATGCTTCGACGGATGATGAACGTGGAAGAATAAGCAGTGTTCCTCTCGAAACGTTTACAAATCCGACAAGTTACACGCGGCGCCGTTCGCGGCGAATTCCGCATCTGATTATTCGCGGACCTGCTTCTATCAGCGAGGCTGTTCCGAAGGCTTGGACGGCCGCGGCTGCGATGTAACGTAAGCCGCTACGTCCCATGCCTGCTGTTCGCTCAAAAACGGATTGCGATAGTCCGTCGTTAAGTAGGGCATGTTGGCTCGGATGAAGGCCGCGGCAGTTTCTATATGGCTCATGCCCGCTTCTGAATTGAACGAATCTGCGCCCCACAGCGGCGGCACCGAAAAACCAACCTCGGGTGGCAATCCACGTTGGCCCTGACCGTTCGTTCCGTGACAGCTGGCACATGAGTCGGAGAAAATTTTCTCACCGCGCTCACGGTCCGGTTTTTGCTGTGCCGGCGCTAGCGGCAGCAGTCCCATCCCGGCCACCCGCACACCTTCCGGAGAGTCTTTTCCAACAAATCGCATGTAGGCGATGAGGGCATCCATCTCGCGTCCGTTTTCGGGCAGCGGCTGGCCATTCATACTGCGCGTCATGCACCCATTGATGCGCTCGGAGAGCGTCACGACTTCATCGTTCGCCATCATGGGGAATGACGCGAACGTCGAAACAAAAGGTGCTGCGAACGGTTTGCTCCCGGCTTTCAAATGACATTGCGTGCAAGCCAAATCGTTGCCGGCATATCGTAATGCCGGATCCGAGGCGCTCTTGCCGATCAAATGCGGCGTCTCCGTAACGAGCTGCCATCCATACTGGATCAACTGGTTTTCAGGAGTTGCCGGAAGCTTGAAGACGTCGCGAGATGCGTACCAGTTAGGTGGCCATCCCCACACGATGTATCCGGCACCAAGTCCGATGAGCCCTGCTGTCAGCCCAACGAGCAGCACTATTCCCTTGGCATTTGGTCCGCTCATTGGCCCCCCGCGCAGCTAGTAGGACCTATCCTCTAACCTCGGAAGCGTTAACGGCCGCAAAATACCCGCCCGACCGACATCCCCGCGAAGGCCCGGATCCAGCAGACGCTCGTTATCCAGACGCGAAATTCGTTGTTTACCTTTTGCAACGGGATCTCGCGCGTTCGCAGGAAAAGAAGTGTTTTCATAGGGCCACGGGGTGTCGAGAGGGCAGGAGCCTGCAAGATGCCAGAACGTTCAGCGCGAGGACGACGCCTATGTATAAGCGCGTCGATTGCCGCTTGGTCCTTTGCCGTAGTGATCGGTCAATCGACGGCGGTAAGAGCCCAGAGCATCACCCCCCAGGAAGCACACGACATCGCCGTCAATGCCTACCTGTATTTCTATTCCCCCGTGACGATGGATCTGACCCGGAAGCAGCTAATCAATACGCCGGCCGGCGAGGAATCGATCGGTGGTCCGATGAATACCTTCGCCAACATAGAATCCTATCCGACTGCCGACATGCGGGTCGTCGTCCGCCCGAATTTCGATACGCTCTATTCGAGCGCCTGGCTTGATCTCACGAAAGAGCCCGTCGTTGTCTCGGTGCCCGATACGCATGGGCGGTACTATCTTCTGCCGATGCTCGATATGTGGACGGATGTCTTTGCGTCACCCGGCTGGCGAACGACCGGAACACAAGCCGGTAACTTTGTTCTCGTGCCGCCGGGCTGGAAGCCCGAACTGAAAGGAAAGATGATTGAGGATTTCGGGCTGCCGAAAGACACCCAGCTCATCGACGCCCCGACGCCTTACGTCTGGATTATTGGACGCACGAAGACGGATGGCCCGGCGGATTACGATGCGGTTCACGAAATCCAGTCAGGCTTCAAGATCACGCCGCTCTCCGAATGGGGCAAAGCCCCGGCGCCGATCGAAGCCAAGATTGATCCGAGCGTCGACGTGAAGACGCCGCCCAAAACCCTCGTCGATACAATGCCTGCCGGCAAATTCTTTGCTTATGCCGCCGAACTTTTGAAGCTGCACCCTCCGCACATTACGGATCAACCGATCATCGCGCAGATGCGCCATATCGGCATTGAGCCCGGCAAGAGCTTCGACATCACCAAGTTGGATCCCGCCGTTCAAAAGGCGCTTGAGACGGCTCCGCAGGACGCGCAGCAGCTCATCAAATGGAAGCTCCCGACATTGGCACGCGTGGCCAACGGCTGGTCGATGAACACCGACACGATGGGCGTCTACGGCAACTACTATCTGAAACGAGCCCTGATCACCCAATTTGGCCTCGGCGCCAACCTGCCCGAGGACGCGATCTATCCAGCAAACCTCGCAGACGACACTGGCAAGCCTCTCGACGGCGCCAATAAATACACAATCCATTTTGACAAGGCGACGATGCCGCCGGTCAACGCCTTCTGGTCAATCACGCTCTACGATGATGAGGGGTTCCAGGTTGCCAACGATCTAAATCGCTTCGCTGTCAGCAGCTGGATGCCCTTCAAGTTCAACGCGGACGGCTCACTCGATCTCTATTTTCAAAATGACAGCCCCGGCGCCGATAAAGAAGCGAACTGGCTGCCTGCACCAGAAGGGCCGTTCAATCTCACCTTGCGCCTCTACGCCCCGCAATCCGATGCGCTCACCGGCAAATGGAACCCGCCGCCTGTGGTGCGGAGCCTAGGCATCGCGCCGGTGACAGCCCAGTGAGGTCATAAGAACGCCCCTCGCTCAAGGGGCGTTCTCCTTTCAAATGTGGAAGGTCGTCTTTGGATCACGACAGCCCAAGAGAGCGTGGCGTTTGCATTGATGCACCACAGCGACCTGCAAAGCGAAATGCTTACAGAACAGTAAGAATGCCGGCGCTATTCCGCCTTCGATGAGAAGCAGGTGATCAGATATATAAGCTCTCGATTTCCTGTCTCCGTCAGGCACCCAAAATAAAATGACGAATGAAATTGTTGGTTTCCCCCTCGGTGAAAATGGGCGGGCGGCAGCTCTGCAACGAGCAGCCCAACGAGTCATTCAATTGTGGGGGGCAGTAGCGGGTCGAGATTTCTCGCTTCCCTTGCTGATCGGCGTCTGTCTCCTGGTCTCGGTGCCGCCAGCGCTTTTTCATGGGTACCATTATGTTGAAGGACTGACTGTAACGATTGCTCAAAGCGCGTTGGACGATGGGAATTGGCTTACTCCGCACATCTACAATGCGCGTTGGATAGAGCGCCCGACGCTTCTATCCTGGCTGATAGCGGCGATTAGCCTGCCGTTCGGCCACGTCAGTCCATTCATTGCACGTCTCCCAATAATTCTATCTCTTCTGTCCGGTATTCTGCTGGTTTGGCGCGCCTTGCGGCCCGTGGCGAGCGCCGAAGCGGCCGTGTTTGGGGCGGCCCTATTTTTAGCGAGCCCCATCGTCATGCGATATTACGTGACGTCGGTGGCCGACATTCCACTCGCAGTCGTATTGTTCGGCGCATTCCTCGTTTGGTGGCGCTCATATGCCACCGGGCGAATTTCTCTCAGTTGCTGGATTGGAATTGGCGGACTTCTGGCGGTAGCGGCACTGATGAAGGGACCTCAGCCCGTTGCCTATTTCATGCTTGGTCTTCTGACCTTCGTCGCCATGACCTCTACGTGGTGGCAAATTCCGGGCCTCATTCTAGCGGGCTTTCTGGCGGCCATCCCCACCGGCTTATGGTACGCATATGTCTTCGTTCCCGGTGATCAAAGCGAATGGTTGAGATACACAAGGCTTGCATCTCCCGGGATCGCTCAGCCGCACCCGCTCGCCAATGCGGCCGACTTCTTTTTCGAGTCTCTTCCAGCGGCGTTGATGGCTATCGCCCTACTGCTGACGGGCCGCAGTTCCGTCAAAAAAACCGTCCCGCAAAATTTTGTGCTGGCACTGAGCTGCTACGCTTTCGCCTGCACCGTGGTCATTCTGTTTTGGCCAGCCGAGGTCAATCCCCGCTATGTCTTGCCGATGGTGCTGCCACTATGCGTGCTCGGGGGCATCGCCTACGACGCTTTGTCGGAGCGCAGGACAGTCCTCGTCGCGAGCGGCATTTGTATCACGACGGTTTTGTTGGGATATGCGGCGGTCCATTCAGTTTTCGATGGGCTGATCACACCAGCTTATATTCATTCGAAAATCAGCGGTGCACAAATCGTTGAGCTCGTCCGCAATGCGCCCGCTCCAATTTATCGGACAGATCCGCGCGCGGGCCTGAATGAATTTTCGTATGTGCCCTCCAGGGTCACGACAATCCGTGCAAATACGATATCGACGATCGCTAAACCCGCATGGATCGTGGTTCCCTCAACGGACGCACCAGCGATTATTGCGCAAGGCAAAGGACGAATAATGTCTCGCCTGGCATTAGACCACTCGATTTTACTTAGATTTGAATAGGTTTGTCGACTATTGTATTACCAGGCGCTATCTTGCTCGCCGACTTGGCTTTGAGCTTAGAAGACTCCTGGAAGCATCATCGTGCTGAAACATCTGGCTGTATCAACGGCTCTTCAGTTAGGCATTTCAATCGCAAAGATCGCGGATCCGAACGATGTTCGCGCGTTAATCCGGCGCATGCACCCGGTTACGACTGAGCACGAACTTGTGCGCATCGGTTGCTCAGGCGACGGCGGCTACCTCGTTCCGAATGATTTGGACGGCATCACCGCCTGCTTCTCGCCCGGCGTCGACAACCGGGCAACCTTTGAGGAAACGCTCATTGCGCGCGACATCCCATGTCACCTAGCCGACGCCAGCGTGAACTTTAATCCGATTAAGGACGAGACCAAAAGCACGTTCCTCAAAAAATACATTGGCGTGTTGAACAATGATCTATTCATCACGCTCGATAAGTGGATCGATACTTTTGATCCTAGCGGCGGCGATTTGTTGCTGCAGATGGATATCGAGGGCGCTGAGTGGCAAGCGTTGCTCAATATTTCCGAGAAAAATCTCGCGCGCTTCCGCATCATTATCGTTGAGCTGCACGATATGGAACGACTGATGGACAAACATGCCTTCCAGGTCATCAAAGCGGTGATGGATCGGCTGCTCGAAAAGTTCTACATCGTGCACAATCATCCGAACAACTATGGCGGCCTCGTCACCGCGGGTGACATTGAGATACCGCGCGTGCATGAATTGACGTTACTCCGGCGCGACCGGGTAGAGAACGCGATGCCCGCGACACGGTTTCCACATCTGCTCGACCGGACCAACGCTGAGGATCGGCAAGACATCCTGCTGCCGCCGATCTGGCACGGCTGAAACCCTTCGCAGTTGCTCCGCACCTGCTTCCGCTCCAAGGCCAAAGCGCCGATGCAGTGGGCACAGGGACGCGGCACCTCTGCGCGTCAGCGCAGCATCGCGATCGATACTTGGCGCCGGATTGGGTCAGAAGCGAACGCGATGCTCACCGCGCCGCACATCCCTTGATGCGTGTCGCGCGGCAGGCAGCAAATCCCCGGCTTGATCGTCTCGAAGGGCGGCCCTGCATGCCCGCTCAACGTTCGCGGCACGAGCTTCTGCCCTTTGTCCAGCGCGGTAAGATACGTAGGCTGTGCGCCGATAGAGCGGGGATAGTTTTTCCCTGGCGATCTTTTGCGAACCAGAAGATAAAGCTCGAACGCAACACGGCCTTCACTCGCGTTCGATGGCAACAGCTGATGTCGAAACTCAAGGATGAATTGCGCGCAGTTTTGCAGGAAGAAACGCGCCTACTTGAAACAAGCGGCGACAGCGGCGCCGCAAGCAAACATCCCCGAGGAGTGACGTCCCGGTCGATTGTTTATTCGTCGAACTGCAGCCATAGCGGACGCTGGGATCGATGGAGACCTTGATGGCCGCGAAATGCTTGACGAGCCGTCCCCGTCGGCCGACTGCGCAGAGCGCGCAGTCGCCGGGGACAAAGCATCAAGCAATCTCCTTCGCCCGTACCCCGTTGATCGTCAGATCGCCGTCGGCAACGGAAAGGCGCACGGTGTCGCCGTCCTTCACGTCGCCCGCCAGGATCTTCTCGGCGAGCGGGTCCTGCACGGTCCGCTGGATGACGCGCTTCAATGGCCGCGCGCCGTAAGCGGGATCGTAGCCGCGGTTGGCGATCCACTGCCGCGCCGCATCGTCCAGCTCGATCTTGATCTTGCGATCCGCGAGCAGCTTCTGCAGACGGCCGATCTGAATATCGACGATCTTCGTCATCTCGCTCCGCTGCAAGCGGTGGAACAGAATGATGTCGTCGAGACGGTTCAGGAACTCGGGCCTGAACTTCGTCCGGACTTCCGCCATCACCTCTTCGCGCACGGCTTCGGTGTCCTCGCCTTCCTTCTGGTTGACGAGATATTCCGCGCCGATGTTCGACGTCAGCACGATCAGCGTGTTCTTGAAGTCGACCGTGCGGCCCTGGCCGTCCGTCAGGCGCCCGTCGTCGAGCACCTGCAGAAGCACGTTGAAGACATCCGGGTGCGCCTTCTCAATCTCGTCGAAGAGGATGATCTGATACGGCCGCCGGCGCACGGCTTCCGTCAGCGCACCGCCTTCTTCGTAACCGACATATCCCGGAGGCGCGCCGATCAAGCGCGCAACCGAATGCTTCTCCATGTACTCCGACATGTCGATCCGAATGAGCGCAGTGTCGTCGTCGAAGAGGTATCCGGCGAGCGCTTTTGTGAGCTCCGTCTTGCCGACGCCGGTCGGGCCTAAGAACATGAACGAGCCGATCGGCCGGTTCGGGTCTTGCAGCCCGGCGCGGGCGCGGCGAACCGCAGTCGACACGGCGACGACGGCTTCCCGCTGTCCGATGACGCGCTTCGAGAGAGCGTCCTCCATCTTGAGAAGCTTCTCGCGCTCGCCTTCGAGCATCTTGTCGACAGGCACGCCCGTCCAGCGCGACACGACGGCCGCGATCTGATCCGGCGTCACCGCCTCTTCGACAAGCGCACCCTTGCCTTCCTGCTGTTCGACCGCTTGAAGCTTCCTTTCGAGTTCGGGTATTCGGCCGTAACGAAGCTCGCCCGCGCGCGCCAGGTCACCCTTGCGCTGCGCCTGCTCGAGTTCGTTCCGCAGGTTGTCGAGCTCTTCCTTGATCTTCTGCGCCGAACCGAGCTTCTGCTTCTCGGCTTCCCAGCGCTGCGTCATCGCTTTCGACTTTTCTTCGAGATCGGCAATCGACTTTTCGATGCGGCCAAGACGATCCTTGGAAGCCGAATCCGTTTCCTTCTTCAAGGCTTCGCGTTCGATCAGCAGCTGCATCAGATCGCGATCGATCGCATCGAGCTCTTCGGGTTTGGAATCGACCTGCATCCGAAGACGCGACGCCGCTTCGTCGACGAGGTCGATCGCCTTGTCGGGCAGAAAGCGGTCCGTGATGTAACGGTTCGACAGCGTTGCAGCAGCGACCAGCGCGCTATCGGTGATGCGCACGCCATGATGCAGCTCGTACTTCTCTTTCAAGCCGCGCAGGATCGAGATCGTATCCTCGACTGTCGGCTCAGAAACGAAGATCGGCTGGAAGCGCCGCGCCAGCGCCGCGTCCTTCTCGATGTGCTTGCGATATTCTTCGAGCGTCGTCGCGCCGACGCAGTGGAGTTCACCGCGGGCGAGCGCAGGCTTCAACAGGTTGCCGGCATCCATCGAGCCCTCGGTCTTGCCGGCGCCGACGATGGTATGCAGCTCGTCGATGAACAGAATGATGTTGCCGCCTTCGGCCTCGACCTCGGACAGAACGGCTTTCAAACGCTCCTCGAACTCGCCGCGATATTTGGCGCCCGCGATCAGTGCGCCCATGTCGAGCGAGAGCAGCTTTTTGTTCTTGAGGCTTTCAGGCACGTCGCCCTTGACGATGCGCTGCGCCAAGCCTTCGGCAATCGCCGTCTTGCCGACGCCGGGCTCGCCGATGAGAACGGGATTGTTCTTCGTGCGCCGCGACAGCACTTGGATGGTGCGGCGGATTTCTTCGTCGCGTCCGATAACGGGATCGAGCTTGCCGGTCGCCGCCGCTTCGGTGAGATCGCGCGAATAGCGCTTCAAAGCATCATAGGCCTGTTCGGCAGACGCCGTGTCGGCCGTGCGGCCCTTGCGAATGTCGTTGATGGCGCCATTGAGCTTGTCCGCCGTAACGCCCGCGTCGCGCAGGATCTTGCCGGCGTCCGTCGTGTTGTCGAGCGCCAACGCGAGCAGCAGCCGCTCGGCCGTGACGAACTTGTCGCTCGCTTTGTCGGCAAGCTTCTCGGCGGAATCGAACATCCTCGCCATCTCGGGCGAGACGTAGACCTGACCGGAACCGCCGGTCACCTTCGGCTTTTTGGCGAGATCGGCTTCGACCTCACGCAGCGCCTTCCGCGAATCTCCACCCGACCGCTGAATGAGACCGCTCGCCAGACCCTCCGGGTCGTCGAGCAGCACTTTCAGGAGATGAGCGGGGGTGACCTGTTGATGATTTTCGCGTAGCGCCAGCGACTGGGCTGCCTGAACGAAGCCCTTGGCGCGGTCCGTGTACCGTTCAAAATTCATGTCGCGTTCTCCAGCGCATTCTCACCACCCCATAAGGCCCGGAAAGAATGCCATGCGATTTGATATTTATCATCCAGGCGCGGACAAAGACCCAATGGTAGGCATCCCCACCGCCCCGTATGATCAACGCGATATAGGCGTGGGCGGCGCCGGAAAAAGGGGCTGGGAAGGCAAAACCGGGGGAAATTTCGCGCCATGGCAAAGGTTGGTCCCGCAAGGATTGAAGCTCTTTATCGCCACCCGGTTAAGGGTTTGATGCCGGAACCGCTCGAAAGCGTTCCTTTGACTCCCATGTAGACGTTGCCCTTCGACCCTGCGTACGCGATCGAAAATGGACACGGCCCCTTCGATCCTGAAAACCCCCGCCCTCTCTCGAAGATCCACTTCGTCGTGCCGATGACGAACGAGGAACTTGCAACGCTTCGCACGGAGCTTGACGAGCGGACGTCGACGCTCGTTATCGTCAAGGCGGGTATCGAGAACGCCCGCGGTGACCTTCGCACGGAGTACGACCGCCGCCGGATCGACCGGCGTCCGCGATTTGAAAATCCCTTCGTTTCTTTCGAAGACGCTCGGCCACTAAGATTTCGTCGTTTTACGCACGGATCGTTGATGGCGGCAGCGTCCAGACCGGCGACGACTTCGAAATCACCGATTGACGGCGGCCGCTCGCCACGCCCCACATCCGTCATCCCGGCGAAGGCCGGGATCCAGGCAACGGTCAGCGCAGCAGGTGTCCGCACCAGCCGATGGCGGCCTAAAACGCATTTCGCCGGCCACGGAGACCGTGACCGGCGAAAAAATGCACGCGCTGATGCTCGCGCTTATTCCTGGTCTTCGTTCGCGTTCGCAGCGGCCGGCGGCGCAACCGGAGCCTCGGCGGGCTCCTCACGGCGCGGGCGGCGAACTGGACGGCGAAGGAATGCCGGTTGTTCCTGCTCGATGGAGGCCGGAGCGGCCGCTGGCGCTGGACGCTCTGCTCGTTCGGGACGTTCAGCGCGCTCAGGACGCTCTGCCCGTTCCGGACGCTCCGCCCGTTCGGCACGCTCTACCCGTTCCGGACGCTCGGCTCGCTCGGGACGTTCGGCCCGCTCTGGGCGCTCCGCACGCTCGGGACGTTCCGCGCGCTCAGCGACAGGCTGCGGCGCGCCAACGACTGGCTGAGGGAAACCATTGACGCCATCGCGATCGCCGCCGTTGGAGTTGCCGTTCGGGCCCTGATAACGCTCACGGCGGCGGAAACCGCCCTCGCCCTGATTGTGATTGCCTTCGCCGCCATGCGGACGCCGGTCGTCGCGGTAGCGGTTGTCGCCACGGAAATCTTGCCGGTCGTTGCGATCGTTCCGGTCGTACCGCTGCTGGTCGCCCCGATCGTTGCGATTGTCATTGCGATTGTTGTTGAAGCGCTCGTGCCGCGGCTGGCGGTTTTCGTAGCGGTTCTGATTGTCGAAGTTGCGCGGCTGCTGCGGGAACGGCGGCTGCTGCGGATCGGGCTGCTGCCCAGCTTGGCCACCGAGCTGCGGCTGACCGCCGAACTCGTCGCCTTCCTCGTCACCGAACTCATCGCCGTCCGAACCCTCGGGCCCGGCGAGCGAATGCGTGCGAGCGGCCCCGTTACCCATGGGGTCGACGCCACCCTGCTGCGCCATCTGTTCGCGATAGCTGAGGATGATGCGATTGTAGTGTTCCGCGTGCTGCAGGTAATTCTCAGCCAGCACCGGATCGCCCGAAGACAACGCGTCACGCGCCAGCGTTATGTACTTTTCAGCGATGTGCGAGGGCGTGCCGCGGATTTTCACATCGGGCCCCGAGCTCTCGAAACTGCGCATCAGGGGATTTTGCGATTTGCGGTTATTGTTATTATTATTGTTGTTGTTGTTTCGACCGCGACCGCGACGGTTCTGTTGACCTTGCCTCATGGGCTCCCGTTCATGCTTGTTGATACGTTGCCACCGGCGCTCGCTGATCGTTATGCGGCGCCATGGATCCTCCGATCCAATTCAATAAGTCGATTCTAAAGCCACCACTGCCCCACGGACCTCAGTCCCGGCTCTTGCCCCACTGCCTTGGGCAAAATCGCAGTAATCCCGTTCATCAACCCTGCAAAAGATACTAGAGCCGTCCTCAAAGGAGCTTTGTCAGCACACGCGCCGAGAAAAGAAGCTCGACGCTCGACACTCAACGGACCAAGACGTCCGCGAAAGTTTGCGCTGATGATCTGAGATGGGAAGGCCGGGTTTATCGCCGCTTCAGCGGCACGTCAGCTCCGGGCGCATCCGATCAAACTCTTCACTGCCGATATTACCCCGGAAACACGTTTCCGCAAATAGAAATGATCGGTTAGGTTAGAGATGTATCTCCATTGCAACAGCTCGGGCATGTCCGCCGAGATCGAGGCGCCGGCCGATGGGCTGCGCACCGACTGCCTTGAATAGGCTTTCCACAGCATCCGCTTGTGTCGAGCCAACCTCAAGGATAAGCCTCAGCGGGCTCTGCAATTCCAAGGCGTTATGGGCGATCTCACGGTAAACGTCCAAGCCGTCCGCCCCGCCATCCAAAGCCAGAAGCGGATCGAAATCCTTAACTTCTCGCTCGAGGCCGGCAATCTCTTCCCCGCTTATATAGGGAGGGTTTGAGACGAGAAGGTCGAATGGGCCCGGACAGCCGGAGAGACCAGATGTCGCAACGAACACGATTCGGCCGGCAACGCCCAATCTATCGGCATTTCCCCGGGCGACTTCGAGTGCGGCCAAACTGACATCGGTCGCCACCCCCGTCGCGCCGGGAAGTTCGGCAAGCAGCGTCGAAATGAGAATGCCCGAACCCGTACCGATGTCGGCAATCCTAAGCGGCCGCCCCGAAAGCCCGCTCGACCTAATGACGTCGAGAGCGAGATCTATGACGGCCTCGGTATCGGGCCTTGGATCGAGAACGTCCGGCGTCACGGTGAACATCCGGCCATAGAATTCGCGTCGCCCGAGAATCCGTGAAACAGGCTCATGCGCAAGCCGGCGACTGACAGCGTCGCTGACGATCTCCGCTGCAGCTCCCAACGGCCGCGAAGCTGCCGAAATGAGCTGCGCGCCATCGATCCCAAGCAATCCCTGCAGCAGAAAACGCGCGTCGCGTTGCGGGCTTTCGAGCCCTTGCTCGACGAACGCCCGCGTCATTGCCGCCAAAGCATCCGCGACGGTCTGCTCTGGCCGAAGATCCACGAGAGGCAAATCCTGAGCGCGCGATACCGGCATGTTACGCCGCGCTCAGTTCCGCGAGCATTGTCGCCTGATGATCGGTCACGAGCGCGTCGATCAAGGCATCGAGACCGCCGCCGGTAATGATCTCATCGAGATTGTAGAGCGTCAGGTTGATCCGGTGATCGGTGACCCGGCCCTGCGGAAAATTATACGTCCTGATCCGCTGCGAACGATCGCCCGAGCCGACCTGCGATTTGCGTGCGTCGGAACGCTCGTTGGCGGCCTTCTCGCGTTCGAGTTCGTAAACGCGCGCTTTGAGAACAGCCATGGCCAGACGGCGATTCTGATGCTGCGATTTTTCCGCCGACACAACGACGATCCCCGTCGGCAAATGCGTCATGCGAACGGCGCTTTCCGTCTTGTTGACGTGCTGACCGCCCGCGCCGCCTGCCCGCATCGTATCGATGCGGATGTCTTCCGGCTTGATGTCGACGTCGAGTTCTTCCGCTTCCGGCATGATCGCGACCGTCGCAGCCGATGTATGGATGCGGCCGCTCGCTTCCGTCGCCGGAACCCGCTGCACCCGGTGCACCCCGGATTCGAACTTGAGCCGCGCAAACACGCCCTGGCCCGTGATCGAGGCGATGATTTCCTTGTAGCCGCCGAGATCGTTCTCAGACGCCGAGATGATCTCCGTCTTCCAGCCCTTGAGGTCGGCATAGCGTGAATACATGCGGAACAGATCCGCCGCAAAAAGCGCGGCCTCGTCGCCGCCTGTTCCCGCCCGGACCTCGAGGATCGCGCTTTTCTCGTCGGCGGCATCCTTGGGAAGCAGCGCGATGCGAAGAAGCTGCTCGAGCCCGGTGATGCGCTCCGAGAGGCTCGCGCGCTCCGCATAGGCGAGATCGACCATGTCCTTGTCGGCGCTTGGATCGCGAATAAGCTGTTCGAGGTCCTTGTTTTCCGCCTCCGCTTTGCGCAGGGCGTCAATCTGCGCCACGACGGGGCTCAGCTCCGAGAATTCCTTGGTCAACTTCACGTAGTCGGCTTGCGAGACGCCGTGGTTCAGCTGATCCTGAATAGCCATCCAGCGTTCGGAAAGACGGTCGAGTTTTTCGCGCGGCAGTGCTGACATGTGTTCGATGGGTTTCGCCGGTGGGCTTAGACGTGGGCTTTGATGACAGGCCGCGAAAGAACCGCGGAGCGCTCTGAGCGCGAAGGTCGCGCATCAGCCGGCTCGTATCTAATACGAACCGCCGCCGATCCGCAATTTATCCCCCCGCCGCGACCGGGGATCGTCGACCTCGATATAGCGCATACCGTCTCGGATGGGGCCGTAATGTTCCTGAAAATAGCTGCTGGCCCAGCGCACGGCCGACCCGAACGGCTTTGAAACGGTTTCAAAAATAGACGAATGCAACATAAGCAGCATCAGGCCGAGGGGCAGCGACACGGCGTAAAGGGCCCGCTGCGGCCGTCGCCGGAACTGATCGAGCGCTTCTTGCGGCAGCCGCTTGGCGCCATTCGCAATCGCCGAACCGGCACGCATGAAGTTGGCCGCCTGCACGCTGCCTTGCCGCCCGGACTGCCTGTCCCTCGGTCCGCTCGTCGGGTTGCTCGGTAGCGAGCGCGGCTCGGACCGCGGCCAAGCTGACTGCGGCGAAGAGGGTTGCGAACGCGGAAACGGCTGCGCCTGCGCATGGGGCGGTGAATACGCCGGCGCCTGAACGTGAGCCGGCGGGTAATCGCTGGCGGCGGGCAGGCTCTGAACCGGCGCAAAACTGGAAAGATACGAGATTAATTGGCCGATGGCATTGAGCGCCGGGCGGCCATTGATACCGGCCATCGACGTATACGTCATGACGATCGCCGAGGTGTCGGGCCAGTCCGGCAAATATTCGACATGGCCGGTTTCGAGCGCTTCGATGACCTCCGGGCGAACCTGCAGATACTCCGCCGCCTGCGGCAGCGTCAGCCGCAATGCCCGCCTGAGATCGATAAAGAATTGCCCGATGAGAGCGCGGCTTTCAGCGATTTGCTGATGCTGAGCCGAATCCATGCGCGCCGTAACCGGCCGCGCATATTCATAACCCCCGACCGGAACGGTCTGCTCAAAGCCACGACGCATACAACATTCCGGCATAACGCGCCGGCCCCCAACGTTAAGCATACTCTTGGCTAAAAATGCTTGTTTGTCAAAGCCTGAGCGCAAAAATGATCGGTGTTCGTTAACCGTCGATCGCGACGCGCTCCTTTTCCGCGAACTGGAGCAAGGACATGCGGACGTCTTTCGCACCTTCTTTCAAAAGTCCGTCGATGTAGGCCGTCGCCTTGGCGGCATCGAGCGACAGCACCATCGACTTGATCGGACCGATGGAAGCCGGCGCCATCGACAATGAACGGAAGCCGAGCGCGATGAGCGTCATCGCCTCGAGCGGACTTCCCGCCATCTCGCCGCAGAGCGTAACCGGCACGTTGTAGCCGTGCGCTGTCGTGATGAGCGTTCTGAGCGCCCTGAGCGGTGCTGGCGCCAGCACGTCGAAGCGGCTCGCGACGCGCGCGTTGGTACGGTCGGAAGCAAACAGGAACTGCATCAGATCGTTGGACCCGACCGACACGAAATCGACCCGCGTCAGAAAAGCGTCGAGTTCAAACAGGAGCGCCGGAACCTCGAACATTGCGCCGACGAGCACCGCCTCCGGAAGCGGATGCCCATGCTCGGTCAGAAACGCCTTTTCCCGCTCGATCAGCGCCCGGATGGCGCCGAGTTCATAGCTCGCAGACACCATCGGGATCATGACGCGAAGCTCGCGCCCGGCCGCAGCCTTGAGCAGCGCGCGCATCTGGAGCCGGAAAAGCTCAGGCCGGTCGAGCGCCATTCGGATCGCACGCCAGCCCATGGCCGGGTTTTCTTCCTTCGGCTGGCGAAGGTACGGAAGAACCTTGTCGCCGCCGACGTCGAGCGTACGGAAGACAACGGGCTTGCCGGCCGCTTCGTCGATAACGGATCGGTAAAGCTGCGTCTGCCGGTCGAGGCGCGGAAAAGATTCCGACAGCATGAACTGCAGCTCGGTACGATAGAGCCCGATCCCGTCGGCGCCGGATTCATCCAGATGAGGCATGTCGACCAAAAGACCGGCATTCATCATCAAGGTGATCGGAACGCCGTCCTTGGTGATTGCCGGGCGGTCGCGCAACGACTGAAAACGCTTCTGCCGGCGCGCGCGGAACCGCACCTTGTCGGAATATGCGGAAATGAGTTCCGGCGTCGGGCGAAGGTGAACTTCGCCCGTGACGGCATCGACGATCGCGGCATCTCCGGCGTAAACCCTGTCGACGATCCCAGTCGCCTGCCCGATCGCAGCAATGCCGAGCGCCTTCGCGACGACCGCGACATGGCTCTGGCTCGACCCGTCTTCGACGACGAGCCCCCTGAGGCGGCTTCGATCGTAATCGAGCAGCTCCGCCGGCCCCATCGTCCGCGCAACGAGGATCGTATCGGGCGGGAGACCGCCATCGTCCTCGGAACTCTTGAGACGCCCGGCAAGCACGCGCAGCAGCCGGTCGGAGAGATCGTCGAGATCGCGCTGGCGCTCCCGCCAGTACGTATCGTGCTGGCGCAGCATGCGCGTGCGCATGGCGTTTTGAACGCGCTCGACGGCAGCCTCGGCCGTCAAGCCGCCTTCGACGGCTTCGCGCAAACGGCGATGCCACCCTTTGTCATGGGCGAACATGCGATAGGCTTCGAGCACATCGCGGTGCTCGCCGACGTTCGACAGGTGCTCCTGCTCGAACATTTCGTCGATATGTTTTTGCAGCTTGTCGAGAGCCAGATCGAGACGCTCGAGTTCGATGGCGGGATTTTCCGCCAGCAGCTGCGTGACGACGATGCGCGGCTCGTGCAGCACCACATGGCCAAGCGCGATGCCGTCCGACAGTGGCTCGCCTTCGATCACACCCGGCTGCGAACGCGATGCTTCGATGGACGCGACGGTGCCCGCGACAGCGCCGGAAACGAGGTTCTCCGCGATCACCATCGCGGTCGCCTGCAGCACCTCGACGTCCTCGTCGGAATATTCCCTCGGCGTCCGGTTCTGAATGACGAGCACGCCGAGAACTTGCCCCGAACGCGAAATCGGCACAGCGAGGAGGGAGTGATAAATCTCTTCGCCCGTCTCCGGCCTGTAGGAGAACGCCGGATGGTTCGAAGCCTCCGGCTCGTTTACCGTTACGCCGAGCTCCGACGCGCGCCCGACCAGGCCCTCGCCGCGCTTCAGACGGGTTGTATGGACCGAATCGGGATTGAGGCCTTCCGACGCGAAAAGCTCGAGCGAGCCGTCCTGACGCTTGAGATAGATCGAGCAGACCTCGGCGACCATGACGCCGGCGATCTGGCGGACGATACGGTCGAGCTTCTCCTGCCCCTCGCCGCCATCCGCCATGATCTCGCGCAAATGGCGCATGATCACCCGGAGCGAGGTTTCGCTCGGTAGGGGTCTCGGATCGTCGCGCCGCGCTATCATAACCTTGCCAACCGTCCCGCCGGCAGACTGCTGCCGCAGATTGTTTCATATCCGCAAAGAGACGGGGCTTGGAAGTGCGCCCGTCTAATCGTTGTCGAGGCCGTAGGCGGAATGCAACGCGCGAACGGCAAGCTCAGCATACGCCGCTTCGATCAATACACTGACTTTGATCTCGGACGTCGAAATGGCGTGAATGTTGATGCCCTTCTCCGAGAGCACCTTGAACATCTGCGCCGCGACGCCTGCGTGGCTGCGCATCCCGACGCCGATGACGGAAATTTTCACGATGTCGGCTGAGCTCTTGATATCGAAATGGCCGATGTCGGCCTTGGCCTTCTTCAAAACGTCGATCGCGCGCGCAAGCTCGGCCGCCTGAACGGTAAACGTCATGTCCGTATGTTTGCCGTCGGCGCCGACGTTCTGGACGATCATGTCGACGTTGATGTTCGCGTCTGCGAGCGGCCCGAAAATCCGTGCGGCGACGCCCGGTTTATCGTCGACCTTGAGCAGGGTAACCTTGGCCTCGTCCTTCGCATAGGCGATGCCGCTCACGACTTGCTGTTCCACGATCTCATCCTCGTCGCATACGATAGTGCCGATATCTTCGATATTGTCTGGGCTGAAGGCCTTCATGCCATCGGGCGCGACAAAGCTCGAAAGAACGCGTGTTCTGACTTTGTAGACCATCGCCAGCTCGACGGAACGGGTTTGCAGTACCTTCGATCCGAGCGACGCCATCTCGAGCATTTCTTCATACGAGATCTTGGCGAGGCGCTTCGCCTTGGGAACGATGCGCGGGTCCGTCGTATAAACACCGTCCACGTCGGTATAGATGTCGCACACGTCGGCTTCGAGCGCGACGGCAATCGCAACGGCGCTCGTATCGGAGCCGCCGCGGCCGAGCGTCGAAATCCGCTTCTCGAGCGGCTCTATTCCCTGAAAGCCGGTAACGACCGCGATTTCACCGCCCTCGATGGCCTTTTTGATCTGAGCGCCCGGAATTTCGGTGATGCGCGCCGAGCCGTGGGCTGCATTCGTCTTCACCGGAACTTGCCAGCCGGTCCACGAGCGCGCCCTGAGGCCCATGCCCTGAAGCGTGATCGCGAGAAGCCCGGCGGTCACTTGCTCGCCGGTCGCGACGACGGCGTCGTATTCCCGGACATCGTAAAGGGGAGACGCATCCTTGACCCAGGCCACGAGCTGGTTCGTCACCCCCGACATGGCCGAAACGACGACGGCAACCTTGTTGCCGGCATCGACCTCGCGCTTCACGTGGCGAGCGACATTTTGAATCCGTTCGATATTGGCGACGGAAGTACCGCCAAATTTCATAACAACCGTCGCCATCGGCGAAGCGCTTTCCCTGAGCAAACCCGCTCGGACCCGGATAGGGGCCAAACGCGTAATGAGATTTGGATTGAGTCCGGCGCTTCTTAACCGCTCGCGCGCCCCCCTGCAACTGCCCTCGGCCTGGCAGGCCAAAACCAGGCCGAATTGGACAATCCCTTGACAATACGAGCGCCCGGCTCACGAGTAAGGCTTAAGACCGGAGAGGATAATGACCGCACCGCAACAATCTGGAGCCCCAAGATCTGGAGACGGCGACCGAACGCTCGATAGCGAAGAGGTCGAGCGTTTTTCGCGCCTCGCGAGCGAATGGTGGAACCCCACGGGGAAATTCCGGCCCCTTCATCAGATCGGCCCCCCACGCCTCTCGTTCATCCGCGATTCGGCCGTCGCACAGTTCGGCCGCGACGCCAAAGCCCTGAGGCCGCTATCCGGGCTGACGGCGATCGACATCGGCTGCGGCGGCGGCCTTGTCGCCGAACCCTTGGCGCGCATGGGCGCAACCGTGACCGCCATCGATCCCTCGGAACGCAATATCGCAATCGCCAAGTCGCACGCCGACCCGCAGGGCCTGACAATCGATTACCGCGCAGCCCGCGTCGAAGACCTCGTCGCCGAAGGCCGCTTATTCGATATCGTCGCATGCCTCGAAGTCGTCGAGCACGTTCCGGACCCCGCGAAGTTCGTCGCCGAATGCGCGGCCTTGGTCGCGCCCGGCGGCATCGCCGTTTTCTCCACACTCAACCGGACGCTCAAGGCCTGGGCTCTCGCCATCGTCGGCGCTGAGTATGTTCTCGGCTGGCTGCCGCGCGGCACCCATCAATGGGACCGCTTCATCACGCCCGAAGAGCTCGGACAATATGTCAGGGCGGCCGGCTTGGCCGACACGAACTTCGAAGGCATCACGTATAATCCGCTGCGGGACGTGTGGACGCGAAATCCAGATACCGGCGTCAATTATCTGATGTCGGCACGAAAACCCCACCCGGCCTGATCGAGTACGCAACGGCATTGAGCACGGCGCAGCTTCTTGAGGGGACGGCCATGTTTCCAATCGGCGACGACGACTCGACGGTCGGCACCACACCGGTCGTCACGTACGCCCTGATAGTGGCCAACATCCTTTTCTTTTTGGTCGAACTGAGCAGCGGCGACCAATTCGTCGAGAAGTGGGCGTTCATTCCGAGCCACTTCAGTCAAAGCCCGGCGACAGAATGGCCGACGATCTTCACCGCCATGTTCATGCATGGCGGCTGGATGCACCTCTTCGGCAACATGCTCTATCTCTACATCTTCGGCGATAACGTCGAGGACAACTTCGGACCGGTAAAATACCTCGCCTTCTATTTGACCGCCGGCGTCGCCGCGACGTTCGCCCAATATGTCTTCAATGAAGGCTCGAACATCCCGAACGTCGGCGCCTCCGGCGCAATTGCGGGCGTGCTCGGCGCCTACATTCTGATGTTTCCAAAATCACGTGTGGACGTGCTCGTCATTCGCCAAGTCATCTCGATGCCGGCGATGGTCGTCATCGGCTTCTGGATCGTCCTGCAGCTCCTCAGCGGCGTCGGCTCCGTGGCGGACACCGAGACGGCCGATACCGGAGGCATCGCGTACATGGCTCACGTCGGCGGCTTTGCTGCGGGTTTCGTAATCGCCTTGCTGTTCAGAAAGCGCGGCGGTCCCTCGCAAACGGCGTGACGCGCCGGAGAGACGCGCCCGGAAAGACGCGTCGGAAAAAAGCGAACGAGCCGGAACCAGGTTCCAGCTCGCTCGAAACTTTCAAAGCATTTGAAATCTAGCGACGCGTCACTGCTTCCGCAAAGCCCGCTCTCGCATCGGCTTCAAAACCAAGAGCGCGAGAACGGCCGCCAGGATATTCATTCCCGCTGCCGCGTAGAACACCGCGTGCCAGCTTCCCGTCGATTTCGTCAGGATGCTGGAGAACGGCACGAGTAGGGCTGCCGTTCCCTTCGCCGTGTAGAGAAGGCCTGCGTTCGTCGTCGCGAATTTCGAGCCGAACGTATCGCCGCACGTCGCCGGGAAGAGGCTGTAGATTTCACCCCACGCGAAGAACACGAGGCCAGTCAACAGCACGAACATGAACGGATCATGCCCATAGTGGCCGAGCGCGAGAATGCCGATGCCCTCGATGCCGAAGGCGATGAACATCGTCTGCTCACGTCCGATCTTGTCCGAGACCCAGCCGAAGAACGGTCGCGTCACGCCGTTGAGAATGCGATCGAGAGAGAGCGCAAACGTCAACGCCGGCAACGTAATGCCGAGAAGCGAAACCGGAACGTCCGCAACCTTGAAGTCCTTAGCGATGGGCGCGAGCTGCGCCGTGGCCATCAACCCGCCGGCCGCCATCATAACGAACATCGCATACATGACCCAGAAGATCGGCGACTTCAGCATCTCCAACGGTGAGAATGATCGCTGCGCCGAAACCAGCGTCGTTGGCCGGGCTGCGAGCGTCTCCTTCGGCGGCGATCTGAGCAGGAACGATGCAATCACGATGACGACGGACTGCAGAATTCCGAAATAGAGAAAGGCCGCTTCATATCCGTCAGCGGCGATGACCTTCGAGATCGGAATGATTGTCAGTGCAGACCCCATTCCGAAGCCTGCGGCCGTCACGCCCGCCGCAAGGCCGCGCCGGTCGGGAAACCATTTGAGCGCGTTTCCAACGCACGTGCCGTAAACCGCGCCCGCGCCGATGCCGCCGATCGCCTGTGCGACGTAGAGCATCATGAGCGAGTCCGCGTATGAGTTCATCGCCCACGAAATGCCGACCATGATGCCGCCGAACAGCACGAGCGGCCGCGGCCCGAACTTGTCTTCGAGATAGCCTTCGAATGGAATGAGCCACGTCTCCGTCAGAACGAAGATCGTGAATGCCCATTGGATCGCCGCCAGCTCCCAACCGAACTTGGTAGCCATCGGATTGACGAACAGCGTCCAACCGTATTGCAGGTTGGCGATCATCGTCATGCACAGCACGCCAAGAAGCAGCTGCAGCCAGCGCTTCGACGACGGCGCCGCGACACTTGAGGCGGGAGCGCTCGTCTCCGCTTGAATAGTCATAGTGTGGGCCTTCCCTCAGGCTTGTAATTCTTTTTGATTTCGCACTAAAAGCGCTCCGCACATAAATCGTGAAATATCGCGCTCGACAAGTGGAGCGTTGACGCGAACCGGCAACAAAGTTTTTGCTGCGCTGCGTAATACGTGAAGGACGAGGTTCAATGAAAATTTGTGTCGTCGGTGCAGGTGGTATCGGCGGCCTGCTTGCCGCACGCCTCGCGCAGTCCGGCGAAGAGGTCACCGTCATCGCTCGCGGGCCCCATCTTGCCGCGATCCGCGCGAATGGACTGAAGCTGATCGAAGAGGACGGACGCGAAAACATCTCTCGCATCGCTGCGACAGATAAAATCGCGGACGTGAGCGAACAGGATCTGGTCATCCTCGGAATGAAGGCACATCAGGTCGCAGCCGTCGTTCGCGATCTTCCCGCGATGTATGGTCGCGACACCGCCGTGCTCACCGCACAGAACGGAATTCCCTGGTGGTATTTCTTGCGCGTCAGCGGACCGCACGAAGGCCGGCGCCTCGAAAGCGTCGATCCCGGCGGCATCATCGCCGACAATCTGCCGGCCGAACGCGTGCTTGGCAGCGTCGTTTATCCGGCTGCTGAGATAACCGAGCCCGGCGTTATTAAGCATATCGAAGGCAACCGCTTCTCGATCGCCGAAATCGACAATTCGAAAACTGAACGCATAGTGCGTATTTCCGAGGCGTTGCAGAAAGCGGGCTTCAAAGCCCCCGTCGCAGGCGATATCCGCGCCGAGATCTGGACGAAGCTCTGGGGGAACCTGAGCTTCAATCCGATCAGCGCCCTCACACATGCTACTCTTGAGGATATCTGCAAATTCCAGCCGACGCGGGACGCGGCCGCACGCCTCATGCGCGAAGCCCAATCCGTCGGCGAAGCTCTGGGCGTTCGCTTCCGAATTCCCTTGGAGAAACGCATTGCGGGAGCCGAGGCTGTC
Source organism: Hyphomicrobium sp. ghe19 (assembly GCF_902712875.1). Classification (NCBI taxonomy): domain Bacteria; kingdom Pseudomonadati; phylum Pseudomonadota; class Alphaproteobacteria; order Hyphomicrobiales; family Hyphomicrobiaceae; genus Hyphomicrobium; species Hyphomicrobium sp. ghe19. The sequence goes on along the minus strand of NZ_LR743509.1, from coordinate 4,573,623 downwards.
GGCCCGCACAAGACGTCGATGCTTCAGGATATCGAGGCAGGCCGCGGCATCGAAGCCGATGCGCTGATTGGCTCCGTCATCGAACTAGGCCAGATCGCCAACGTCCCGACCCCGCAAATCGAGACGGTTTACGCCTGCGTGAAGCTGCTTGCGGCGACGCTCGCACGCGATGGCGGCCGCCTGAGAATCGAAAAAGCCTGAGTTGAAAAAAGCGTGACGACGCCTTCAAATGGCGACGCACTGGAGACACGAGTAACAAAATGACAACGAGCGCGACACTTCACGACCTTCTCAAAGCAGGCGATGACCAGGCCCCGGCGATCAGAGCTTCGGGCGCCGAACCACTCACATATGCGGGCTTTCGCACGCTCATTCTGAGAACGATCGCTCGCTTGAACGAGTTCGGGATAGGCCGCGGAGACCGTGTCGCGATCGTACTTCCGAATGGCCCGGAAATGGCGACGGCCTTCGTTGCAACCGCGTCGGCCGCGACCGCTGCGCCGCTCAACCCGGGATATCGCGCCGACGAGTTCGACTTCTACATGTCGGACATCAACACGAAAGCGCTCATCGTTGAGGAAGGCAGCACCTCGCCCGCGGTCGGCGTCGCCGAAAAGCGCGGCATCACCATCATCACGCTCAAGTCCGATCCCGCGCACGGCGCGGGCGCATTCACGCTTTCGACTGCTGCCGCCGGCCGCGAACAGCCTGATCGGCCCGGCCCGGCAGATAGCGACGATACCGCGCTGATCCTCCACACGTCCGGCACCACGTCTCGTCCCAAGATCGTGCCGCTGACGCACGGCAACGTCGCGGCGTCCGCGTCCAACATCGCGGCGGCACTGAACCTCGCGGCCGACGATCGCGCGCTCAACATAATGCCGCTCTTCCACATTCACGGACTGATCGCGGGCGTACTCGCGCCGCTGTCGCGCGGTGGCTCGATCTTCTGCACGCCCGGCTTCAATGCCCTCAAATTCTTCTCGGCAATGGAAGAGGCCGCGCCGACTTGGTACACAGCGGTCCCGACCATGCATCAGGCGATCGTCGGCCGCGCCAACCACAATCGCGAAACGATTGCGCGACATAAGCTGCGCTTCATTCGCTCGTCCTCGTCGTCGCTGCCGCCGCAAGTCATCACCGAACTCGAAGCCGCATTCGGCGCGCCCGTCGTCGAAGCGTACGGCATGACCGAAGCGTCGCACCAAATGGCGTCGAACCCGATCGGTGGCGTACGGAAACCCGGCACCGTCGGCATCGCCGCCGGACCCGAGGTTGCCATTATGGACACCAACGGCAATTTGCTCGGAGCCGGCGAAGTCGGCGAGATCGTCATCCGCGGCGACAACGTCACCGCCGGATACGAGAACAATGACAAGGCGAACGGCGAAGCCTTCACCAACGGCTGGTTCCGCACCGGCGACCAGGGCACCATCGATGCCGACGGTTACATCACTATCACGGGCCGATTGAAGGAAATCATCAATCGCGGCGGCGAGAAGGTATCGCCGCGCGAGGTCGACGAAGTTCTAATGGATCATCCGGCCGTCTTGCAGGTCGTCACGTTTGCCGTGCCGCACGACAAACTCGGCGAGGATGTCGCCGCGGCCGTCGTTCTGCGGGAAGGCCAGGAAGCAACCGAGCGCGAGCTGCGTGACTTCGCCGGCGAGCGCTTGGCGAACTACAAGGTGCCGCGCAAGATTCTGCTTCTGCCGGAAATCCCGAAAGGTGCGACGGGCAAGCTGCAGCGCATCGGCTTGGCGCAGAAGCTCGGCCTCGCCTGAGACAGGCTGCCGCCCACAAACTGACAAACAAAAACGCGCCCAGCTAACAGCCGGGCGCGTTTTTCATGACGGTAGTGATCGAAGAAACTTAGCGATCAGTCGACTCGAGCTGACGGCTCATCGCCAGCGCCAGCAGCGTAACGACGGCGCCTGAGAGCAGATACCCGCCAGCCGCCATCAGACCGAATTGGCTCGACAGATAAAGCGCGACGAACGGCGCAAACCCAGCGCCGACGAGCCAGGCAAGGTCCGTCGTCAACGCCGATCCCGTGTAGCGATAAGCCTTCGAGAAATTCGAGGCCACCGCGCCCGACGACTGCCCGAACGACAAGCCGAGCAGGATGAAGCCGGACACCATGAAGATGACTTCGCCGACGTCGCCGCCGTTGAGAAGCTGCGGCGCGAACCCGCTGAAGGCGGCAATGGCAGCCGCCGTCGCGGACAGCAGATTTCTGCGGCCAACGCGATCGGCCACATACCCGGAGAGCACGATGGTCACGAGACCGACGACAGCACCGATGAGCTCGATGACGAGAAAGCGCGATGGGCTCTGATCCGTGTAAAGGAAGACCCACGAAAGCGGGAACACCGTGACCATGTGAAAGAGCGCAAAGCTCGCGAGCGGTGCGAACGCACCGATGACGATATGCACGCCCTCGACGCGGATCGTCTCTCCGATGGGCTTCGGCTCGAGTTCACGCTGCTCGAAGTGCTGCGTGTATTCCGGCGTCACCACCATGCGAAGCCGCGCGAAGAGCGCAACGACGTTGATCGCGAACGCAACGAAGAACGGATAGCGCCAGCCCCAATCGAGGAAATCTTCCGACGAAAGGTTGGCAGCAAAATAGGCAAAGAGAGCAGCTGCGACCATCAAGCCGAGCGGCGCGCCAAGTTGCGGGATCATCGCGTACCAGCCGCGGCGCTTTTCAGGCGCGTTAAGCGCTAGCAGTGCGGGAAGTCCATCCCATTCGCCGCCGAGAGCAAGGCCCTGGCCGATGCGGAAAGCCGCGAGAAGAAACGCCGATGCCCAGCCGATTTGTTCGTAGCCGGGAAGGAACGCGATCGCGACGGTCGAGCTGCCGAGCAAGAACAGCGTGATGGTCAGCTTCACGCCCTTACCGTAGGCGCGATCGATGCCCATGAAGATGACGGTGCCGATCGGGCGGGCCACGAAAGCGAGCGCGAAAATCGCGAACGAATAAAGCGTGCCGGTCAGCGCATCGAGATGCGGAAAAACGAGCTTGGGAAAAACGAGGACTGACGCAATGGCGTAGACGAAGAAGTCGAAAAACTCCGAGGTCCGGCCGATGATGACCCCGATGGCGATCTCGCCGGGATTAACATCTCCGTGACGGGCATTCACGATTCTCGCGTCCCGTTCGAACGTGGCTGAGGCTCCACTCATCGGCCGTAATTGCTCCTTGAACCATGCCCAGCTCTGCGCGCAAAGCGACCGCGAGCCTCTTCGTAGCTTCTTGTCCCGGTCCCAACCGCGAGGGCATTGGGCAAATTGTCCAATGTGCCGGATGCCGCAGCGTCTCTCCCGAGCGCCATTCGCCTTTCCGGATCAGGACCTTGCCAGGGTAGACTGAGGTTCGGCATGTGTTGAGGGGCGGGCTGCTACGCAGATACCCCGGCGGCGTGACGTTAGCTCCCGCGACCGTCGTGCATGAACTTGTGGAGCCCCGCTCGGGCCCTGGAAAAATCGTCACCCTACTTTCCGGACGCGCGTTTTCCACTTCCTGGCCCGCCCGTACCGGGAATGGGCGGCGCCGGACCGAGCTGATAGCCGGCCGGTCCATCTTTCAAAAACTCGCGGTGATGAGAATTCGGCCGATCAATCGGGACGACCGGCGTCGTCTTGTAGGACTTCTCGGCTTCTTTCTGGATCCGAACGCTTTCGGGCTCCGCATCCCCATAAGCGATCATGCTGAACGCGCCGAGCCCGAGAATAGCTACCGCGGCCGCAATGCAGCCGCTGACGTACGGTATTGTCATCCTAAAGCTCCTCAAGCTCTCGGAAGCACTCCCCGCCGCGGACTCAAAATATGCCGGATCGCGTGAAATTCCAGATTATTCGGCCGTTCCGCGAATGCTCTATGTCGAATGATCGTAGGTCCGCGACGCCTCGATGCGGAACCTAGTTCAAAAACTTATTCACAAAGGATCAACCACTTTTCGACATTTCACTGCCAACACACTGAAAAATCGTACTAAGTTTCCATCATAATCAGTTCAAACAATTTGTATTCCTGATGCTTCATGTCAAAACTCACTGATCCCCCCGATGGCAGCGAAAGACCTTCGATGAGCTATTCGCTCATGCTAACGCTGCTTTGCGCCGTCCTCGTCGGCTTGGCCACTTGGACCATCTTCCTGATCCGCTGACGCAAATACGGCCAGCCTTGCAGCCTGATCCGGATTCCCCATGTAAATGAGGCGGGTGGGACCATGCGTGACGATGAATTATGAGGCTGAAAATGAAAAAACCAATCCTCGCCGTCGCGGCGGCGCTGGTTGTTGTTGCGCCGGTCTGGGCGCAAACGGCATCAGGTCAGACGTCTGGAGGATCGGACGTGATCATCCGCACACCGCCGAGCACCGTGAATAGCGGCGATAGAAATGTCGGCTCGCCTGCCCCGACCTACCCGGACCGCCTGAGGAACTACACCAATCCATCGATTTACAACACGCGGCCCGGCGGCGTCCAAAGCGGTGGTGTCGGCGGCCAGCGTCGTTAGCCGCATGACACTCGCAAAGATTACGCGAAGCACTTTCTTGATCTGAGTCTAATTTCGGATTTTTTCTGAATTGCTCGTCGCGATGAAATAGATCAGCCTGCGAACGATCGCGAACGATGATGTGCACTGAAAAGTCGCCCTCGCCTTAGCCGTTCATTAAGTTCGCGCAGGCGACACTGTTTCCGAATAGCGGTGCGAGGTGCAATGTAGCCGCGACTTTTCCGCCGGTGAAGGTGAACGCGTGATACCTCGCGCGCTCGGATACCGAGGCTAAAGCATGGATACCACCGCGGCATCTGCCCTGGCCATCGACTTGGCGCGTTTCCAGTTCGCATTCACCATCTCGTTCCACATCATCTTTCCTGCACTCTCCATCGGGCTCGCAAGCTATCTCGTGGTGCTGGAAGGTCTTTGGCTGTGGACTGAGCAAGCCAAATACCGCGAACTCTATCAGTTCTGGGTGAAGGTATTTGCGATCGCTTTTGCCATGGGCGTCGTGTCGGGCATCGTCATGGCGTACCAGTTCGGAACCAATTGGAGCGTTTTCTCGACCTTCGCCGGTCCGGTCACAGGCCCTCTCCTCGCGTATGAGGTTCTCACCGCGTTCTTCCTCGAAGCGGGCTTCCTCGGCGTTATGCTTTTCGGCTGGCAAAAAGTCGGCCCCGGCATTCATTTCTTCGCGACCATCATGGTCGCAGTCGGAACGTTGATTTCGACACTCTGGATTCTCGCGTCCAACAGTTGGATGCAAACGCCCGCGGGCTTCACGGTGGTCGACAACCAAGTCGTTCCCACCGATTGGCTGAAAGTCGTCTTCAATCCGTCATTCCCATACAGGCTCGCGCACATGACGGTCGCGGCGTACTTGGCGACGGGACTGCTCGTCGGCGCCTCTGCCGCATGGCACCTTCTGAGGGGCCGGCAGACGCCCGCCATACGCACGATGCTCTTGATGGCGATGGGACTGGTTTTGGTGCTGACGCCGATCCAGATGTTCATCGGCGATCAGCACGGCCTCAACACGCTCGAATACCAGCCGGCCAAGGTGGCGGCTATTGAAGGCCATTGGGTGAACATTCCCGGCGAGAGCGTCCCGCTCATCCTGTTCGGCTGGCCGGACATGTCGGAGGAAAAAACGCTTTACGCTGTCGAAGTCCCTTATCTCGGCAGCTTGATCTTGACCCATAAACTGTACGGCGAGATCCCGGGACTGATGCAGTTTCCGCGGGACGATCGACCAAACGCGACGGCGGTATTCTGGACGTTCCGCATCATGGTCGGCCTCGGCATGCTCATGCTCGCGCTCGGCCTCTGGGGCCTGTGGCTGTGGTGGAAGTCCGAGTTGTACACATCGAAATCCTTCCTCCGTTTCGCTTTGTGGATGGGACCGGCGGGACTGATCGCCATTCTGGCAGGTTGGATAACGACCGAGATGGGTCGGCAGCCCTGGGTCGTCTACAATGTCATGCGCACGGCGGTCGGCGCATCGAACCATTCCGTTCTCCAACTTTCGATCTCGCTGATCGTTTTCATCGTTTTATATTGCCTCGTCTTCGGCATAGGCCTCGCCTACATGCTGAAAATCATTGCGCGAGGTCCGGACGAAGGCGCGGGCCCCGCCGCCGGCTCCATCGATGAGCCTTTCCGTCGTCCCGCCCGCCCGATTTCCGGTGCCGAAAGCGACGGTGTTGTTCCGTCAGCGCCAGGGAATTGACAGCCATGGGCATCGATCTTCCGCTCATCTGGGCACTGATCATCGGCTTCGGCCTGGTGATGTACGTCATCATGGATGGCTTCGATCTGGGTGTCGGAATTCTCTTCCCGTTCGTCCCCGCCCGCTCCGATCGCGATTTGATGGTGAACTCCGTCGCGCCGATATGGGACGGCAATGAGACGTGGCTGGTGCTCGGCGGCGCGGGTCTCCTAGCAGCCTTTCCGGTCGCCTATTCGGTCGTTCTGACGGCCCTCTACCTGCCGATCATCGCAATGCTCGCCGGTCTCATCCTTCGTGGCGTCGCCTTCGAATTCCGTTTGAGCGCCGAACGGACGCCGAGACACACATGGGATACGTTGTTTTCCTTTGGCTCCTATCTCGCGACCTTTTCACAAGGTGTCGTCCTCGGCACGTTCATCAAGGGCTTCGAGGTAACCAACCGCGCTTATACGGGAGGACCGTTCGACTGGCTGACGCCGTTCAGCATCTTCACGGGACTGGCCTTGCTCTTCGCCTACGCGCTTCTCGGGGCAACATGGCTGATCATCAAGACCGAGGGCCCCTTACAGGAGCGCATGCGCGCGCTCGCGCGCCCGATCATCATCACACTCTTCGCGGCGATCGTCATCGTCAGCATCTGGACGCCCATCGAGCATCCGGCGATTGCGGAACGCTGGTTCTCGTTACCCAACATCATCCTGTTTTCGCCGGTACCGGTTCTCGTCGTCTTGGCGACGCTCGCATTGCTATGGGCGGTACAGCGAGATTCCCACGGGCTGCCATTTGTGCTCGCGCTGGCCTTGATCTTCCTGGGCTATAGCGGCTTGGTCATCAGCCTGTGGCCCAACATACTTCCGCCGTCGATATCGATCTGGGAAGCAGCATCGCCCCCACAGAGCCTTGGCTTCACGCTCGTTGGAGCGCTCTTCATAATTCCCTTCATCCTCATGTACACGGCTTGGGCCTACAGCGTGTTTCGCGGCAAGGTGAAAGCTGGAGAGGGCTACCATTGAAGCCGGGCGCTCCCAGCGGGCGTTCGGTACGCGGAACGCGTGTCGCCCGCGCCGAAGATGCCGAAATGGAGAAGCCTTCGTGGCTCAGCCGCATCGGCTGGCTTGTTCTGATCTACGCTGGGGGCGTCGCCGCGGTCGGTGTCGCCGCGGTTCTTATTCGAATGCTCATGTCAGCCGCCGGCATGACCGTGCCACACTGACAATCCGTTTGCTGAATCTGCCGTTTGCGGAATTGGATGCACGGCCGAACAAACGCGCGAACGCGCGAGATGCGCTAACGCTGGCGTTCAGCCAATGGGCGCACCAGATGCGCGAAATCACCCGTCACGCGCTCGTAGATTTCGCGCTTGAACGGCACGATCAGTTTCGGCACCGAGTCGAGCGGCGCCCAGCGCCACGTATCGAACTCGGCTTTCGTACCCTCCTTCGGCGATATATCGATTTCGCTATCGTCTCCGAGGAAACGCATCGCGAACCATTTCTGCCGTTGGCCGCGATACCGGCCCTTGAGCGCGATGCCGAGCAAGCTGTCGGGAAGCTCGTAGGTCAGCCACTCCGGATGCTCGCCGATCACTTCGGCGCTTGTAACGCCAGTTTCCTCGCGAAGCTCTCTGAGAGCCGCAAGCCGCGGCGCTTCGAACTTCTCGATACCACCCTGGGGCATTTGCCAGATGTATGCCTGATGATCTCCCGCCCACTTGGGACGGCGACGGCCAACCCACACCAAGCCCTCACGATTGAGCAGCATGATGCCGACACACGTCCGGAACGGAAGCGCATGATGCGAGAGGCTCGGAAGATCAGGCAGCAAAGTCATTAGCTGGGCCTGTGGATAACTTGACGCGAGTTTGCGCTATGATTCGTCTATCGTACAGAAAATCATAGCAGTCTTATGACATTAGACTGTCACATAGGGGGCAAACGCCACAAGCCGCATTTTTGGGCAGCTTTCTGAAGGCGGGAAGGTACTTTCATCAGCCGCCCTCGCCGCGCGCGAGCGGAGCGAACTCGGCGAGGACATCCCGGTAGACCTCCCGTTTGAACGGCACGATGAGATCGAGAAGATCGTCGGCCGGCGCCCAACGCCAAGCCACGAATTCAGGCTCTCCCTTAGGAGGCATGATGTTGATTTCGCTGTCATCTCCGGTGAAGCGGAAGGCGAACCATTTCTGCTTCTGCCCGCGATATTTACCGCCCCATGCGATGCCGATGAGATTGTCGGGGAGATCGTAGGTCAGCCATTTCGATAGCTCACCAATCTGTTCGGCCGAGACGATCGCTGTTTCCTCGAAAAGCTCGCGACGGGCAGCCGTCGCCGGATCTTCGCCCGGATCGATGCCGCCTTGGGGCATCTGCCACCACGTCCCGCGTCCCTCGGCGTCGCCGGGGATGTCGGCGCGCCGGCCAACCCATACGAGGCCGTCGCGATTGATGACCATGAGGCCGACGCAGGGACGGTATCCAAGCTCGTCCGCTGCGGCCTTCTTCAATTTATCCGGCACTGCCTGCCCCTTATTGAATAGAGCCCAACAAAATGAAGGGCGCCGAATGGGCGCCCTTCAAACCCTAACCTCTGCAGGTCGCTTTAGTTCGGCGTGACCTTCTTGTCATCGTCGGACGGAACCGGAGCCTTGTTGTTCGATCCGGACGACGGCCCGGTCGTGGTCGGCGCAGGCGACGGCGTTGCGCTGGACGTCTCCGGACCCTTAGCGGTGCCGTGCAGGAAGTTGATCGCGTACTGCAACTGCGTGTCCTTGTCGGCATCCTTGGCGACGTAGGACGACGAACCCGACGGTTCAGCCAGATCGTCATCCTTCGTCTGGTCGGTGCCGTCAGGATTCTTCAGATGGCCGCGAAGGCTCGCTTCGCCGCGCGGCTTCTCGGCGGCGATCTTGTCCTTCATGTCATCCGGCACGGCTTCCTCGACGTTGATATCCGGCTCGATGCCCTTGGCTTGGATCGACCGGTTCGACGGCGTGTAGTAACGAGCCGTGGTCAAGCGGATTGCACCGTTGGCGCCGAGCGGAATGATCGTCTGGACCGATCCCTTGCCGAACGACCGCGTGCCGATGACCGTCGCACGCTTATGATCCTGCAAAGCACCCGCAACGATTTCCGAAGCCGACGCCGAGCCGCCGTTGATCAGGACGACGAGCTTCTTGCCGTCCGAGATATCGCCCGGACGAGCGTTCGCCCGCTGCGTTTCCTCGTTGTTGCGGCCCTTGGTGAGAACGATGGCGCCCTGCTCGAGGAAGTCATCCGACACCGCGATGGCCTGATCGAGGAGACCGCCCGGGTTGTTGCGCAGATCGATGATGTAACCCTTGATGTTGGGCCCGATCTGCTTGTCGAGAGTTTCGACGGCTTTCACCAGGTTGGCATGTGTCTGCTCGTTGAAGGTCGTAACCTTCACGTAGCCGATATCGCCTTCGGCACGCGACTTGACGGCGTTGATGCGGATCACGTCGCGCACGACTTTCACGTCGAACGGCTCATCCTTGCCCTTGCGCACGACCGTCAGCATGATCGGCGTATTGACCGGACCGCGCATCTTCTCGACGGCCTGTTCGAGCGTCAGGCCGGAAATCGCTTCGTTATCGAGATGGGTGATGAGATCGTTCGCCATCAGGCCGGCCTTGGCGGCGGGCGTGTCGTCGATGGGCGAAACGACCTTGATGACGCCGTTCTCCATGGTGACTTCGATTCCGAGGCCACCGAATTCGCCGCGCGTCTGAACCTGCATATCCCGGAAATTCTTCGGGCTCATGTACGATGAATGCGGATCGAGGGATGCGAGCATGCCGTTGATCGCCGCTTCGATGAGCGCGGTATCGTCGGGCTTTTCGACGTAATCGGAGCGAACCCTCTCGAGAACGTCGCCGAAGAGATCGAGCTGCTTATAGAGCTCGGAATTTTGCGACGCGGTCGCCGAGTACGTCTGAGTGACGTTCAGCAGCGTGGTCGCGCCGGCCAAACCTGTCATCAACAGGAATGTCCAGAATGCATAGTCAGTCTTGCGCATTAGCCTTGTACCTTCTGCTGACCTGATGCCCACCAGGGATCGGGATCTATAGGACGCCCATCTTTACGAAGTTCAACATATAAAACAGGTCCGCTAACAGGCGCGGGCGAGGAATTCTTTTGCCCACCGCTCATAGTGCCGACAGGCTCGGCAGTCAGCACGAACTGTCCCGGCTGGACGTCGATCTGCGATAGACCCGCGAGCAGCACATGATAGCCGTCGCCCGCGTTAATGATCAAGAGTTGGCCGTAGCTGCGGAATTCTCCCGCGTAGACAACCCAGCCATCACACGGTGATGTCACCTGCGCCGAAGCCCGCGTTTCGATGACCATGCCTTTCGACTGGCCGCCAAATTGGGTGCGCTCGCCAAACGTCAAAGCGCGCCGCCCTTGGGCCGGCAAAGGCAGTTTGCCGCGAGCGTCCGAAAACGGAATAGCAGGTTTGATTCGGCCCGGGCTGCCGGTGATGAGCGATGATCCGCCAGGAGCGAGTTCGACCATGGCCACTTTCGAGCCGCTTCCGCCGGCGGGGCTCGGAGCCGCCGGCGCAAGGTCGGCTTCGGGCGCGGAAACTTTCGTCAGCCCGCCGACGGGGATCGCCTTCACCTGCGGAGCGGCTGCCGGCGATTTGAGGGCCGGGTTGGTCGCGACATTGCTGGCAAGCGTTCCTGGTGCTGCCGGCTTCGCGTTATCGCCATCCTGCTCGGGCGGCGGAGGCTTGATGATCTGCGGTCCGGCCGGCTGAGTCTGTCCTTGCGACGCGTCAGCGACATGCCGTGCCTTGAGTTCGTCGTTGTAAGCGCCGAGCCCTGTCTTCTCCGTCACGGTCGTATCGAGACGGTTGATCAGTTCCGACAGGTTAGTGACGCTCTTCGTGATTTCGGCGGTCGCGACACGAACCGACGCTAGCTCCGACTGGCGATCGGCGAGCGTCAGCTTTTTGACTTCCATGAGGCTGGCGAGACGGGTGCGCGCTTCGTTGAGGCGGTCCGTTTCAGCCTGCAGCCTCGCGCCCTCGGTGCGAATATTACCCATCACGCGCTGCAAATCAGCGAGCTGCGTTCCGAGCGTAACCGCTTGGTCTTTCAGATCCGGAAACGCCGACGACAGCAGCATCGCGCTCCGCACCATCTTCAGAGCATCCTCGCGCCGCGTCACGAGGACCGGCGGCGGATTGCGCCCCATGCGTTGCAATGCGGTCAGCAATCCTGAGATCTGCCCATGCCGCTGGGCGAGAGAGCCCTGCACGACACGCTCCTGCTCTTCAAGCTCCGAAAGGCGCCCCTCGATCGACGTCATCTGCGCTTCGCTGCGCTGAATGAGGCCCGCCGTTTCGACGAGGCGGCCGTTCAGCCGCTCGCGTTCGGCGCCGAGCTGCACGACGTCGGACTGGATCGTCAGCTCTTTGGCGGCATTGGCATCGAGTTCGCGTTTCTTTTCTTCAAGCACCTTGCGCGCGGTGCCCGGATCGGAAGGCAGAGCGTCCTCCGCATAGAGAGGACCAAGCGGAGCGACGGCAAGCGACAGCATCAGTGCGCCGGCCAGTCCCGCACGTGCGCCCACGCCATTAAGGCGAGGCCGTCCACTGCGCGACGACGATAGGTTCTTTGACACGAGACCTCGGCTCATTGGGCGCACATCGCAGGGTGTGCACGATTTGGGACGACCCGAACCGAGCGCGCGAATGATGCGGCGGAAAAATTAAGGGATTTACTGCGGAGAGCAAATTTCAAATGCGTAATGCTTCGCAGGCCGTACCCTGTCCGGGCTGGCCGCACACCTGTAAGGACTGTCGGTTTAACCACATGAACATTGCTCATCCCAGGTGGAAGGCGTAAGCAAAATCTCAAATCACGGTTCGGATGTAGGTAATGCAAACTATTCTCTATCATGCCACTACGATTGCTGTTTTTGCCGTACTCATCGTGTTGCTGTTCGGCTTCTGGAACATGATGAAGGGCAAAAACCCCAATCTGAGCCAGAAGCTCATGCGGTGGCGCGTTGGCCTCCAGTTTGTGGCAATCCTTATTATTCTTGCCTACGTCTTTGTGACCCACTAATGGCGGGCCGCCTGCCACAGGCGCTGACGCTTTTGTCCTGCATGAGCCAAACCAGGTTTTCGCACCAATGGTCGTACTCAATCGCATTTATACCAAAACCGGCGATGCCGGGACGACGGCGCTAGGGACGGGCGAGCGCGTTCCGAAGACGTCTCCCCGTATAGCGGCATACGGCACCGTCGATGAAACGAATGCCGTCATCGGCGTTGCGCGCACCCAATTGGCGGGCGAACAGCCGGACGTGGATGCAATGTTACTTCGCGTCCAGAACGATCTCTTCGATCTGGGCGCCGATCTCTGTGTGCCGGATCGAGGCCAAAAGCTTTCGTACGAGCCGCTGCGCATCTCGGACGCGCAGGTGACGCGACTAGAAGGCGAGATCGATCAAATGAATTCCGAACTCGAACCTTTACGTTCGTTCGTTCTACCAGGAGGCAGCCCGGTTGGCGCGGCACTTCACGTCGCACGGACGGTTTCGCGCAGGGCCGAACGGAAAATGGTCGAACTGGCCGCCCTCCCCGACGAGCCGGTGAGCGCACCCGCCCTCAAATACATTAACAGGCTCTCCGACTTCCTTTTCGTCGCAAGCCGCTACGTCAACGATCGGGGCAAAAGCGATATCCTGTGGGTACCCGGTAAGAACCGGTGACAGGAGCCGATGACCGAAGGGCAATAATCCGAGAGACCCGCCAATCCCTTCTCCGGTAGCCTGAAATGTCCTCAAAACTTTAGGACACCGCGACGCACGCGCCGATTGACTTGAGCAAAACCCGCCCGTAGCTTTCGGCCTTCGCAGTTGCGAGAGCTATACTTTCTGCCACCGGGCAGGCCGGCCCTTTGGGCGCAGCCAGTTTGCCCGAGTGGGACAGCAGGCGCGCTGCAAGAACCTGCGTTCGTCCGAAGCGCGGGAAACAACAACAAGGGAGCGCCAGACATTCTGGCGAATGACATGAAGATCGTTGTCCCGGTCAAGCGCGTCGTCGACTACAACGTCAAGATTCGCGTCAAACCGGACGGTTCCGGCATCGATTTGGCAAACGTCAAAATGTCGATGAACCCATTCGATGAAATCGCCATCGAAGAAGCTGTTCGCCTCAAGGAAAAGAGCGGCGCCAAGGAAGTCGTAGCCGTCTCGATCGGCACGGCGAAGGCCCAGGAAACGCTCCGCACGGCGCTCGCCATCGGCGCCGATCGCGCCATTCTCATCGAAGTCCCGGAAGGCACGACCGTCGAGCCGCTCGCCGTGGCGAAGCTTCTCAAAGCCCTCGTCGAGACCGAAAAGCCCGATCTCGTCATTCTCGGCAAGCAGGCCATCGACGACGACAGCAATCAGACCGGCCAAATGCTCGCGAGCTTGCTCGACTGGCCGCAGGCCACGTTCGCCTCGAAGATCGTTCCGGAGGCAGGCTCGCTATCTGTTACCCGCGAGGTCGACGGCGGCCTCGAAACCATCAAGGTCAACCTCCCCGCAGTCGTCACGACCGACTTGCGGTTGAATGAGCCGCGCTACCCATCGCTTCCGAACATCATGAAGGCCAAGAAAAAGCCGCTCGATGTCAAGAAGCCGGAAGACTTTGGCGTCGATATCGCGCCCCGGCTCAAAGTTTTGAAGACGAGCGAACCTGCATCGCGTAAAGCCGGCGTGAAGGTCGGCAGCGTTGCTGAACTTGTTGAACTCCTGAAAAGCCAAGCGGGGATTCTCTAATGACGACACTTCTCCTCGCTGAGCTTTCGGGCAATGCCCTTTCGCCGGCAACGGCCAAAACACTTTCCGCGGCGAAGGATCTTGGCGGAGACGTCCACATTCTGGTTGTAGGCTCCGACGTTGGTAGCGCCGCGGATACAGCAGCCAAACTTGCAGGCGTTTCGAAGGTTCTCGTCGCGGATGCGCCGCAGCTTGCCAAAGGCCTCGCCGAGGAAGTTGCGGCACTCATCCTCTCGATTGCCAAGAACTATTCGGCGATCGTCGCGGGCGCGACTGCATACGGCAAGAACGTCCTGCCGCGGGTCGCCGCCAAGCTCGATGTCATGCAGATATCCGACATCACGAAGGTCGTTTCACCCGACACGTTCGAACGTCCCATTTATGCGGGCAACGCCATCCAGACCGTTCAATCGTCGGATGCAACGAAGGTGATCACCGTCCGCATATCCGCATTTCCCGCCGTTGGGGAAGGCGGTTCGGCTGCAGTCGAGACGGTCGCGGCTCCCGCCCCCGTCGGCATCTCGACCTTCGAGAAAGCCGAACTCTCCAAATCCGACCGCCCCGAGCTGGCCTCGGCGAAGATCATCATCTCCGGCGGCCGCGGCATGGGGAACGGCGAGAACTTCACCAAATATATCGCCCCGATTGCTGACAAGCTTGGTGCCGCCATGGGCGCCTCGCGCGCCGCTGTCGACGCTGGCTTCGTGCCCAACGACTGGCAGGTCGGACAGACCGGCAAAGTCGTGGCGCCCGACCTCTACATCGCCGTCGGCATTTCAGGCGCTATTCAGCATCTCGCCGGCATGAAGGATTCCAAGATCATCGTCGCGATCAACAAGGACGGCGAAGCGCCGATCTTCCAGGTCGCGGACTACGGGCTCGTGGCGGATTTGTTCCAGGCCCTGCCAGAACTCGACGCAGAACTCCAGAAAGCCGGACGCTAAGCCCGGCTTCTTATCACCGCGAAGGACATGCGTTCATGGCGCAAGCTCAGAAGCTGATGGAAAAAGGCAGGGTCGGCGTGAAACCTGCCAGGACGATCAGCAAGGTCGGCATCATCGGTGCCGGTCAAATGGGCAGCGGTATCGCGCATGTCGTCGCGCTGTCGGGCTATACGGTCGCGATCAACGACTTGAAAAAGGAGTCGTTCGATAAAGGCATCGAAGCCGTCCATAAGAACATGGCGCGTCAGATCGCCAAGGGCCTGATCAAGGAAGAAGATCGCGACACGGCGCTCGAGCGCATCAGCTTCGCACCGTCGTTCGAAGACTTCGGAGAGTGCGATCTCGTTATAGAGGCCGCCACCGAAGACGAAGCCCTGAAGCACAAGATCTTCGCGGCGCTCTGTCCCCACCTGAAGCCGACGGCCATGTTGGCCTCGAACACGTCGTCCATTTCGATTACGCGGCTCGCATCGACCACCGACCGGCCCGAAGACTTCATCGGCATGCACTTCATGAACCCGGTGCCGGTCATGGAACTCGTCGAGCTTATTCGCGGCATCGCGACCGGCGACGAGACGTTTGCGACGGCGCGCCATTTCGTCGAAAGCCTCGGCAAGACCACAGCAGTTTCGGAAGATTTTCCGGCCTTCATCGTCAACCGCATCCTGCTGCCGATGATCAACGAAGCCGTCTATACGCTCTACGAGGGCGTTGGCACCGTCGATGCAATAGATAAGGCGATGCGCCTCGGCGCGCATCATCCGATGGGTCCATTGGAGCTTGCCGACTTCATCGGTCTCGACACCTGCCTCAGCGTCATGCAGGTCCTGTACGAAGGCCTCTCGGACTCGAAGTATCGCCCCTGTCCGCTCCTCGTGAAATACGTCGAGGCCGGGTGGCTCGGCCGCAAGACGAAGCGCGGCTTCTACGATTACCGGGGCGAAAAGCCAGTCCCGACTAGGTAAGTCCCAACCAAGTAAGTCCCGTCAAGATAAAGGCTCGACCGCATAGCCTTACTTGACGTCTATCCCAAAACGCTGCCCAAAGTCCCCGCCACATCCGCCCGTTCCGCAAGCGCCGTTAGCGCCGGATAAACGACCAGCCATGACATCGCGCCGACAAAGAGCGTGACGCCGATCGCAACCGGCCAGGACATTCCCCAAAATCTCTTATGGCTCGCCGAAACGAAGACGAGAACGACGGCGTAAGTTGTAAGCGTCAAAAGCTGCCAAACAACGCTCAGATCGATGTCCGCCTGGGTCTTCAACACGGCAAACCCTGTCGCAAACCCTATGAGCGTGACGGCGATCGCCACCATCGATCCGTAGCTGACGCTCAACACACACAGCTTCACATACGACATCGGTGACCGCGGCAGCGTGCCGAGTGCGCGGCACACGTAGTATTGAATGGGCGTCAGGATCGCCATCCCAACGTACTGCACGACCTCGTTCGTCACGACCGTCGCGCTGCTGGCCGTGCTAGGAATATTGAAAAGCGCCGCAACCAGCTTCGGCACGATGACGTAAGCGAGCGTGAGCTGGAACCCGACCATTGCCGTCAGGAAAGCCCAATGCGAGCGATACGCGGGATCGTCCGTCAGCCGGATGATCGTATCGACGGGGTGGATCAGAAACGAAACGACAACCGGGAAGAAGCTGTTGTCGCGACGCGAGCTCAAGAACTCCGAAGAAAGAGCGCTCCAGCCTTGCTCGTCCTGATCGGCCGCAGCGGGCGCGCCGCAGCCGCTGCAGAACTTCCCCTGCAATGCCGTGCCGCAATTGACGCAAAATGCGGAACCTGCCGCTTCCGTCCCCGCCATGACCGCGAACCCCGTGCTGCCCCGAGCGGCGATTCTTCTATCATGGCCACATGGCGTCACAAACTGGCGCGCCGGGCCGTTCGGAGTTAAGCAGCCGTTTCGCATGATTCAGCACAAGAGACGAAAATGATTGGCAATTCACGCGTGGCAATGGTGACGGGCGCCGGATCGGGCATCGGCCGGGCTGTTGCCCTGAAGCTTCAGGCCGATGGATTTGATGTCGCCCTTCTCGGCCGGCGCGTTGCCGAGCTGGAAAAAACCGCCGCAGACGCCGCATCTGGCCGTGGCCGGTTCCTGGTCACGCCAGCCGACGTCACGGACGAATCCGCAGTCCACGCCGCATTCGAAAAGGCGCGCGCAACTTTCGGCCGTTTGGATCTCCTATTCAATAATGCCGGAACCTTCACGCAGGGCGTACCACTGGAAGACCTGCCGCTCGAAGAATGGAAGCGCGTCGTCGACGTCAACCTGACGGGACCGTTTCTCTGCGCGCGCGAAGCCATCCGCATCATGAAGGCGCAAACGCCGAGAGGCGGACGGATCATCAACAACGGCTCCATCTCGGCGCAGGTGCCGCGCCCATTCTCGGCCGCCTACACCGCAACGAAGCACGCTGTTACCGGCCTCACGAAATCCATTTCACTCGATGGCCGCGCCGATAACATCGCCTGCTCGCAGATCGATATCGGCAACGCCGCGACGGACGTCACAGCCAAAATGGCGAGCGGAATTCTACAAGCCGACGGCCGCGTCATGGTTGAACCACGGATGGATGTTGCCCACGTCGCGGACGCCGTCCTCTACATCGCCAACTTGCCGCTGGATGCCAACGTGCAGTTCATGACGCTGATGGCGACGGGAATGCCTTTCATCGGCCGGGGCTGAGGCGATAGCCGCAGCACAAGAAAATCCGGCCAAAAGAAGCTGCCTGAAACACTTCTTTCGGCCGGTCCCCGCTACTCAGCGAGGGTGTACGAGGAGGCACGGATTCGTCTCACCGCTCGCCGAGTTTTCGTGACGACTTCAGTTCGGCAAAAGCACGCCGTCGATCACGTGGATCACACCGTTCGACTGATTGACGTCGGCGATGGTGATCTTCGCCTTGCCGCCTTTGCCGTCGACGACCCACCAGCCGCCCATATTGTCGCCCTCGATGGTGATATTTTCGCCTTCCACGGTCTTGAGGTCGAGCTTGCCGCCGTTTGCCTTTGCTTCCTTGGCAAGCTTCGCCGCCGAATAATCACCCGCTACGACATGGTAGGTCAGCACGTTCGTCAGCTGTGTCTTGTTCTCGGGCTTGAGCAGCGTCGCAACCGTGCCGTCAGGAAGCTTGTCGAACGCTGCGTTAGTCGGCGCGAAGACTGTAAAGGGACCTTTGCCCTCAAGCGTATTCACGAGTCCTGCCGCCTTGACCGCCGCGACCAGCGTCGTGTGATCTTTCGAATTGACCGCATTCTCGATGATATTCTTCGACGGGTACATCGCAGCGCCACCGACTTCGACAGTCTTCTCTTTGGCAAATGAATTAGCGACCAGACCCGACGACAGCGAAAGAGCGAAAACAGCTGCGCCGAGAAGAGAGGCGCGATTGACGTTGAACATAGGGTGTTTCTCCGGTTGTTTCTTCGTCTCCATCGGAGACGCGTCCGAAGTTACGGAGCCAGATCGGCAGCAGTTTCAAACTGCACGCGATTTGTTTTTTTGATTTTCGCGTGATCCAGATCCGCGCGGCGCGCGTAAGTCCACAGCCGATAATTTCCGGGCAGACTATTTTGCAGGAATGAGCTTCCCCGCAAAAACGACAGGGCCGGTTGGTTGACCCGTCGGCGAACCGCCTTCGGGCTCGAGGCTCACCGCAAACGTCGCACTTTCGATCACGTCGGGTTTGTAGGCAGCGAGCGTTGGCCGGGTCATCGCCTTTGGTTCGTCGATGACGCCCAACGATTTCGGCGCGCCGAGACTATCCTGCACAATCCACAACTCGTAACTCTTTCCCGGTTCCGGTTTGGCGGCGACCGGCTGCACGGTCATGATCCGATCCTCGATATTGACCGTAACGAGGAAAGCCGGAGAAGCTGCGTCTTTCTGCAGGACCGCGACGAGATTTTGCTGCTTCGGCCTCGGCTGAAAGTCTCTAACCCCGAGCGCCACGACGAGGCTCGCGGCGATAGCCGACGCTGCAATAGCCGTTGTGCGCCAAAGGCGCAGGCGGCGGCGAAGATCGACGATCGTCGCGCTTCCAGAGGAAGCAATCCCCTTTTCGTCGATGCGAGCCTCGATCTTGGCGAGGGTATCATCGGGTGGCGAGGCGACGGGAACCAACTCGGCCAATGGCGCTAACCTGCGCTCCCATTCTTGAATGGCAACGTCGAGGGCCGGCTCGCGCAAGCGCCGAGCCGCAACGGCAGCGCGTTCGCCGGCATCGAGCGTGCCGAGGACGTACTCTCCGGCGATGGCGTCAATGTCGTTGTCATCAGTCATGAGCTGAGACAGCCTTTCAACTGCGCTAACGACCGGCGAAGCCAAGTTTTAATCGTATTGACGGGCTGGTCGTATGTCGCTGCCAGCTCCTCGCGGCTTAAGCCTTCGCAATAGGCGAGAACGACCATTTGCCGGCGATCCGCCTCTAGCCGGGCCAAACAATCGGCCAGCCGCTTGGAGTCTTCCCCGCGCATCACGGCTGCGAGCCCCGTCTCGGCGTCCGACGGAAAGTCCTGAACTTCCGGATGATCCTCGATCGACACGGGCAATTTACGTCTTGCCTCGTCGAGGGCGCGGTTTCGAGCGATGGCCGCCATCCAGGCGATAGGCGAGGCTCTTTCAGGTCTGAAGTCCGCCGACCGCTCCCAGATTTTCACATAAACCTCTTGCAACACCTCGTCCGCGATATCCCGGCGTCGCAAGATACGGAGAATGATGCCATAAAGTTTCGCGCTCGTAGCCGCATAAACCTCAGCGAACGCTGCCCGATCTTGTCGGGCCACGCGTTGCAGCAGCGCACTGATGTCGTCGGTAGACGCCATGGTCGGAAACAGTCTCGCGCTGTCGCGTCAATATTTGCACACGGAACGATGGACCTATAACCCGACGGACGGTCGCTCGCCTAGCCGTTTGACGCTCTCGTCGACCACAGAAGCCACAGTGCGACAAGCAAGAGACCGATCGCCAGCACGCGCCTCACCATCTGCATGCGATCCGCATTCTGCAGCAAGGGCCGCGCGCGCGAAGCCAATGCGACGATCCCGCCATGAACGATCGTCGCGACGGCCACGTACGCGAGAGTGAGCGAAATCGTCTGCGGGAGCAGGTCCCGGCTAGCATCGATGAATTGCGGAAGCACCGCGATGTAGAAGACTGCCGCTTTCGGATTGAGGACATTCGTCAGTAAGCCGCGAAAAAAATACCGGTCCGGCGTTGGCTGTGCCGCCTCGCCTTCTGCCTCGGTTGGGTCGCCGCGCCAGATGTCGTAAGCCAGCCAAAACATGTAGAGAGCGCCGGCCCAACGAAAAAATTCATAAAGCATCCGGGATTCGGAAATGAGCGCCGCGACACCAAGCGCGGCAAGAAGGCCAATCAGAAGAAGACCGGAGGCGACGCCGGCAACTGCCGCGAAACCCGCGCGCCGGCCAGCGGCCAACGCCAGAACGGCGAGATACGTCATGTTCGGGCCGGGCGTCAGCTCTACTATGAACGAGAGCCACATGAACGCGAGCGGCACACCAAAGACGGCCAGCTCTTGGATAGCGCCCGGCATCCCACTCATCCTACTTCGCTGGAACCGAAACCTCGTCGACGAGAAATTTTGTGAGGTCGCGCGTCAAGTAGTGCACATGATCCGGAAGCTCGCGCCATTCCCGGATTTTCAGCTGCGCGGGATGATCGATATAGTCGGAATGAACGAGCACCGTCGTCATCCCGAGTGTCGATGCCGGCACGAGGTTGTGCGGCATATCTTCAAACATCGCCGCCCGCGCCCCAGGCACATTGTGCAGCTTCAGCATCCGGTCGAAGGCTTCGCGCTCGGGCTTCGGCACATAGTCCATCGCCGCGATATCGCAGATGTCCTCGAAGAGATCGAGCACGCCCAGCTTGCGCGCAACGTTCTCCGCGTGAAGGCGCGAGCCGTTCGTAAAAATAAGCCGGCGCCCCGGAAGGGCTGAGATCGCGGCTGCGAGGTCCGGCATCTCTGGGACAACGGAAAGATCGATATCGTGCACGTATTCGAGGAACGGACCGGGCTGCAGCTTGTGGACCTTCATCAGCCCGGCAAGCGTCGTCCCGAATTGGCGATAATAGGCCTTCTGCAGATGGCGCGCGTGCTCGCGCGGAACACCGATTGTCTTGGCGATGAATTCGCTCATGCGCAGATCGACCTGCGCAAAGAGGTTGCAGGACGCCGGATAGAGCGTGTTGTCGAGATCGAAGATCCAGGCGTCGACGTGATTGAACCCGCGCTTGGCCGCAGCCGGCACGAGCTTCGGCAAATCCGACGCTGAGGCCGGGATGGCCATCAGGCCTTGCCCCGCTTGCGCTCGGCGCGTTTCACGAGCGTGCCGACGCCGTGCTCGGTGAAGAGTTCCAACAGGACGCAGTGCGGCACGCGTCCGTCGATCACGACCACGCCTTCGACGCCCGCCTCGACGACCTCGATGCAGCCCTCGATTTTCGGGATCATGCCGCCCGAAATCGCACCGGTCTTGATCATGGCGCGCGCTTCTTCGATCGAAAGGCTCGGAATGAGCTTCTTGTTCTCGTCGAGCACGCCGGAAACGTCGGTCAACAGAAGCAGCCGCTTGGCCTGCATCCTTGCCGCAAGTGCCGATGCGAATGTATCGGCGTTGACGTTCAGCGTTTCGCCGTCGCGGCTGATGGCGACGGGCGCGATCACCGGAATGAGATCGGATTTCGAAATGACTTCGACGATGTGCGGATTGACCTCCAGCGGATCGCCGACGAAGCCGATGTCGACCTGCTTCATCTCGTTCGACTGAGGGTCCGGCATTTCGGTGATCTTCTTGGCGATCATCAGGTTGGCGTCTTTGCCTGAGATGCCGACCGCCTTGCCGCCCTGCTGGTTGATCGCGGAAACGATCTCCTTGTTGATCTTCCCGCAGAGAACCATCTCGACGATCTCGACCGTCGGCTTGTCAGTCACGCGCAGACCGTTAACGAAATCCGACTTGATCGCGAGCTTCTGCAGCATGCTGCCGATCTGCGGGCCGCCGCCATGCACGACGATCGGATTGATGCCGGATTGCTTCAGGTAAACGATATCCTGCGCGAAGGCTTTGAACAGCTCCTCGTCGCCCATCGCATTACCGCCAAATTTTATGACGACGGTCTTTTCATCGTAGAGAATTAGATGCGGTATGGCTTCCGCGAGGATACGCGCTTGCTGATGTGCGCTGAGAGGCGTTTCAACCGGCGCTGCGCCAGCATTTCCCGAGAGACTTTTCGTTGACGTCACGCGCTCCCCCTTTTGCCATTCTGTTCGCGCCGGCGGGGAGCCGGTCGCTTCGTCGCGGTCTTATAGCTTCTCGGCCAAATGCCTCAACGGAATTCCCGGCCTTTACCACCGGCGGGCGTTACTGACGCAGGCGTTGAGGCCATCTGGGGAGGAAAAGTCATTCTGCCGTGCCAGGATCATGCCATTGCTATACCTTGCCATCAGCATGTCCTTTCGGCACGTTAATGCGTTGAGTACTGGCCAGTCTTGGCCGTCTTGGCCTTCAGTTTGGGAGACGTCGTGGGCGTGACGGCCACAGATATTACGCAGATTCCGATGTCGTCGGATCTTGGTGCCACGCTGGCTCGGGGTGCCGACTTTGCCGGGTCGAGCGGCGCGGCAGAGGTTTCGCTCGAGCATCTGCTCGCAGCCCTCTGCGACGATCCCGATGCGGGCGCGGTGCTGGACGCCAGCCAAATCAACGCCGAACGCCTGAAGGCTGACGTCGTCTCGCGCGTCCTGCAAGGCACTGAACCCTCCACTGAACGCCATGATTCCCTCGGCGTATCGAAGGACGTTCGGCGCATCCTCGAGGCTGCTGCAGCCGCCGCGCGCGGAAGCCGCAGGCGCGATATCAACGGCGCGATCGTGCTCGCCGCGATTGTCGGCGACGCGCGAAGCCTAGCCGCACAAATTCTCGAAGCCCACGGGCTGACGTTCGATAACGCCATCCGGGCGCTGCAAGCCGCACTGGCGCCGCCGCGCGAGGCACCGGCCCAGCCGCCGGCGCCCGTCGCCGATGACGTGCTCGCCCGGGCCCGCGAACGCGTCCAATCCCGGGCGACGCCGTCCTTGCGCGAAATCATGAAGGATATGCCGCGGCCCGCGCCCCGGCACCGCCCGGTCCATACGTTGCTGCCCCGAACCCGGCCGCCCCGAACTCTTTTGACCCGAGCCCCGCGCCTTTACAGCCCGAACCAGCGGTGCCGCTGCCGGAGGTCGTCTCCGCGCCTGAGCCCGAACGCGAGCGAACCCCGGAGCCAGTCCGGCAAGAGCCTACGTTCAGCAGCATGGGTGACGCGACCGGGCCACAGTCGCCGACCGAAGCGGCACCTTTTCCGGCGCCCGAAGCTCCCGCACCGTCGTTTCCCGCGTCACTCGACCCGCAATTGCCGACTGGCGGCGAGCGCGAAGCGCACGAAGCGCAACGGCATCGGCCCGAACCGAGCTTTGGCGGCGGTGCGCCAGCAGCCCAACCGGAGCGTCCGCAGCCAGGGCGTGCCCAGCACGATCCGTCGTGGTCTCATCCCACTTGGCAGGGACAGCAAGCTCCGGCCGCACCCGCGAGGCCGAACGACCAGTCATTTCCGCAGACCTATCCGGCTGGCCCGGCATCGCCACAGGCGAGCCCCGCGCCACCTCCCGATATTTTCGCGGATCTGCCGCCGCGCCCACAACCTTCCAGGATACAGCCACCTCCGATTCCACCCGGAGCGCCAATCCACGGCGGACCCGTAAACCCGCGGATGCGCGGCCCTATGCCTTCCGGTCCCATGCCTTCTGCTCCGATGCCGTCGGCGCCGATGGGACCCGCACAGGGCGGCCCTATGGTGCCGGGTTCAGCGCCTCCAGGTTCGAGACCCGCTCTCGGTCACGACCCTGCTTTCCGGACTGATTCTCCGATGGGCCCCCCTGCTTCGCAGCGCCCAGCGCCGGACGGCAAAGTGCGTCGTAAGGAAAAACGCGCCAAGGGCTCGAACGTCGACGCCGGCCAACTCGCGGAAAATATTCCCCGTTCGATGCGCGTCGGAAAAACCTCGCGCGCTGAGATCCGCATCGCCAAATCTTCGGTCAAAGCGCTGACGGAAGGCCTCGAGGGCGGCGGCCAGGTTTGGCAGCACGCGGTCGCCGTCACGAAGGCAATGTCGGTGCGCATTCGCGCGCCCGAGGGCGGATTCTTCATCGAATCCGCTTCGCCCGAAACGCAATGGATCGAAAGCAACCTCGGCTACGCGAGCGACGATTTCGCAAGCTGGCGTTTTCTGATCACGCCGCAATCGCGCGGTTGGTCGAGCCTACAGATCATCGTGTCAGCCCGCACGATCGGCGCCGACGGCGTTGCGGCGGAAACCGCTCTTCCCGATCAGCTCATTGAAGTGAAAGTTCGCGCCAACATCGCACGGACCCTTACGCGCTTTCTCGGTTGGACGGTTGCGGCGGTCGTCGGCGGCGCACTCGCGACCTTCGGCGAATCCGGAATGGGCCTAATGCAGAAGTTTCTGCACTGACGTCACTTCCCGTGCGATTCCAGAAGCTGCGCGATCGTTCCGCGCAACTCCTCAAATCCAAGCCCCTTCTCCGATGACGTCGCGATGATGGCTGGGAATGCCGCAGGATGCTTCGCGAGCGCTTTCAGCGTGCGCTCCATGACCTTTTCAAGGTCGGTCGGTTTGATCTTGTCCGCTTTGGTCAGCACGACCTGATAGGACACCGCCGCCCCGTCGAGCAGGTCCAGGATCTCATCGTCCGGCGGTTTCAGCCCATGGCGCGCGTCGATGAGAAGAAACACCCTGAGAAGCGTCCGCCGTCCGGCGAGATAGGCGCGGATGACCTTGTTCCAGGCCGCCACTTTCTCTTTCGGAGCTTCCGCAAACCCGTAGCCGGGCATGTCCACGAGAAAGAGATCGCGTTCCGGATCGGTGAAGAAGTTCAGCTCCTGCGTCCGCCCCGGCGTGTTCGACGCGCGCGCCAGCCGCAGCTGGCCGACGAGCGCATTGATGAGGCTCGACTTGCCGACGTTCGAACGTCCAGCAAACGCGATCTCTGGCCGGTCGTCGGGCGGCAGGTGATCGAGATCAGGCGTGCCGCGCGCGAAAGTCCAGGCGCGCGTGAACAGACGCCGGCCCTTTTCAATCTCGTCAGCCGATATCGTCGCGGCGTCTGTCATTATCTGATCCGATGGAGCGGCCCCGAAAAAGGGGCCGCCTCCGGCAAAGTTATTTGCTGGAGCCGCTACTGGCTCCGAACAATCGTAGGAGCGGAGCAAACGTTCGTTTGAGATTCCCGAATAGATGAATCTCGGCGCCCGCCCGCTTGTTGATCAGCATCTGCTGCGCGATCGAGAGCGTATTGCTCCACGCCCAGTAGATCACGAGACCTGCGGGGAAGCTCGCCAGCAGGAACGTGAACATCACGGGCATCCACTGGAAGATCTGCTGCTGGATCGGATCAGGCTGCGGCGGGTTGAGTTGCATCTGAACCCACATCGTGATGCCCATGATCAGCGGCCACACGCCGATGTGCAGGAACTCGGGCGGCGCAAACGGGAGCAGTCCGAACAGGTTGAAGAGCGACGTCGGATCGGGCGCGGAAAGATCGTGGATCCAGCCGAAGAACGGCGCGTGACGCATGTCGATCGTGACGAACAGCACCTTATAGAGCGCGAAGAAGACCGGGATCTGCAAGAGGATCGGCCAACAGCCGGCAAGCGGATTGATCTTCTCCTTGCGATAAAGCTCGAAGATTTCTTTCTGCTGCCGCTGCGGATCATCCTTATGCAGCTCTTTGATGCGCGCCATTTCCGGCTGCATCATCTTCATGCGCGCCATGCTCATGTACTGCTTGGTGGCGAGCGGATAGAACGCCGCCTTCACGATCACCGTCAGGATGAGAATGGTGATGCCGAAGTTGTGCACGACACCATTGATGAGCTCCATCAAATGGAAGAGCGGACGCGTGATGAAATAGAACCAGCCCCAATCGATCATGCGGTCGAAGCGCAGGATATGGAGCGCGTTCTCGTAACCGTCGATCAAAGAAGCTTTCTTGGCGCCGGCGAACAGATGCGCCTCGGTTCCCTTGCGCATCCCCGGCGGCACGGAGAGAGCACCGCGCAGATAGTCCGTTTGAAACGCGTCCTTGCCACCCGGATCGCGGGCGGGAAGTGCGGTATATGTCGCGCGATAGGGAGCCGTCTGATCCGGAACCAGCGACGTCGCCCAGTATTTGTCCGTTATGCCGAGCCAGCCGCCGATGACATTCTCGAATGTCGTCGGAACGCCGCTTTTGACGGCGTCGGCGAACCTGAACTCTTGAAGACCGTGCTCGCCGGAAACGCCGACGAGACCTTCATGCAGAACCGAAAAGACCTGCGAAGGCGGATGGCCGCTGCGATGTACACGCGCGTAGGGCATCAGAGTGATCTCTGCGCCGGTCTTGTTCTCGACCTCGTCGACGACCTTGAACATGTAGTCCTTGTCGATCGACATGGTGCGATGGAAGACGACCCCTTGGCCGTTGTCCCACACCAACCTGACCGGAGTGTCCGGCGTCAGTGTCGTCCCGCCTTCGGCCGTCCAAGCCGCGTCGCGATCCGGCACCTTGATCGCCGAACCCGCTTGGGGCACCCAGCCGAATTCAGCAAAATACGGATCGCTCGTTCCGGCAGGCGACAGCAGCGTCACCTTCGGGCTGTTGGGATCGACCGTCTCGCGATATTTCGACAGCACGAGATCGTCGATGCGACCGCTCTTGAGATCGATCGAACCCTCGAGTGACGGCGTGGCGATCTCGATCCGCGGCGATTGTTTCAGGATTTCTTCGCGCGTCAGCGGCTTTTCGAGCGGCGGCGGCGTTGTACCGGGAACAGCGGTGGACGGTGGAGCGACTGGCGACGTGGCGCCGTTGGGCGGGCGCTCGACGTTCGCCGTACCGTTGTTCTGGGCGTTGTTGAACTCTTGGCGGGCCTGCTCGTGTTGTATTTGCGGGCGCGCGAAAAAATATTGCCAGCCCATCAGCACCACGATCGACAGCACCACGGCGAGGATCAAATTGTTCTGGTCTTTGGGATCGTTGGGAGAGCTCATCAAATCCTCAGGGCACGGCGCCGGCGGCAGGGGCCTGGTTCAGGCCCGGAAGCGATGGCGGAAACTGGTCATAAAAGGAAGGGGACACCCAGTCACGCTGAACCTTTTTTATCAACTCGGATTTTATCGGTTCGGACTGGCCGGCTGCGGGTAAGCGCGGACATGGCTTGGCTAACGTCGCCAAGAAGCTCGGCAAACGGACGGTCCAGGGCGGCGCGGCGGGCAACCACGACATAGTCGCAGGACCCGAGCTCCCGTCGTTTAAGGTCTGCCGCGAAAGCCGCCTTCAGCCGGCGGCGAATACGGTTCCGCGTAACCGCGTTACCGATTTTCTTTGTGATCGTGAACCCGAAACGGGGCCCCGTGCCGGCGCGCTTCGGCGCGTCGGATCGTTCACGCATTTCAATCAGAAATGCCGGCGTGGATGATCGCCGGCCGCCACGCACAGCCAGAAATTCGGACCGCACTTTGAGCGTTGGCAGGATCGGAATGACAGCCTCCAGAGCCGCGACAAAGCGACAACGGGGCCTTGGCGCTAGACCCAACTAGGCCGAAAGACGCTTGCGGCCCTTCGAACGACGGCGCGCCAGAACTCTCTGACCTCCGGTCGTCAGCATACGCTTGCGAAATCCGTGGCGGCGCTTGCGAACAAGGCGGCTCGGTTGATATGTGCGCTTCACGGAACTCTCCGTCCAAGTCTCTTGAGCCGCATCCAGTACTGGACGCCGGCATATTGCTTATTTTTTTCCGAGACTTACCAATACACGTCGCCCGGGGCTCAAGACCCCAGCAGAGTGCAGATATCTCGGGAATTCGCGCCCTTATAGTCGGGCCGCTTAGGCAAGTCAACGAGCGCAAGCCACGGCAGTCGTTCTAATCCGAAGGAATACGGCTGTCGTCCCCAAACGCGCGCAAAGCAACGCCTCCGCGGCATCAGTCGTATATCTGAAATGATCCAATATCCCACCCGCGTGCTTGCCAGGCAGGTGCCTCGCGCATGCGAACAGGGGATAGAGAAGGATCTCCCGCACCCAAAGCGGCACCGGCATATTAAACTATCCCGCTGACGCCGTTGGAGAGTGACGCCCGAGTCTTCCCGGCGAGCATCAAAAGCGCATTCGAATTAGCCAAACCAATTTCATTTTCTGGATCGCCCTTTATGCCCAAGGACACGGCCGACGAGGCCCCGCAGAGCCAAAACATCGAAACAGACTTTTGCATAATCGGTGCCGGCGCCGGTGGCTTGGCCCTCGCCTCGGCCGCAGCCGCATTCGGGCAGCGCGTGGTTCTGATCGAAAAGCACAAAATGGGCGGGGATAGCCTTAACTACGGAGGCGTGCAGTCGAAAGCACTGCTGGTCGCGGCCAAACGAGCCTACGCAATGCGCACCGCTTCGCCCTTCGGCATCCGTGGTGTCGAGCCGCTGATCGACCACGCCGCGGTCAGCCATTACATCGACGACGTGACCGCGAAAATTTCGCCGAACTTTTCCGTTGAGCGTTTCACGGGCCTTGGCATCCGCGTCATCCCGGCAGCTGCGAAATTCGTCGACCGGTCGACGGTTGTAGCCGGCGACTACCGGATCACAGCGCGCCGGATTGTCATCGCAACGGGCTCATCGCCGATTATCCCGCCCATTCCGGGCCTGGCGGACGTCCCCTATTTCACGAATGAAACAATCTTCGAAAATACGAGCCTGATCCCGCACCTCCTCATCATCGGCGCTGGAACGACCGGAGTGGAACTGGCGCAGGCTTACCGCCGCCTTGGTTCCCGCGTGACCGTGCTCGATAACGCCCAAGCGCTCGGTAGCGAAGACCCCGAACTCGCAGTCGCGCTGCTCGCACGGCTTTCCGATGAAGGCATCGTGATCCGCGAAGGCGTGCAGATAAAGCGCGTCTCGGGCACCGCAGGGAAAATCGTCGTCGAACTTCAAACCGGTGGCGCGTCCGAAACCATCGAGGGGTCGGCGATCCTCCTGACAGCCGGACGCAAAGCCAACATCGCCGATCTCGGCCTCGACGCCGCCGGCGTGAAGGTCACGCCGAATGCCATCAAAGTTAACGCCGGTTTGAGAACGGCCAATAGTCGGGTCTTCGCGATTGGCGACGCAACCGGCGCACCGCGATACGCCCACGTCGCGGGCGATCATGCCGAGACGGTTTTGCGGAGGTCGCTTTTCCGCCTGCCTGCAAGAGCAAAGGCCCGGGTCGCGCCGCGCGTCGTCTTTACAGACCCCGAACTGGCAACTGTCGGCCTGAACGAAACCGAGGCGCGCGCCAAGTACGGCAGAATAAACGTCCTACGCTGGCCCTATCACGAGAACGACCGGGCCCAGCTCGAACACGAGACCGACGGGCACATAAAGGTCATAACGTCGAAGCACGGGAAAATATTGGGCGCAGGCATCGTCGGAGCTAAGGCCAGCGAGTTGATTCAGATGTGGTCGCTTGCCATATCACAAGACCTCAACATCAAGGCGATGACGGAATGGATTTCGCCCTACCCGACGCTTTCGGAGATCAACAAGAAAGCTGCATTCCGTTACTTTGCAACAGTTCCGAGTAACCCCTTTTTGCGCAAAGTCATCGCGTTACTGGCAAAGCTCGGTTAATGATCTCCGCCAATGGAGAAGTACGATCCGGTGCAGCGCGCAATTACCAACAGCGGCAACCCAGAGACTGACGACCTGAAGGCGAAAACGTCTTTTGCAGGCGCGCCCTGGCATGCCCTGAAGCACCTGTGGGAAAGCCGCGGCCTTCCCGCGAAGCTCATCATACTCACGGCCGCATTCGTTCTGCTGGCCGAAGCGCTGATCTTTCTGCCGTCGATCGCAAGCTACCGCGTGACTTGGCTTCAAGAG
Organism: Hyphomicrobium sp. ghe19; assembly: GCF_902712875.1. Lineage (NCBI taxonomy): Bacteria > Pseudomonadati > Pseudomonadota > Alphaproteobacteria > Hyphomicrobiales > Hyphomicrobiaceae > Hyphomicrobium > Hyphomicrobium sp. ghe19. Next base: position 4,543,645 of record NZ_LR743509.1, on the reverse strand, counting down.
CGGCTGACGGCGGCCCAACTTGCAGCGCTGACATCCGATGCTTTTCCCGGCGGACAAATTCCATCCGCTCTCCGCGCCGATCTCCTTCGGACCGCGCAAGTACGCGCAATCGCATCGCGGAGCGAAGGCGAGCGCCGGATGGTATTTCCGCCCGAAGGCGACCTGACCATCGACTACGTGTACTACCTGCCGCCCGAGCCCGATACCTTCTGGGATAGCGTGACGACCGGTCTGCAGCAGGCGAAGGATGCAGTGACGACGCTGCTCTCGAGTGATCGCACCATCCGCGTGATCGGTCACACCGGGGCCGACAACAACGACCTGATCGAAATCGTCATTCCGGAAGCGCCCCTCAAAGCGGCGATGATCCGCTACGGGATGAACATTCTCTGGCTGTCCATCATCCTTTCGGTGCTGACGGCGGTCGTCGTTTATTTCGCGCTGAGCCGCTTATTCGTGAAGCCGCTGACGCGCATCACGAGCAACATGCTGCACTTCGCGGAAAACCCCGAAGATCAAAGCCGCATTATGCCGGAGACCGGCCGCGGCGACGAGATCGGTATCGCCGAACGCGAGCTTGCAAGCATGCAGCGTCAGCTCGGCAATTTGCTCACTCAGAAGAACCGTCTTGCCCAACTCGGCATGGCGGTTTCGAAGATCAATCACGATTTGCGCAACATGCTCGCGAATACGCAGCTGATATCCGATAGGCTCGTTGATCTCCCCGACCCGACGGTGCAGCGCTTTGTTCCAAAGCTCATTGCTTCTCTCGATCGGGCCATTCAGTTCTGCAATTCATCGGCGCAATTCGGCGGCGTTTCCGAAGCTGCCCCACGCCGCGAATTGATGTTGCTGAAGCCTCTGGTCGAAGAAGTCGCGGATAGTCAGGGCCTGCCCCGCGAAGGCACGGTTGCATTCGTCTGCGACATGGACGCGAATCTGCGCATCGACGCCGACCAGGAGCACCTGTTCCGCGCCTTGAGCAATCTCATCCGCAATGCCGCGCAGGCGATCGAAAGTGTTGAAGGTAAAACCGACGGCGAGATTCGCGTTGCGGCCCATCGCGAAGGACGCAAGGTCATCATCGACGTGATGGATAACGGCAGCGGCATTCCGCCTAAGGCCCGGGAAAATCTTTTCAAGGCATTCCAAGGCTCGACAAAAAAGGGTGGAACGGGCCTTGGCCTCGTCATCTCGGCCGAGCTGGTGCAGGCGCACGGCGGCTCGCTGAAGCTTATGGATAGCAAAAAAGGCGCGCATTTCCGCATAGAGCTGCCGGATCGGCACGTCGACTGAAACGGCCCCGAGAGCGCCCGATCTCGACCAGCGCGGCGCATCGGGATTCGCGGCCCACGCTGACGACAGGGGGAGCGCGGCGACTCGTCCGCTAAAGCTCTGTCCGAAGCACTTGCGCTCCGCGACGCGACCCACTAGAGAGGGGTGCTTCGCCGCCCGGCCGGACCGCCGGACGGGGCCCACCGCCCCGATGCGACGAAAAATGCGCGCCCGTAGCTCAGCTGGATAGAGCACCAGACTACGAATCTGGGGGTCAGAGGTTCGAATCCTTTCGGGCGCGCCAATAAAATCAACAATATAGCTGCCTACTGTCGTCCGCAGATTTGGCCCAGCGAACCATTTTTCCTTCACGTTTGTTCGGCGGCGTCACGCCATCCATCGGGCATCTTGGCCCCAGCGCTCAGATTGGCAGCTTGAAGTGCGGAGCTGCGATTCGGCGTACCTCTTCAGATCCTATGCGCAGGCTCCCGGACTAGGATGATGGGCCTTGTTGACCTCAGTACGGCCCACCCTCTTCTTAATCCGCGTGCCGCCTATTTTTCCGGATCGAAGCAGCCAGCCTCACTGGAGCGAAATAGTTGGAAAGGGATTCGGAGCGCCGGAAGATTCTCTGGAATAATGCCGGCACTCACCGTGTTTTCTCCATTTCAATCCCGGCAAGGACCGAAGAGCCGCGATGGGTGTTGCGGCTCCGAAATAAAACCCTTGTGCCTGCGCCCTTCCACATCGCTTCATAAAAATCTCGCGAGTGTACTCCAGACTGGAGAACGCGCATGTTCTTGTCCACGATCTCATCGACTGAGTAGCCGGTAATCCGCGAGAACGCGGCATTCCGTGCGCGGTGGCACGCGCTCGGCGGAATGGAGGCAGAAGCGATCGCGCTGGCGCTGTTAGGCGTCGCCGTCTTTGGTGGCCTGAACCGTGATTGGCATCCTTGGCGCCAGTGCCTCTGGAAAGTCTTCCCTGGTGCGCGCAATTGTCGGCGCGTGGCAACCCGCCCATGGCCACGTGAGACTCCACGGCGCGACACTTGACCAATGGCCAGCGGCAAAACGTGGCCGGTTCATCGGCTATGTGCCGCAGTCGGTGGATCTCATGAACGGAACCGTCGCCGAAAATATCGCGCGTTTCGATGAGGCGCGGGATGAAGCGGCGGTCATCCGCGCAGCCAAGGCGGCGGGCGTACATGACATGATCGTGCGCCTTCCCGCCGGCTACGACCTCATGGTCGGGGAAGGGGGGACGCAGCTTTCTGCAGGTCAGAGGCAACGCCTTGCCCTGGCGCGCGCGCTCTACAAAGAGCCATTCCTCGTCGTCATGGACGAACCCAATTCAAATCTCGACACCCCGGGAGACCAGGCCTTGGCCGAGGCGGTTGCAAATATCCGCAAGCGTGGCGGCATTACCCTCATCGTCGCGCACCGGCGCAGCATTGTCGGCCATGGACAGCCGTTCAGCTCACGCATCTGAGAGGAGTTGAGCACCTGTTTAATACATCAGGCACTCAGCCAGGCTACATCAACGTCAATGGCACTGTCGATTTTTCGGAAGTCGAGAGGGAAACCAATATAACATCAATCTCGGGCCAATCCGGCAATGACGTCATCACCGGCAGCAGCCACATGTATGCAGGCGTGTATCTCGCAGAGAACATTCTTGGTGGCGCAGGTAACGACACGCTCGACGGCGGAGCTGGTGCAAACTCCCTCACCGGCAATTCCGGAAACGACACTTTCAAAATTAGCCAGGAGCACGATTAGAGCACGATTTTTGATTTCACGAGCGTGACGGGTGGCGACGTAGATAGGATTGAACTCACGAGTACCGTTGCCGCAAGTGCGTCGGATATCTCCATTGCCGACGATGGGTTGGGCTATGCACACATAACGTCAACAATCGGCCATGATCTCGACGTCACCGTCGTCGGGTGGAACTCGGTCGATATCGCGAGCCACATCTTCTTCGTCTAAGACAGTTTAGATCTAAGAAATATCAGGCCGTCGCCGCATTGCGGCGACGGCTCTTTCAAAAATCAACTTATGCAAGAATAGGTTTAATATCTCCGAAAAGGGCATCGGCGCTGGCATCCATTGATTTCAGCGTGGCGAATTTCGCGGGTGTTACATCGATGGTGGAGCCGTCCTCGAAGGCCAACTTCGCGGAGGCGTTATATTTGACCTGCACCGTTATCGCGTCATCAGACCCCTTGAACGAAACGGTGACCTTGTCCGCATCTCGGTTCACCGTAACGTCGTCGGCGCTGTAGCCTTTGATATTGATCGTGGCGCTGTCCTTGGCATTGGCGTAGCCCCGGCCAACTCCGATCGTGTCGTGTCCATCGCCTTTGTTGAAAATGACGGTATTGCCGTCCCCGATCAGCCGGATCGTGTCATTGCCGGTGCCGCCGGTCACGGTGGAGTTGCCGTTGACCTGGATGTAATCGTCGCCCTCCCCACCATCGACGACCGCGTTGTCAAAGGTCGAATCGTCCGCGCTGCGCCGGCTGCTGACGACAAGAGTATCGTTGCCAGCGCCGCCGTTGATCGCGGAGTTGCCAAGCGTAACCACGAAATCATCCCCGTCACCGCCGTCGACGGTCGAATAGTCGTACGTGCGGATTACGTCATTACCGGCACCGCCATCAACGACGGAGTGGTCGTAGACGTACACCCAGTCATCCCCGTCACCGGCATCCACCGTGGCATGACTATACGCCTGCACGACATCGTTGCCGCCCCCGGCATGGACGGTCGCGTTGGCATACGTCGAAATCTCGTCGTTGTTGTTCCCCGTGTAGATCGTTGCAAAATTCTGCGCATAAATAGAAGCAATGCCATCACCTGTGGTGATGGTGGCATGATCTCCAGCGGTGACCGAGGCCTTCGCGGAGCCGTATCTGGAAAGATCGATCGTGCCGCCTTGTTCGTTGAGAATGGCGACGACCTTCTCAGCCGCCTGCTTGCTGGCCTTGCTTGTCGTCTCCAGCGGACCGAGGATGGAAATTGCCGCGTTGGCCGTCGGGTTCGAGGCCGTCCCCTTCGCGGCATTCATGTTTTGAAGAATGGAGAGGGCGGTCGAATTGGTGGCGCCGGAAATGAACGTCATCAAACTTCTCCGAAGCATTCGATGTTGGCGTTGGTCACGGCGCTGATTCGAATTCATATACCTTTTGGCATAGACCGCGTTAAGGCCCGCTTAACCACGTGATGGAGTCTGGGGCTTCTTGGCCAGTGCGGACGGCCCGCGTTATCAAAAAGGCTTTGGCACTACCTAATTTCCCCAATCTGCCGGAAAAAATGGCTATACATAATTAAAGTATAGCCATTCTATGCTATACATTTCGCTTGTCTAGCCAAGGGCAAGCCATGAACGTCGTCGGATTTCTCAATTCGAAAGGTGGCGTCGGCAAATCAATGGGCAATTTCGGCAGCTCGTCCATAGCTCCCTTAGCAAAAGCATCGCGGCTGACTGAAAGGGTGGGCGAGGAATGTGTTAAACTTCTTCGGATCGATCGCATTTTGGAGAGCCCGCTCAACGATGTGGTGATGGCCAGGCCGGCTTTGCCCACGCACTGAGTTTGTAGATCTTAATAATTGTCAGTTACGCAGCCACGCTGAAAGATTTTTCAGCGGAGGACTCATTCATGCGAAAATTCGTTTGCGAGGAGCTGCACGACCCGGACCGCCGCTCGTTCCTCAAGGCGGCGGCGGCGACGGGAGCTACACTTGCAGCGGGTTTTTCGACGCAAGCCGCGAATGCAACGGCGGCCGGTAATCCGAAATTCATGGAGGAAGCGACTCGGCTTGCTATCGAGTCGGTGGAGAAAGGGTGGGGTGGTCCATTCGGCGCCGTGATCGTCAAAGACGGAGAGATCATCGGGCGCGGCCAGAACCGCGTGCTGCACACGGGCATTCCTGTCTTTCACGCTGAGGTCACGGCAATCATGGACGCGTCCGCACGTCTCAACCCGAAGGCGCTGCTCGGCACGGATTATGGGGCCGGCACGATCCTCGAAATGATTCCGCGTGAAGCGGGTTCGCCCGATCCGGTGGAGCATCGCGCACGCATGTTGAAAGGGTGCGAAATCTACATCAACGGCGCGCCGTGCCCGATGTGCATGAGCGCGATCTATTGGTCGCGCATCGACCACGTTTATTTCGCCGCCAGCCTGAAGGACACGAGTGCGATCGGATTCGACGATGCCTTCCAGTATGAGGATTTCGCCAAGCCGTGGTCGCAACGCCGGATCATGGTAACGGAAAACTTCGAACGGGAAACCGGCCTGAAGGCGTACAAGGCCTGGACCGATAAGAAGGACCGGCATCCCTACTGAAGAACGCGCGAGACCCAACCGTTACCGGCGAGGGACCACGAAACTGGCCGACGTATTGGCCATTTCATGCGCCCTATGGCCATGCGCCGCAGTGAGGCGTCCGGGGTGGTACGGAAGTCCTGGGCGGAGGTCACCGCAACTTGTTATCCTCGACGAACAGACCAACCATCTCGATATTCAGTCCATCGAGGTGGTGGAGGCCGGTTTGCGTGCTCACGCCGGAGCACTTCTCATCGTCAGTCACGACGAAGCCTTCCTGAACGCGATCGGCGTTACCCGCATGCTGGAGCTGCCTTAACCACCGGAACCCCAGAAAAGCCAAGCTATGCGAGATCAACAACAAGACTGAGTAACGCGCTGCTCCAAGACCGCATAGAGGCTGTAATCGGCTTGGCTCCGGAGCCGGCGACGGCTCCGGGATCCCCCCAATGCGGCTATACCCAATTAATGTATAGCCACTTTACATTTGTATAGCACTTATGCTATGCAACAGGCATGCCTAGCCACGAGGTAAGCCTATGAATATCGTTGGATTTCTCAATTCAAAGGGCGGCGTCGGCAAATCAACGCTATGTGCGGCCATCGCCGTCCGGGCCGCGCAAGAAAACCGCCGCGTCTGCATCGTCGATCTTGATCCCCAGGAGAGTGTTGCCGATTGGTGGCGCCGGCGTGGTCAGCCAGATAACCCGACACTCTTCAAGGGTGCAGACCGCGCCTCTGATGCCGTCGAAGCTTTGGCGTTAGACGGTTGGGACTGGGTTTTCCTCGATGGACCGCCTGGCTCGCTGATCGTGACGGACGACGCGATCCGAGCAAGCAACTTCGTCGCCGTTCCCATGCGTGCCAGCGGGCTAGACCTGCTCGCCTCACAGGATGCCGTGCGGCTCTGCCAGGATGCCGGCGTAGGCTACATGGTTGTGCTGAACGCCTGCCAATCGCGCAGCCGCGATAAACTCGTAGAAGCCGCCCGCTCTATCCTGTTTTCAAATCAAGTCCCTATCGCCGATGCCACCATCACCCAGCGCATCGCATTCGTAACCGCAATGACGACCGGCAAAACCGGCGCCGAGAAAGACAACGCGGCTGCGGAAGAAATCGAAGCACTCTGGAAGGAGATTAAATCGGCGACTCTCAAAGGGGTGCGGGCGAAGGCGAAGAAGGAAGCAGCGCGATGACCTCTAACGACGAGATCGAATTCGCCAGCCTGTTCGCCGCAACGCGCTACGGACAGTCGGCTAAGAGCGAGGCACGCATCCAGGCGGAGCGGCGCGCCGTGATGACCGATAAGCAGCGTTCCCGCGGAGGGAGGGCCCGTAGCGTTCAGATGAACTATCGCTGCACCCCAGCGCATAAGGCTCTTATTTCTGGTCTTTCCGAGCACATGGATGTCTCAGCGGCCGATATGTTCGAAGAAGCTGTTGCGCTGCTGGCGAAGAAGAAAGGCTACAAGGGGGCATCCGATGCTTCGTAGCCTCACCGTGGTCGGAAGCGCGATCGTCCTGACAACCGCCCATATCTCGATCATGGGATCCGGTGGCTATGGTGGCCCAACGGCGCCATTGCAGATCGCGGTCGCCTTGGGGTGCTGGCTCCGCACTCAGCGAGGGTCGTTGGCTTCTTGCCTTCGTGTTTGTTGTGACGCTGCTGTCTGGCGAGACTTACGCCATCCTCACTTCATCGGAAGTTACCCTATCGGCACGTGATGCTGCCGCCGCTCCGCTCGTCGAGCAAGCTGCCAAGAGAACGGCCGACTGCCCCCGAGGAACTCGCGGCGGCCGAAGCAGGGACCATCCCAGGAACACTGTCCATTCCGTTAATCTGGGCCTTCTCGGTATTCCTTTAAACCGGTGATATCGAGAGCGCCTGCAAGTACACCGATTGGCTAATATCGCATGCTCACTCTCATTCCCTCGCGCCCTATTTGGCGTTGGGACGCGGCTTCAAAAGCCAAGTTGGCCATCCGCCAAGGAGACGCGGGTGAGGGAGTTGATAGCCTTCAGCCCTGTCGGGAAAAGCTCCGCGCTGCCGGCTACGAGTTGCATACCATACCGTTCAACATGGGCCTCGCTGAAGGTCTCGCGGCAATCGGGCGTTCGAGAGGAGCGATGATCGCTCGGATTGAGCCGCGGTCAGAGCGCGCGATCGTGGGAACTGCGCGCTGCAATCGACCTAGCACAGCTGACATTCGCTCAAGGCATCGCAAGCGCGCTCGAAAACTTCTTAAGCCAGTGTTCGAACAATTTGTGGAGGGTTTGCAGACCGCGGAATGTAAAACTGCGAAGCGTCTAATCCTGACTTTGGAAGAGCTCCTCGATTCAAATGAGCAGCAGTCTTCGTCGCGGCCGCTGGTATGCTCAGCCACCGAAAGAGAGTGTGACTTTTGAAGGCGGACAAACGTTCGCGCGGTCTTGCCCTCGACGTCAGCTAAGGTGCGCTTCTTCTGACAGTTTCGGACTCTGGTGCCCTTGCTTCTCTTTGAAGACCCCAAGACGGACCGCTCTTGCATTGGGCCGCGTCACGAGCGATGAAGCTGGCTGGGACCTGCGCCTCTCTTTTTGAGGGGGCATTCACACCGCAGCTTATAAGGGGCGGTCAAGGCCATGTTGGCCGACTTCAGGGCTTGTACTTATGGACAAATCGGCTCCCCATATCCTTGTAGTCGAAGATGATATCGTGACCCGCATGAAGCTGGCACACTACTTCTGCGCCGAAGGCTATCGCGTAAGCCAAGCCGCGAATGGTTCGGAAATGCGGCAAATACTTCAGAATGATCCCGCAACAGTATTAATGATAGACGTAAACTTACCGGGGGACGACGGCCTCAAACTTGCCCGTGAGCAGAGAGAGCATTCCGATGCCGGCATCATCATAATTACTAGCCGCACAAGTACCACGGATCGTATCGTCGGCTTAGAGGTCGGGGCCGACGACTATGTGACGAAACCCTTCGAGCCCCGCGAGCTATTAGCTCGCGTCAAAAATCTGATCTGGCGCTTAGATCGCGGGCGCTCGATGCAGTCAACGGCACAGACTATCCGTTTTGCAGGATGGCGGCTCGACCTCGGAAAGCGCACGCTTCAGGGCGAAGACGGGCGTTTTGTCGATATCACCCGTTCCGAATTTAAGCTTCTGGCGCTTCTCGCATCCAAACCAGGGCAGGTTATGAGTCGTAGCCGGATCTTAAAGGAAATAGCTAATCGCGAATGGGACGTCGAAGACCGAACCGTTGACGTTTTGGTCCGGCGCCTGCGCCGCAAATTCGGGGACCAGGCGGATCATCCGCAGATCATAGGCACTTCGCACGGCGAAGGTTATTATCTAGCTGCGATAGTCGAGTGATCGATCGTCCGCGCTGGCTCTACTCCTACCTCAGCCTCGAGAAGCTTGAGGCCTTCCGTCCAAGCTCGACGGCAGGCCGCCACTAAGCCAATAATGTCTTCCTTTTCCGCCTGCTCCGCCAAGTTCTCTAAGCGTTCAGCAGCGCCACGGAGCGCAATGAGATTGAGGGAGCCCGAAGTGCTTTGAATGACGTGGGCAAGCCTGCAGATTTCTTTTCGATCGTCGATCGCAAGAGCCGCTTCGATGTCCCCAAAGCGAGAGGACATGGCATATTTGGCGGAGGCAATGAGGCTTCGGACCACGCTTAGCCCCAATGTTCGGATATCCTGTGAAAGAGATCTGCGGTCAATCTCTGGTCGCCGGTCTGCAAATGCCGACGCCAGGGCCTGAGATAAAGACTGGGCGGAAAGCGGCTTTGCGACAAAAACATCCATCCCGCTCGCGAGGAAGCGCTCCACGTCAGCGGGAAACACGTGGGCCGACATGCAAACGATCGGGAGATCCGATCGGTTTAAAAGTTCGCGAAGCCGGTTCGCTAGTTCCAAACCATCCATGCCTGGCAGGCTAACGTCAGTCACGACGACATCCGGATGGAAACTCGGGGCCGCCTCCAATGCGGAGCACCCGTCCGGCGTCGCCAGCGTGCGATGCCCAAGTCGCTCAAGGTACGCGGTTGCCACAATACGGGTAGTTTCATCATCTTCGATAAGAAGCACATTTCGAGCAGCGCTCGTGCTCTCTGACATCTCGTGAGACGTTTCAAGTTCAGCGTTTCCTCTGTCAAAAGATATGACGAGCGAAAACGTGGAGCCGACCCCGACCATGGAGGCGACAGACAATTTGCCATTCATCCGGTCAGTCAACCGACGACAGATAGCAAGACCTAGTCCTGTGCCGCCATAACGGCGCCCCACACCCGCGTCGGCTTGAACGAAAGCCTCAAAGACTCTCTCCAACTGATCTTCCGGGATGCCCGGCCCTGTGTCGGTCACGTTTATTTTCAGAGTCTGGGCGTCGTCGCCGGTGTGAACGACGTCAATGATGATTTCCACCTCTCCGCGGTCGGTGAATTTTATGGCATTGTTGACCAGGTTGATGATGATCTGCTGAAGCTTACCAGCATCACCCCAATACGCCTGCCAAACTTCCCGACCGACGATGAGTTTCAGCGACAGCCCTTTTGACTCCGCCATGGGTCGCATCATCGTTGCGATACGTTGCCCCAAAGCCAGCATGCTAAAATTGCAAACATCGAGAGTGCCTTCGCCGCCTTCAATTTTTGCATAACCAAGAATTGAATTCAGCACACCGAGAAGAGCTCCGGATGCGCGCATCGCTCCCGTTGTCCAGCGATCTTGCTCCGGAGACAGTTTTGTAGACCGCAACAGATCGATCATCCCCGTAATTCCCGTCAGCGGGGTGCGGATCTCGTGGCTCATGATCGCGAGAAACTCCGTCTTGGCACGGTTGGCCGCCTCGGCTTTCTCACGGGCGACGGCATGCTCGCCTGCCTCAACTAACAAACGCTCATTGGCTGTTCGGAGCATCTCTGTTTGCTCTTCAACGAGTTGACGGAGTTCCTCCCTGTGACGGCGCAATTCTTCGTTTGTCTGCCGCTGCGCATCTTCCAGCGCACGACGCCGGCGCGTTTCATCGCGAAAAACAGCTACCGCGCGACTGAGTTTACGCAACTCAGGCGCGCCTTCTTCGCTGACCTCGATATCGATGTTGCCGCTCGACAGAGCTTCCAAAGCATCCGTGACTTTTCCAAGCGGATGCACGAGCCGACGCTCGACAAACCGCCAAACGAAAAGTGCGGATAAGCCGAAGCCAGCGAGGGAGGCCCCGATCAAAACGAGCAGGCCGAAGCTCACTCCGTCCGCGGCTTGTGATGAGTTTTCCGTCGCGTATTGACCGGCTCGCCGAAGCATGTTGTCCGCAACCGTCTTCATCTCCCCGGCGACCTTCGTTGCCGCCACGGCCTGTGTTTCAGATTGATCGGCAAGCTGAAGCAATCGTCGCTTTTGATCGACGATATTCTTTGACGGATCTGCGTCGTCGACAGTGTGAGCTAGAATGTCGAGATAGCTCTCGGCCTCCTTGCGGCGCGTGGGATCGGATACGATGGTGACGCCTCGCGCGATAGTCGCGAGATGTTGGCGATATTCGGACGCCAAGTCCGATAATTCAGCATCCGAAGCATTATTGAAGCGCGTTATGACCACGCTGAGCTGCGAGGCGGCGAGGCGCAGTTCGAACATCCTTTCGAAGTTGAAGAAATCACGCTCGACGAGTTGGTCAAGCGTCGATAGAAATAACTCGCGATCGCGCGTGTCTCTTTCAGGCGTGTACAGGTCGGCAGTAACTGCAGTAATCAGCGCCTGAGCGTTCGAAACAAATGTCTCCGACAGGTCGACCAAGGCCGCGGCCGTCGTCGTCGCGGTCTTGATTTCTCGCCGCAACGTTTCAGTCACCGCAAGCCGCTCGGCAACGAGCTGTTTTTGAACCTCCAGCTCACGGAGCAATCTCTCCACGAGGTCGTGCAGTTCGCGGGCCTGTGGCGCAGGCAGTTTCGTCGCGATGCTGCCGACGAGCAATCGAACCCGCTCACGCAACTCCGACAATTCAATTTTATAACGGTCGAAGTTTTCCTGACTATCGGCGGCACGCAAGGCGGGACCGAGCGCGACGAGCCGGTCATTCATTTCAACAAGCGATTCTGAAGCCAAGACGGTTGGAAGGGCCTCTTCGCTAAGATGCGACTGCGTCTTTGCGACATCACGAAGGATGAGCCAACCCACGATTCCGGGCAAAAGCGAAAGCGCAGAAATGACTAGAAATGCGAGTAGGAGCCGCCGGCCAATGTGAGAGTTGGAAAACATTATTCTGGAACCTATACGATGCCGTCGCGGCAGTCATTGCTCCTCAACGCGATTTCGCATAACGGCAGCTGGAACGCTAGCGCGGGCAGGAGAATGTGAATGAATTGGGCTCGGCTGCAATGCTTGATCGGATCGCTCTGCCTCGCCGTCGTTCTGCCCGCTCCCGCTGGCGCATCAGAATGGAACGTGTTGGCTTGGCCTGAGCCCTACGACTATTCGGGCATACCCTCGACCGTAATGGTTGAACCGCTGGCGCGGGCCGCTCGGCCTTGGCGAATCTGCGCGTCGTATCCGCACCTCAAGGATGCCTACTGGATTAGCGTTAACTACGGCATGGTCGAGCAGGCGCTCGCAGCTGGAGTTCAACTAACCGTTATCGATGCCGGCGGATACCCAAGCGTAGATCGTCAGAGGGAACAAATAGAAATGTGCAGTCGAACCTCCGACGCCGTGATCGTGAGTCCGTCATCGTACGACGGACTCACGCCGCTCATTCGAGACATCGCAAAGCGGATGCCTGTCATCGCCGCGGTCAATGACATCGATAACCGCGGCATATCGGCGAAAGTTGGCGTGCCATGGCGGGATATGGGACGCGCGATTGGCCGCTACATCGCGGCAAGAACTCCATTGTCCGGCCCATCGGCGCCCATCGCATGGTTCCCAGGTCCAGAGGGTGCAGGATGGGTCCACTTCGTGGATGCCGGCTTCAGAGAAGGCATCGCCGGAAGCTCGGCCAAAATCGCGGCAGTGGATTGGGGAGATACTGGATTTGAGATCCAACTGCGACTTGTTGAGGAGACGCTCGATCACTTCCCGACGATTGCCTACCTCGTCGGCAGCGCCGTGACAGCTGACGCAGCTGTGAGTGTGCTGCGTGCTCGCGGATTGGAGGGGCGCGTGATGATCGCTTCCACCTATTTCACGCACGGAACGTATCGCGCCATCAAGCGTGGAAAAGTTATTGCGGCGCCGACCGACGCGCCTGTTCTGCAGGGGCGTTTGGCGATTGATCAAGCTATAAGGGCGATCGAGGGCAAGCTCATCCATCGTCATCTGGGACCACCCATCACGATGGTGGACAAGCAAACGGTGGATGACATGCCGCTGGCTGACTGTTTGGCGCCCCCTTCTTTTGTCCCACGCTTCGAAGTGCCTTAACGCGCCCAGCGCGCTCTTCTTCTTTTTAACAAATTTTCACAACTTCGCACCTCGCGTTAACAAGATTGGATCCGCGGAATAACAAGCCCGCAATACCCTTCCAGGCGTGAATGAAAAACCGGTTGCTTGCTGATGATTTGACTCGCGTCAATCGGGTTCGGGCGGCATCCGACAAAACAAACCTAGAAGGGACGAAATATGCTTGACCGTAAGAGACTGGGCTTTCTCGCTGGCGCTGGACTGTTCGCAATCGTTGCTGCCGCAAGCGCCTACGGGGAGGCCAAAGCACCATCGAAAGAACTCACATATATCAAGAATGCCCAGGGTATGCAGATCAAGTCCATGGGCACTCCGAACGTTGACGCCTTTCTGCAGGACATCATCTCGTCGGACGACCCGAAAGCGCCGTTGACCTGCGGACTGTTCCGCCTCGAGAAGTCCGCTCCGTTGACCTACGACTACACCTACGACGAGGCCAAAATTATCCTCGAGGGTTCGATGACGGTCTCTGACGGGAAAAACACCGTGACCGCAACAAAGGGCGATGTGCTCTTCTTCCCCAAAGGTTCGACGATCACGTTCACCACGGAAAAGGAAGGTTTAGGCTTCATCTGCGGACAGCGTGCTCGCGATAATTCCTGACGGCTAATTTGGGGCGCTCTGATGGGCGCCCTTTTTGGTCTCCGATAGCGACACTCATGAGGACGCAACATGCGCAAGCGAGCAAGTCAGCTACTGCCCGTGGCTGCAATACTGTCTATTCTGCCGCTAACTGTGAATGCGGCTGAACCTATTGATTTGCGGGATCTGACTAACGGAGACCCGTACTTTTACACGAGTGACCAAATCGTGAAGGAGGACGACGGCCAGAAAGACCTGGTCGGAGTCGGTCGTCCTTCGACAACGCATTCCAAAATTCCACATCTGCCGTTTTACGTTGGTTATGTGAATACCAACTACACGTATCGCTTCTTTACGATTGCCGAACAGGTGCTTTCGATGATCGGAGAAGGAAAGCACGGACTTTGGCGGGTACAAGAGAGCGGTATGATCCGCGAATACCGCAAGAAAGACGCTGCAGGTCTTCCCGCGAATTCAGACATCATGGACGCTAAGAAGCTGGCCTCTCTCGAGAGTGAGTACTCGTCGTTTTTGCCAGACGAAAGCTGGTCAGGCTACAAATATCCTGACCAGAAATTTACTGCGGATGGTCGGTTGAACTACATCGATCTTCCGATTACCCACCCGAAATACAAAGCCCGATACGCCGCGCACGATCCGATAGACCTGCCGAATTTTTTCTGCACCATGTCGGAAGCAGATTATCCCTATGCTGCTGAAGCCTTGCATTTCGCTTTCGCCCAACCCGGCGCAAACCAGGTGGGGCCACTCGGGAAGCGGGCAGGTCTGGATATTCGCGAAAACTATACGAACGTTCTGCGACTTCAACATTTTCCGGATGCTCGAACCTGGGCGAATGTTGGCCAAGAAGGCATGGACGCGTTGCACGTAAACTGGAAGGCGATCGACACTGGCAAGACGAAGGCGGAATACTATCTCGTCGAACGTCCGTTCTTCAATAAGCCCTACCTTTTTCTGCTGGCCGTGTTCGACAACGACAACAACGACGATTTCCGCTACGTGCGTCCTGACGGACCATATTTTCAATCCCTTGGCACCAAGGCGAAGGGATTGAAAACGGAGGTGACCGCAGCGCCGCGTTTCAATCTCGAAGATGGTCACATTGCTCGAGCGATTGGCCTGCCGGTTTATGGCGTCCATCATCCCAACCGTGCGGCCTACGGCGGGGGCGGAGCTTGTCCGATGAAGGGCGGTGATTGGGGACGTTATCCTGATACTTCAGGTGGCTCGGGATGGGCTACTCAGTATGAAGAGGTGACGCCGATGTGCGACGCCGTCCTCCTCGATGTCAAATTTTACAGCAATCTCGACGGACGCGACTGGAGTGAACCCACGAAATACCTTGCCAACGCTGGCGCCGGCAGCAAGTCCGTTGTCTACAAGGTGACGCCGGGTGAATATGGCGTCTTTTCTGACCCCTATAACGTCGCGCATCAGCACGTCAATCAGGACGCGACTAAGATACCGAGCGAGATCACACTCGTTTATCCGGTGTCGGAAAAGCCCGTCGGCTACACGCCCGTTCCGCCGCTGCTGCACAAGCCATCGGGACCTGTCGAGAGTACATCCTGCCGTCAGGCGAACTTCAAATAAGCCTTTGGCGTTTACTTGATCGCCTGGGACGAGATGTGGCGGCGGAGCTCCGCCGCCACCAAGCATGAGGCCTTGGCAGTTCGGCACCCGCGATTTGATGTCGGCCAAACTTGCTGGCTCCAGCGCTGGCGGTCGACGCCGTAATACGGGAGCGTCACGTGTCCAACCACTTGCCGCCATTGGGCAGCATCTGAGTCGGCCGCGTGAACCGGACGCTGCGCCATGATCGCTTCTGGAGCGGGCGGTCGATAAAGGAAATCGGAGAACACCGCGTGTATCCTGCCACAGCAAAGCATAGTCAATGGCATGGCAATCGAGATCGAGCGTAAGTTCCTTGTTGCAAACGATGGGTGGAGAGCGCTGCGCGTTTTTAGTCTCCATATCCGTGATGGGCTGATCGCGACTGATGGCGGGAAAAAGGTGCGCGTACGCATCAATGGCGACCGTGCGACCATTGCCATCAAGGGCTCCCGCAACGGCTTGATCCGAGCGGAGTTCGAATACGAAATACCCCTCGTGGACGCAAACGAACTACTCGGCAATTACTGTCAAGGCAGGATTATCGAGAAGACACGTCACATAGTCGACAGTGGTGGTTTTAGGTGGGAGATTGATGAGTACAGCGGCGAGCTTACCGGGATTATCGTTGCCGAGATAGAGCTGCCCGCGACAAACACTGAATTCAGCCGCCCTGACTGGCTCGGCGTCGAGGTTACTGGTGACGAGCGCTACCGAAAAGGCAACCTCCACAAAATGACGACGCGGTAAGCGGCAGCCGCGTTTTGTGTAATTGGACTGTGTCATCAGCCTACCTTGGTTCATGCTAGAATGCTCATTGACCAGCGTCTGGGGCTGGCCGGAGAGCAGAGTAGACCAACCGATTCTGGCGACGTCTGCAAAACGCTACATATGAACAACGGCCGGGGCGCCTTCCTGCTGCGCCGAACGTTGATCTCGATGGCAGCCGTTGCGGCGGGATCTTCAACTGAGCACTTCACGGCGGAATCCAAAACAACGACCTCGAAGTTCGTCCTCGCGTGCGAACGCATTCCGCGGCGCGCCCGGGACGAGGATTCAACACCCGATTTCAGTATAACTTTTTCACCGTATCGCTAGCACTTCCACTCTTCCTCAAAACGCGCACCTGCCCGTTTTCAGGAGACAACTCGGCGCCCAATTGTTTCAGTGCATCGGACGTGTCGAACCTCTCGAGCATGATTTCAATCGAGGCGGGTCCGTCGTTTGTCGTCTGAGCGTGCGCGAGTGCGTCGTCGAGTTCGTCCTCGGTTGTCACTAGCCGGCCCCAGCCTCCGCCGAAATCCTCCGGGAGCTTGTGATAGGCCCATGGTTGAATGTCGTTGTAAGGCCCCTCGTGGATGGCCCGTTCGGTTGTGTAGCCGTCGTTATTCAGGAGGAGCACTATGGCGTTGCTCTTTCGTCGACAAAGCGACGAGAGCTCCTGGGCCGTCATCTGAAATGCACCGTCGCCGATGAACGCAACCGGCCGTCGCAACGGATCGACGATCGCTTCGCCGAGTGTCACACACAATGGGCGTATTGCATTGCGGTAACGCGTACGATTGATCAAATTTTTCGATTCAGGCTGCAGCGCCCTTGAACGGGTTCGATAAACAATTACCTGCTAATATACTGATGCGAATTCCCCTGATGGGTGTCGCGATGTCAGCCGAAGGAGGTTGGCAATGGATGCAAGACAAAACATCACAAGCGATTGGCAGGACTCGGTCAACGTCCTCCTAGGAATTGCACTTTTCATCTCACCTTGGGCGCTAAACTATGCAACGGAAGGCAGCGCTGCGCTGAATGCGCACGTCGTTGGTGCCGTCATCACGTTGATGGCTTTGGCGGCTCTGTTTGCCTTCCGCGTCTGGGAGGAGTGGATCAGCGCCGTCTTGGGAGCCTGGCTGATCGTGGCACCATGGGTGTTGAACTTCAGCGGCAATGCGGCAGCGACGCGTACAAGCATGGTGATCGGCATCGCAGCAATCGTGCTGGCGCTGTGGTCGGCGAACGAGCACACCACAGGGCATATGGGTGCCGGAGGTTGAGAGAGCGGCCCACTTCATATGGCGAATCATATGGCGAAGGGCCAGCGGCTGATAAATACTTCCCTAACGAATGGGAGAGGGAGCGCTGTTGATTTGAATCAACGGCCTTCAGGTTATGATTCTGGCGGCGACGCGCCTTCTCCGAACATAAAGAGAGAACTGCGGGCGCCGTTTGATCGAGGCCCTGCGACGCCGCTTTGGCCAGGACGGACTTCGAGCCGCATATACGGATTTCCTTGTCTTGGACCGTAACTTCGCGGACTGCGAGTCGGGCATAGGCCCGCTTCAGCTCGGGCGGACCATTTTTTAGCTTGTCTCGCAGCAGGACTGCCAGCTAGGCGATCTTTTCCGGCGTGATCGTTGGCTCGCCATTCGAAATGCGGTTCTGCAGCTCGGCAATTTCCACGGCAAGTGGGTCGCGCCGCACCTTGAGAGCAACGAGACGGCCTCGGAGGCTCGGATCAACTTCAGCTCCCTTGTTTACTCTAAATTTTTGAACAGCCGTCAAATTCGGTTCCTATTGGAATCAACGCGGACGGCAATGCAATGGCAATCGGCGACCATCAAGCAGGCGAAGAAATCGCCGAACGGCTTGAACAGGCTCGTAGCAAGATAGAGGGCAAGTTTTCTCAGGCCGGCGCGGTCCTTGAGAGCACTCTCACCGTCCTGGGCAGAGCGCTTGAATTACTGAGCCAACTGAACAGGGTTATGGGCGCGCGAGCCGTCGAAGGTGCCACCCAAGATCTTGTTTCGACATCTGCAGAGTTCAATTCGCTCCCGGCTCTTCTAGTGGCGAGAAATGCTCACCTGGGCGGACTTGAAAAGGCAAGGCGCACTTTGAGTTCGCACATCGAAGAGATGCGAGATCTATTGAAGTATTTGCTCGTGTTCGCCATGAACCTGAAGATCGCGGGATCAGGCTCCGCAGCACAGACCTATGATTTTTCCGACTTCGCTGAAGAGATGAAATCGCGGCTCGGGCAAGGGGGGGCCGACCTTGACGAGTTCGATGCGCGGCTGGAAGACCTCGATCATCAGATACGCAAGGCCCGAGCCTTCGAAACCCACCTTTTGGAACAGGCTGATCGAATGCTCCCGTCCGTTCCGGATCAATTGACGAAGGACGCGGTGGCGATAGGACAATATCACCGACACGCCACGAAAATGATGTCCGAAGTCTCGAGGCTTGCCCAGAAGATACAGTCTCAAATCTTCAACGTCCTGTCGTCACTTCAAATCGGCGACATCACGCGCCAGAGGATCGAGCACATCCAATCGGGCCTCACCCTGCTTTCCGACGCCCGCGCCGCGCTCATGAGTAACGGCATGAGCGATGACGCTTGCGACAGGTTCGATCGTTATATTTACGGCCTCCTCGCGCACCAGCTCCATGACACGGCGGAAACGTTCAGTCTCGACACCAAGCACATGGCGGAAATGATCGCGGAGATCTCCGTGGATACCGATCAGCTTCTCCGCACGCAGCTTGATTTTAGCAACGGCGCCGAAGGCGGCGGACTTCGCTCGCTGGAATCCAGCGTCGCTCAGGCGCTCGAGCTGGTCGCCGACCTTGAAAGGTCCGCAGAGGGAGCGAGTCTGGTTCATCTGGCGACAACGAAGGCTGTCAAAGAGCTGGAAACGTGTGTCGACAGCGTCAAGAACGTCAAAGAGGACGTTCAATTTATGGCGATCAATACCACTGTCAGATGTTCCCGTCTTGGAGATGCCGGCAAGCCGTTGGAAGTGATTGCCGTTGAGGTCCGGCACTACGCCAAAAAACTCGAATCGACGTCCGAGGCTACGCGATCCTCACTGCATGCGCTCACGATTGCCGCAGCCCAAAGCGGAGGATTGAGCGATCACGACAATCACGCGAGCGCGCGAACCAAGCTCGAATCCGCGGTGGCGTGCCTGCGCGGAGCCGCGAACGCCATTGAAAACGATTTGACGACATTGACGTCCCGCGGGCAGGAAGTCGCCTCATCTTTGAGAAATGCTATGAGCAAATTGAACTTCGAGGCTGACCTTGTCAGCGTCGTCAGTGACGAGGTCAACACTTTGATGGCCCTCGCGGGAGCGACGGTTACGACGACGGAGGATATTTGCGAACCGCTGGGTGAGATACTCAATCGAATTGCGTCGCTGTACACGATGGCAAAAGAACGAGAGGTTCACGCGAGGTTTGCTCTCCCTGCGAACGAGATCGAGGACGAGAACCGGGCGGCGGCGTAGCATGCGCAGCCAACGAATCCTGACAATGTCAATGGCTCATTGATGCCCGGAGAATTTCGCGCGCAATAGCGTCGAGGGGGGAGATCTTTATCGCCGCGCCCCGTGCGATGGCCTCTTTCGGCATCCCGAAAACGATTGAGCTTGCCTCGTCCTGCGCAATCGTAAAAGCACCGGCATCGCGCATTTCTGCCAATCCGCGGGCACCATCGTCACCCATACCTGTCATGATGACGCCGATAGCGTTCGCTCCGGCGGAGCGCGCAGCCGAACGAAAAAGCACGTCGACCGAAGGTCGGTGCCGTGACACCAACGGTCCGGTTTTCACCGATACATAATACCGTGCCCCCTGCCGCTCCAGCATCATGTGCTTGTCACCGGGTGCTATCAAAACGTGACCGCGCAGAACCGGGTCTCCGTCAACAGCCTCCTTGACTTCCACCTCGCACAGAGAATTGAGCCGCTTGGCAAAGGCCGCGGTGAACCTCTCCGGCATGTGCTGAACAATCACGATTCCCGGTGCGTTCGCGGGAAGCGCCTGCAGCACCTCACGCAGCGATTCCGTGCCACCGGTCGACGCTCCCAAACAAGCTACCATTTCCGTTGTTTTAGCCATCGCCCGCCCCGTCGGCGGCGGCAGCATCGCGTCCGCCGTCAACTTCTTGGCAGGCTCGCTATCGCGCAGATTGAAGGTGCGGGGCCTCCGCCCGCCGACGCGAGCCTGCGCCGCGCTTTTGACGACCTCGCAAATGCGAGCGCTAGATTCGGCCAAATGATCTGCAACGCCGATTCGCGGTTTGAGAATGACGTCAACCGCGCCAGCTTCCAGCGCCTGCATCAGCGTCTCCGAGCCTTGCTCGGTCAGCGATGAGCACATAACGACGGGGATCGGCTTTTGCGCCATAAGTTTGCGCAGGAATGTAATGCCGTCCATGCGTGGCATTTCAACGTCGAGCGTGATGACGTCGGGGATTTCGTCCTGAATGCGGCGTGCAGCGGCGATCGGATCTGAAGCGACCCCCATTACTTCGATATCGGGATCTTGGCTCAGCACGGTCGCCAACGCCTGGCGCACGCTGGCGGAATCGTCGACAATGAGAACGCGAATGGGCTTCATGAGGACGCTCAGGTTTTTTGAAAGATTGTATTCGCGACCTGTGTGACGGGCAGATCAAAACCCGTCAGTGATTCTGAGTGGCCAATAAAGAGATAGCCGCCGGGAAGGAGGCAGTCGCAAAGCCGGCTCAGCACGGCTGCTTGCATCGATTTATCGAAATAGATGAGCACATTCCGGCAGAAAATGAGGTCCATCGGGTCCCCAACCCGATACTTCTCATCCATTAAATTCATTCGCGCAAAGCCGACTTTCGAGCGCAGCTTCGGATGAATGCGCACTTCGCGAGCACCGGGCCGCGCCGACTGCATGACGTACTTCCGCGAAAATTCGTTCGGGACCGGCGCCACCGTTTCCAGGGAATAGACTCCGCGATGCGCGGTCGCGAGTACCTCTGTGCTTAGATCCGTTGCCAGGATCTTATAGGCAAAACTGTGCTCCTCGGCGAATTCTTCAAGTAGCATCGCGATTGTGTAAGGTTCGGCGCCCGTCGAGCAGGCGGCGCTCCAAATGCGAATACTACGGTGGCCGCTCGCGGCCATAGACGGAAGAATGGTGTCGCGCAGATAATCGAAGTGCGCAGGTTCCCGGAAGAAATCGGTCTTGTTGGTCGTCACCGCATCAATAAGATGGACGGCCTCCGAATGCAGGCCATCTTCGTCGAACAGAAAGTCGCAATAGTCGTCGAGCGTGGCGTAGCCCGTCGCGCGAAGCCGCCGGCGGAGCCTGCCTTCGAGCATCGTCATTTTGCTCGGAGGCATCTTGATCCCGCTGATGCGGTTGATGTAGCTCGCCATGCGATTGAAGTTTCTCCGGCTGAGACGATCAGACCGGACCTGCTGTTCTGCGACTTGACTAACTAGCACGCCATCCACTCCAGATGTTATTAGGCGACGGCAACATGGGACGGCATCAGCATCGCCGATTGGGTTCCCGAAAAGAGAAGCGGGAGATCGATCAGCACGACGAAGCCATCGGCGCGCCGCACGACTCCGGCGATGTAGTCGGAGTTCCAGCGAACTCCGATGTCCGGCGCCGTCTCGATTTGCTCGGCCGAAAAAGCCGCCACCTCGAAGACCCGGTCAGCCACCAGGCCCATAGATAACGTGCGATCCTCCAACGCCACATCGAGCACGAGAATTCTCGTATGTGGCGTTGGCACCGTTTTCGAGAGGCCGAGCCGGGCGCGCAGGTCGATCGTCGGCACGCCCTGGCCCCTCACGTCCGTCAGTCCCAAGAGATAGTCGGGACCGTTGGGAATCTTGAATGCAGGCCTGTAGTCCAAGATCTCACGCACCAGGGTCACGGGAACCGCGAAGACTTCTTCGCCGAGGCAGAACGTGACAACCTGAGATTCATGCGTCGCGTTTGCCATTATGCCGTCTCCCTGAACTCGGCGTCAGCGTCGTCGGGACCGCCCATGTTGAGCTCGAGCGCGAAGCCCTTGACCCGCGATTGCAGTTCCGAGACGTTTCCGCGCTGCATGGTCGCTTTACGAGCCTTGGCGGGGGCTGCCTTGGCCGCCACCTGCGTTGCTTTGAACTCAGCTTTCTTGGGCTGCGGGCGGCGAGCAGCGGCCGGAGAAGCCTTGGGTGCCGGGCGGCCGCCGGAGTTGTCGATGCGGAAGAAGGTGATGCTCGTCTGCAGTTCCTCGGCCTGTGCAGCCAATTCTTCAGAGGTTGCCGACATCTCTTCCGAAGCGCCAGAATTCTGCTGCGTGACCTTATCCAGCTGCTGAATTGCTTCGTTGATCTGCGAGGCGCCGATATCCTGCTCGCGGCACGCCGCGCTGATCTCGGAAACGAGTTCGGCCGTCTTGCGAATGTCCGGCACGAGGCGTGTCAGCATCTCGCCAGCTTCCTGCGCTGCTTTGACCGTGTCTCCAGAAACCGCACTGATTTCGGCGGCTGCGGTCTGGCTACGCTCGGCGAGCTTGCGTACTTCGGAAGCAACCACCGCGAAGCCCTTGCCGTGTTCGCCGGCGCGCGCCGCTTCAACAGCAGCGTTGAGGGCAAGAAGGTCAGTCTGGCGCGCGATCTCCTGAACGATGCCGATCTTCTCGGCAATCGTCCGCATGGCGTTGACAGCGCGGGTGACGGCTTCGCCGCTCGCTTCGGCGTCTTTTGACGACTGGCGAGCAATCTTTTCCGTCTGCGCTGCGTTGTCGGCGTTCTGCTTGATGTTGGCGGCCATCTGCTCCATCGAGGCAGAGGCTTCTTCAGCGGCAGCTGCCTGCTCGGTTGCGCCCTGAGAGATCTGCTCGGAGGTCGACGACAGTTCTTGGCTGCCCGACGAGACATTGTCGGATGCCGCGATGGCATCGGAAACTACACCGCGCAAACGCTCGACCATGCGCTGCAGAGCAAGTCCCAGTGTGTCCTTCTCGGACAAAGGGGTCGGCTCGACAGTGAGGTCACCGTTCGAAATCTTGTCGGCGAGGCTGGCAGTGACGCGAAGGTTCGCAGTCATCCGGTTCATGGCATCGATCAGATCTTTTATCTCATCATTGGTGCTGGTCGAGATCTGCTGATCGAGATCGCCGATGGCAACTGCCTGGGCAAGTTCGACACCCTTTGCCAAACCTCTTGAGACGCTGAGAGAGATCCACACGGCGGCAGTAACCGAGATCAAGAGCAGTACAGTAGCGGCTCCAATTACGACATTGCGGGCAGTAGCATATTGCTCATTCGTCGCCTCATTCGTCGCATTCATGTCCTTCACAGCAGCATCGCTGATCCGATCTGACACTGCGAACATTGCGTTCATCTTCTTCCGACCATCACCCATAGACAGCGCACCAGCCTGGACGTCCGATTCGCTCGTATTGATTGTAGCAAGGCGAAGGACTTCTTCGTTGATGGTTCGGTATTCGCGATACAATGTCTCGAACTCGCCAAGCAGGCTCTTCACGTCATTGCTTGCTATGGCTGAGATCGCGGGCATCAGCGTATTGACCTGCGCCGCCGCGTCATCAGCTCTTTTCTTGAACTCCGCAATCAATGCGGCATCATCGGTGAGAACTGCGTTCTTCTCGTTGCGTGCCAGTTGATTGAGCGAGTTCTGCAGGCTGCCGATCAACTGGATCTGCTTTGCCGGACCCTCGATCATCTGACCTATAGCGGCGTTGAGTGAACTCAGGTTCATGATCGACAATCCCGCCATGACGCAGGATAACAGCGTCAGAACCGTGAAGGTGATCGCGAGTTTTGTCTTGATCGTAAATCGCATTTTTATGCCCTTTCTAAGCGGAGACACCGTGGTCTCCGTCGAACCTAATGAACGGATGGCGACAGCTTCACCGATGCTATCAAACGGAACTCATCATGAGTCTCGCCAGCGCCGCATGCGCAGGGCATTCCAGAAAAGTGCTTAGGCGACGGCCCTGAGTGACCCTCCCACCGAATTCGATCGATCGGAAAAGATGGTTTGCAGATTGGGAAGAACGATAAAGTCGCTGCCCTTCTTGACGAGACAAGTCACATAGTCCGATCGCCAGCGCATGCCGACGCTCGGCGGCGGCTCGCTGGCAGCAAGATCAAGAGTCGTCACCTCATGCACATGATCGGTTTGCAGACCTATCAACGTGGGGGTGCCGTCAAGATCAAGTTCGATCACGACGATGCGACTATCGATAGTTGCGGCTCTTGCCTCCATGCCGAAGGCAAGCCGTAAATTGGCGAGCGGGATGACCTTCCCGCGAAAATTGATCACGCCGCCGACGAAACGTGGAGCGCCTGGCACTCGCGTTTCCGCTGCCATGTCCATGATCTCTCGGACAATGCCGGCTCCGAGCGCGAACGTTTCACCCTGGAGGTCGAAGGTAAGGACCTCGATCATTCCAGATTTGGTGTTTAGGTTTTGACCGTCTTCTTGCATGTTGC
The DNA here is from genome assembly GCF_902712875.1 of Hyphomicrobium sp. ghe19. Taxonomy (NCBI): domain Bacteria; kingdom Pseudomonadati; phylum Pseudomonadota; class Alphaproteobacteria; order Hyphomicrobiales; family Hyphomicrobiaceae; genus Hyphomicrobium; species Hyphomicrobium sp. ghe19. The sequence continues at coordinate 4,519,106 of NZ_LR743509.1, read as the reverse complement.
TCATCCGGCTTTGCGCAAAAGCGCCTCCTCGTTCTGACCCGCAGCAACTAGGTGGGGTATATCCAGGATGAGCGCGACTGAACCATCTCCAAGAATGGTTGCACCTGAGAACGTGGCGACGTCCTCATGAAGCTTCGACATGGATTTGATAACGGTCTGATGGTCACCGATGATTTGATCGACGACGAGACCGACGCGTTCCGAACCGGTCGAGACGACGACGACTTTCTGGTGGCGATCAGGTTCCGTGCCGGTATGAAATAGCTCGCGCAGCCTCAGGAATGGCACGAGAGACTCTCGCAGCGAGATGAAACTCCGACCGTGTGACCGAAGGTCCTTTTCAACCGTCAGCTCAAGGCATTCTTCGACCGCTGAAAGCGGGATGACATAGCGACCGGTTCCGACGCGCACCAACAGCCCGTCGATGATCGCGAGCGTCAACGGTATGCGCAGCGATACGTCCGAACCCTCACCGGGCCGGCTCGATAAATCGATCGAACCCCTGAGAGCATCGACGGTGCGCTTTACGACGTCCATACCGACACCCCGGCCTGACAGGTTTGTTACGGTCTGCGCCGTAGAGAAGCCGGGTTGGAAGATGAGCTGTAGCAGTTCCGGATCGCCGAGCTGGGCACCTGCGGTGATCAAGCCCTGAGATTCTGCTCGTTCCCGGACGCGAGCACGATCGACGCCGCGACCGTCGTCGGTGATCGAGATGATGACCTCGCCTCCAGACTGTCGTGCCGCGAGCCGGACCTGACCGGCTTCGGGTTTTCCCGCTGCCCGACGTTGTTCGGGCGTTTCGAGACCATGATCCACGGCGTTCCGCACGAGATGCACAAGCGGATCGGCAAGGCGTTCGATAACGGTTTTATCGACCTCGGTTGCCTCTCCATCGGTCGTAAGGTCGATGACCTTGCCGGTATCCCGAGCGAGGTCGTGAACGAGCCGGCGGAAGCGGCCGAATAAGGTGCCCACCGGAACCATCCGCAGCACCATCATGGTGTCGCGCAATTCGCTCGAGAGCCGCTCGATATCCTCTGAAACGGCACGCAGATTGAGATCTGGGCTCGCCGCCGCGATCTGGCTAAGGCGCGATTGCGCGATGACGAGTTCGCCGACGCGGTCCATAAGCTCATCGAGGCGTTCCGCCGGGACGCGGACACTTTCACTCGCTTTCGCGGCCTGTCGGGCATCCACGCTTGAGGTGGGCGTTGCCTGCTTGGCGACTTCGGGGGGGTCTGCGGCGGCTGTCGTGGTGACAGGCTGTCGTTCGACGGCCGGCTCCGCAACCGGTGTTTCTGCTCCGGATTCGACAAGAGACGCCGCGTCGACTTCCCGAATATCGAGCTCCATATCGTCGATTATGAAAATGAAGACGTCTTCGATGATGGACCGGGGCTTATCCGTCCAGAGTTCGACGTTCCAAGTGATACAGCAACACGTGGGCGCGAGGGTCGCTAAAGGCGGCACTTCCGAGGTGTCAGCCTCGACCCGGCAGTCGCCGAGATCGCGCAGCTCGGCGAGCAGCGCCATCGGGTTGCAGCCGTTGGCCAAGGCATTGTGCGGAAGCGCAAAGCGAATGCGCCACTTCGCGGTTTTTGGGGCGTCGACGGCACCGCCGACTGCTCCCTCGACGTCGCGCGCCAGACGCTCGAGAAGCGTCTCGCCGGCGGCGGGATCAGATGAGCCGCCGCCCTCGATCAAGAAGCGCATGTGATCTTGCGCGGCCAGGACTGTCGATACGAGTTCCTTCGTGGCAGCGACCTCGCCCTTGCGGACTTTGTCAAACGCCGTCTCACAATGGTGGGTGAATGATGCCAGCGCATCAAATCCGAACATCGCGCCGGACCCTTTGAGCGTGTGAAACCCACGAAAGACTTCATCCACCAGCGTGCGGTCGTCAGGCCGATTGGAGAGATCGAGCAGCGCCTGCTCCACGCGCTCGAGAAGCTCGCGCGCCTCGGTACGGAAGGTCGCGACTGGATCGAGGTTTGCACTCATTTTCCAAGGACCTTCTTGACGATCTTCACCAAGGTTTCTGCGTCGAACGGCTTGGTCAGCCAGCCCGTGGCCCCAGCGGCCTTGGCTCGCTGCTTCATTGCGGCGTCAGACTCGGTCGTCAGGAAAATAATCGGCGTTCCGCAATGCGCCGGTATTTTTCGCAGTTCCTCGATCATTGTCAGGCCGTCCATGACCGGCATATTCAGGTCGGTCACGATCAGATCAAACTTGCCTGCGTTGGCCTTTCGGATCCCGTCCGCTCCATCAACGGCCTCAGTAACGGAGTATCCGGCTCCGCTGAGAGCGATCTTAATCGCAACCCGGATGCTGGAAGAATCATCGACCGTCAAAATTGAGGCTGTCATTTATTCACCTGATCGTGGAGCCAAAACCCTCTATCACCGGCGTCCAGGCATTCCATGAAACCCGCCTTTTCCATGACTTCCAGAAACCGGCCGGAAATCGGACTTGATAGAGAAAGCTGTTTTGATTCGTTGGCCGCTTGATTTCTTGCCGCCAGCACGACCTGTATCCCGGCTATATCGGCATCCGAATCCGGAGGAATTTCGATCGTGAGGTTCTGCACGCCCTGAAGAGCGCCGAGAATCTGAGACTTGGCCGTTGCGGCAGTACGTATTGTCAACAATCCGTCGAGACTAATCGACTTCGAAGTGAGTTTATTTGCCATTACTCCCGATCCTAAGTTGGCTCAACAAATCGATCCGAATCAGACCGGTCTCTCGGGCAAATCGTGAACGTCGTTTGATTAGCCATTATTTTGGTAAATCAATAATGAATCGGCGACACATTACCGCTGAAATTTCAAAGTTATTTCGAATGGCCGCCACATCGCAACTCGCGGCCTTTAAACGATTAAGCGAATCCGCAAATTCTGAATTGTCATGCTTATTGGGGGTGGCAATTTAAAGCCCCCATTTGTCGCGCGCACATTTGCGCCGCCAATTTATCTTTCTAATGCAACCGAAGCAAAACTCCGAAACTTGATTCGGATCCAATCCCAGAAAAACGCTCGACCTCTCGGCAAGACAACTATTTCTCGATTTTAGATCGACGGATGATGCCAACGCAGTCCCCAAAGCTCGATCAACGGCTCCGACGACTCAAAGGAAGACCCACACTTGGTGACTCATGAGAGCCATCAGATGCTACCCAAGCGGCCCTTCACAACACCGAGGTCGGCGCGGCCTGCGCCATGATCGAACGGACGGAATAGTGCTTCGGCCTGAAACCGAAGCTCCTCGCCAACTCTAAGGACGAAATCGGCCCTTAGCCCACATCGTTACCATTCGGGCGTACGCAGGCAGACAGCAGGCATTGGAAGCATGCGTGGCTCCCAGCAAAACACGGCGGTCAATCAACCGTAATAACGACGCAGAAGCTCTCATCTCCATCATCTCCGGCGCGCCGAGAAATCAATAGGTTAGCGACATTTCGGCGTCTGCAGAATTCGGGCGCCGGGCGCTCGGCAGGCAGCGGGTCTCGCCGCGAAAGCGTTAAGGAAGCGCATCCGCGGTTTCCGTTCGCATCCGAAGTCGACCCCAAAGCCGTTGCTCAGCCTACATAGCATCAGCACACTGAGTAGATGCGCGCTTCGCGTGACCATGCTTATTCTCCAGACAACGCTAGTCTTGGGGAAATCAGTCGATGTCGCATTACCTGTCCTCACTCCCTCTTTGGCTTGGAACGCTCCTGGTCGTCGTCATCCCAACGGCAGCCGCGATGATCGGCACAGTATTCGTCCGGCACAAAGTCGGACTGGAGCGTTTGACGTCGAACAATGAAATTGCCGGCTTTAAATTTGCGACCGTTGGCGTCATCTACGCGGTCCTTCTGGCATTCGCGGTAATCGTCGTCTGGGAGCGCTTTAGCGATGCCGAAACCGCTGTCCTTCAAGAAGCGGGGGCATCCGCAACGCTTTATCGACTCTCCGCTGGCCCTGTCCCTGACTCGGTTGTGATGCGGAACGCGCTTAGCAACTATCTGGCTCTCGCGATTGAGAAAGACTGGCCGCGAATGGCCGGAGAAGACGCGAGCGAAGATGTCCGGAAAGCACTGGATGATCTTTACCTGGCGGTAATTCGCGCCAGCAGCGCGAACGGCGCCCCGTCGGCGGTATATACCGAGATGTTCAAACAGCTCGACGCCCTTACCCAGTCTCGGCGAACGAGAATTCAGCTTGCCGCCGGCATCGTGCCAAGCGTTCTGTGGCTTGTCTTGGTTTGTGGAGCGATCCTCACAGTCGGATTCACGTTCTTCTTTGGAACCGAAAATCTCAGCGCTCAAGTTTTGATGACAGGTATCTTATCGACGATCGTCTTTATGGGCCTGCTCGTGATCGTTTCAATCGATCATCCCTTCACCGGACCCGTGCATATCGATAGCGAAGCTCTCAGTAGGGTTCTCACAGATTTCGGCCATCGCACCTGACGCTTGGTCTCGACCTTTCAGAAAATTCTATCTGCGCGTTCATTCAATCGCCTCACGAAGGCTAGCCGGCAACGTGCGCGCGAGATTCGGAGAGGGAATCGTCGAGTGCCGCAAGAAGACGCTTCTTCTCGTCTCCGAATTCGATCGAGAGACGGCTGCGTGGCTGACCTAGCTGCACGTCGAACGTCGTTGCTATTCGCCCCGGGGCCGGCTTCAGCACGACGAGCCGCGTTGCCAGCGCCACCGCCTCTTCGATGTCATGCGTAACCAGCACCAGCGTCTGCTGGCCGCCCGCCCACAATTCGAGCAAATGATCCTGAAGCTCGATGCGCGTGAAGGCGTCGAGTGCCGAGAACGGTTCATCGAGCAGGAGAACACTCGGCTGTGTGACGAGCGCACGCGCGATCGATACCCTTTGACTTTGACCGCCCGAGAGCTCGCGCGGCCAATGGCGGCCGTAATCGGCAAGTCCAACCCGCGCGAGAACCTCTTCGATCCGCGCCCGCCTCTCAGCCTTTGAGAGGTGAGACAGTCCGAATCCAACATTTTGCTGGACGGTCAGCCAAGGCATCAGCCGCGGTTCTTGAAAGATCATGCCAACCGCCGGATGAGGTGCTTCGATCGGCGCGCCATCGACCGCAACCCAGCCCGCTGATGGTTTTTCAAGGCCCGACAACACGCGGAGCAAGGTGCTCTTTCCGCATCCCGAGCCACCGACGATCACAACAATCTCGCCTGCAGTCACATTCAACGAAACGTCGTGGAGCGCGACTGTGCCGTTCGGATACATTTTTCGAATCTGGTGCGCTTCAAGCATCGGTCTTCAATCGCTGGCCGAGAAGGAGTCTTGCCAGCGAAGGAATGGCGCCGCGGCAGTGGAGAGCAGCCAATCGGAAATTTGACCGAGAATGGCGAAGATCAGTATAGCCGTTACGATCTGTTGTGGCTTTCCGAGCTGCTGGCCGTCGACCAAAAGATACCCAAGCCCTTCGGAAGCGCCCATGAACTCCGCCGCCACGACAAACATCCAGCCGAGGCCAAGACCGCCTCGGAGCGCGACGACATAAGCCGGAAGGATGGAGGGTAACAGCACACGCCGTGTGAGCGCGAACGGCGACAGCCGAAAGACACGCCCAACCTCGACGATTTTCCGATCGACCGACAGAATGGCGCCGAGAACGCCGAGATAGACAGGAAACAGAACGCCGACCGCAATAAGAATGACCTTCGAAGCCTCGAAAATTCCGAACCAGAGAATGAAAAGCGGAACCCACGCGATCGAGGGAACCGCTCTCAATGCTTGAAGCGTCGGATCGACAAGCCGGCGCGTGAGCAACGAATAACCGGCGATGGCTCCGAGTAGCGTGCCGGCGAGCGTCCCGGCGCTGAAGCCGGCGAGGACGCGCAGACACGTCGCCTTGATGTGCAGCAACAGTTCTCCGGATTGGGCGAGTTCCAATAGCGTTTCGCCAATCCGCGACGGCGGCGGCACAAGGCGTCCGTCGGCAACACCGGAGCGGACGGCAATTTCCCATCCGAGCCCTAGCGTGATTGGCAAAATGAAGCCGACGAAAATAGGGGTAAGCCCGCGCATCCTTTTCGGATGGCGGGCTTTGGTGGTCGGTCGTTCGTTAATCGAAAAGCCGGCTTGCTCTACAATGCTCATTGGATTCTAGTTGGAAGCAGTCGAAAACTTGGCATCGATCAGCGAGTCGACGATTGCAGCGACATCGACATCCGGTTTGATCACCTCGGCTTTCTGAAGCGCGAGCCCGGCGGCCAATATCGTGTCCCGCTGCAACGGCCCGATCTTGGAGAATGTGAGATCGGTGCGTTCGCCGAGCTGCTTGGCAATGACCGCGTCCGGAAGCTTGGTCGCCGTTACGAGTAATTTTTGCAGCTCCGCCGGATGAGCAATCGACCATTCACGAGCTTTTTCATAAGCTGCGAGCACGCGCTTGACGATGTCCGGATGTTCGTTGGCGAAGGCTTCCCGGACGTTGAGCACACCCCAGCTGTTGGCTTCGCGGTTTCTATGAAAGAGCTTCGCGCCATTCTCGATCTCGGCGGAAGCCATGAGAGGATCGAGGCCCGCCCAAGCGTCGACATCCCCACGAATGAGCGCAGCTTTGCCGTCACCATGCTGAAGAACAACGACAGTTACGTCCTTCTCCGTCAGGCCCACGTCCTGGAGAGCCCGGACGAGAAAGATATGTGGATCGGTGCCGCGCGTCGCCGCAATGCGCTTGCCCTTGAGATCGGCAACCTTGGTTATCCCGGTATCCGGCCGCGTCACGAGCGCAGTCCATTCCGGTCGCGAATAAACGTAAATCGATTTGATCGGATTGCCGTTGATCTTTCCGACGAGCGCGGCTGCACCTGCAGTCGATCCGAAGTCGAGCGAACTCGCGTTGAGAAACTCGAGTGCTTTGTTGGAGCCGAGGGACTGGACCCAGCGGATCGCGATCCCGTCCTTCTCGAATTCCTTTTCGAGAAGCCCATTGTCCTTGAGCGCCAGCGAAACAGGATTGTACGTTGCCCAATCGATTCTGATTTCTGTGATCTTATCCGCAGCGTTCGCTGCAGAAGACAAAATAAGCGCGAAGCCAAGGGCTAGCGATGCCCGGGCCCGATCCCAAAATTTCATCTTGTGGTACCCCTTTGAATAACCCGAGCAGAGTTCTAAGGGGTCGAAGGGGCAGACTTAACGAAGAAGAAGTGATGACGATATTCTGCGATCGAAACTGATCGCGGCCTAGTGCTTGGCGTCGGCGCCTCGCTGAGCGCGCCCCGAAGACCAACCGCGACTAGCGCATCGCTGCCGTCACTCCAAATCGGAATCGGGCTGATTTAGAAAAACCAACACCGCAAGCATCGTCATATAGAACCGGAAGGCCGACTGTTGGCCGTTCCACGTTTGCGATTCCCACATCGCGAACCATTCGCCGCCTATCCCCATGAAGCCGAAGAACCAGACGAGGAACGCAAGCGTACCCCCGGCAATCGCATAACCCTTTGCACGGTTGAATACCTCGGCCGGCGCCTTACGCGTACGCCAAAGCGATGCCGCTCCGCCGATGAACAAAACGCCGGTCAGAGCCTCCGCCGTTATGATCGCGGCGTATGCCGTTTCCCAAAGGAGAGGATTTGAGATCGCCCGGTACTTGAGGTTGCTGCCGGGCAACGTGCTGTCCATGCTCAGCACGTGCTGCACGAATACGTAGTTCGTGCCGTAATCTGTGATGTTGTTGAAAGCAACCAATAGGCAAACCGCGCCGAGCGCCAGGCACATTACGATCTTGGCATAGCGCGTTATGAGCATCGGCTTGTCCCCTGCATTCGATTTTTATCCCCGCGACCGATCGGCAGGCGGTCCGCCCGACGGCAGTTGCCTGCCGTCACCTTAACTATCCTAGGATTCACGGCAGTTCGACCCGCCAGATTTTTTTATCCCCCCATGTAACCTTCCCCGCGCCGCCATCGAACAACGAGAGGCAGCGTGCATGCCGGCCATGAGGTCCGGGTGGTCACGCCGGTCCGGAGAATTTTGGCATGGCCCTTCACATTCGCAGTATCTTCCTCACAGTCGCTCTCATCGCTGCCGGTTCGCTGGCGAGCCCCGCTTTTGCCGATGATTCCATGAGCAAATCGGGCGACGCCATGCAAAGCGACAGCATGACCAAGGATTCCGCCGCAATGAAAAAGGATAGTATGGGGTCCGGCGCAATGACCAAAGACAGCATGGGTAAAGATGCCATGGGTTCAGGCGCGATGAAGAAGGACAGTATGGGGTCGGACGCCATGGGCCAGACGGCTCATGACTCGATGGCTCCGGAAAAGAAGTAAGGTTCCGGAGAATAGCTGCTCCGCGCTTCCCTCCCCGGGGTGAAGCGCGGAACACGGATCGTGGCCCGTTCTAATAAAATGCGGAGAGCAAATGTCTATCGCTCATGAAAGCGCGGCGTCGCAAGGACCGCTCATCTACCGCCAGGCCCTCATTACGCGGCTCACCCATTGGACCTGGGCCGTTTGCCTGTTCTTTCTTCTGTTGTCGGGGCTGCAGATCTTCAATGCGCATCCGACGCTCTACATCGGCAATCAGAGCGGCTTCGGATTCGACAACGCCGTTCTGAGCATGCGTGCCGTCGACACACCTAATGGCCCCGAGGGCCGGACGAACATCCTTGGACACGAATTCAATACCACCGGCGTCTTCGGTGTGAGCGGCTCCGCGGACAACCCGAGCTATCGCGGTATTCCGGCAGCGCTCACAATTCCCTCGTACCGGGATCTCGGGACGGGACGTGTCGTTCATTTCTTCTTTGCATGGCTGCTCGTTGCGACGCTGATCGTTTGGCTGATGGCAAGCCTCGCCAACGGCCACCTGCGCCGCGACCTCGCACCGACGCGCAACGATCTGGAGAATTTTCCGCACGACGTTAAAGAGCACGTGCGCTTCCGCTTTCATCACGGCAAGAGTTACAACGTTCTCCAGAAACTTGCCTACTGCGTCGTGCTTTTCGTCTTGTTTCCCTTGATCATCGCAACCGGACTGACGATGAGCCCAGGCATTGACGCGGGATTTCCCTGGCTGGTCGAAATCTTCGGCGGCCGCCAGACGGCGCGCACGCTCCACTTCCTCGCGATGTTCCTGCTCGTCCTGTTTTTCTTCGTCCACGTGATGATGGTTTTATTGGCGGGCCCCATCAACGAACTGCGCTCGATGATAACGGGGTGGTATCGAACAAGCCCCGACAAGGTCGCGAATGAAGGGAAGAAGCCATGAGCAAGATCATGCTGACCCGCCGCAAACTCTTGGTCACGGGCGCCGTCGGAGCTTCATCGCTGGTTCTCGGCGGCTGCGATACATTCGATTTCCTGAGCCAGAACGACAGTCGCGCTCGTGCAGTTCTAGAAAAAGCAAACAATCTCACCTACCACGCCCAGCGGCTGCTGATCCGTAACGGCGCGCTCGCACCGGAATATTCCGAGACCGAGATTCGCCAGGGCCAACGCCCCAACGGATCGACCGATCCGCAAACGAATGAGTATGTGACGCTCAAAGACAACGGGTTTGCCGATTACCGCCTCGCGGTAACCGGGCTCGTCGAGCGGCCGCGAAACTATTCGCTCGCGGAGCTACAAAACATGCCATCACGAACGCAGATCACCCGCCACGATTGCGTCGAGGGATGGAGTTGCATTGCCAAATGGACCGGCACGCCGCTCTCGCGCATTCTTGACGAAGTCGGCCTGAAGCCGAATGCGCGTTACGTCGTCTTTCATTGCTATGACAAGTACGACGACAACGCCGGTGCGGTGCCTTACTACGAGAGCTGCGATCTTATCGACGCGCGCCATCCGCAGACGATCTTGGCGTACGGGCTCAACGGCGAAAGTCTGCCCGTCGCCAACGGCGCACCAATCCGCGTCCGCATCGAGCGCGCGCTCGGCTACAAACAGCCCAAATATGTTCACACCATCGAGCTCGTCGATAGCTTCGCCCATATGGGCCGCGGCAAGGGCGGATTTTGGGAAGACCTCGGGTACGATTGGTACGCGGGCATCTAAAAGTCCGAGGCCGTGCCAACAGCACGGCCCTAGACCTTATGCCGGCTCTCGCACGCCTTTCGAAAGCGACGCAGCCGAACGCTTGCCCTCGATCAAATCGAACAGCTCTTCGACGCGCCGCCGCTCGGCCTGAGATTGGGGAAGCAGGTAGGCCATTGCGACGTAGATCGTCAGGTTGGCGGCGAGCGCGACGGCACCCGAGGTCAGCCCATATGCCCATGGCAGGTAACCTGGATGCGCAAGCTCGAGAACGACCGCAACAATGAACCCCGCGACCATGCCGGCGATCGCGCCGTACTTGTTGCCTCGTTTCCAGAAGATGCCAAGGAACTGCGGAACGGCAAGTTGGATGATGCCCTGATAGGCAAGGACAGCGAGCGAGAAGAGCGCGGGCAACTCCAGACAAGCGAGCCACGATGACAACACTGTCAATCCGAGCATCCCGAGTTTGGCGATGACGATCAGCTGACGCTCGCCGAGTTGCCAGTAGTTGCCGACGAGATCGTTGGCGATCTGCGCGCCCGTCGCTTGGATGTTGCCGTCCGTATGCCCCATCGAAGCCGCGAGCACGATCACGCCCGCCAGTCCTAAGAGCCAAAGCCCTCCAGCTTCCTTGCTAACGATGAACCACACGTCGTTGGGATGCGCCGAGACACCGGGAATTTGCGATCCCAACATTCCGAATATCAGCAGCGCAACGCCGAAGACGAGCGACAGCGGAACAGCGAGCGCCGCGGACTTCTTTAGGCTTTCCACACCATCGGCGGTGAAGAGCCGGACGAAAATGTACGGCCAGCACCAACCGCCGATCGCGCCCGTCAGGATCAGGCTGAAGAGATATAGCGGGCCCTCTGTCGAACCGATGGAGGGTATGGCGAACATCTTCTGATCCAGCGCGTCGAACGTGATGCCGCGTGCGAGCACCATCCAAACGATAAGGCCGATCAGCACCGCGCTACCGATGATGTAGGCGACGATGCCCTGCGCCATGTCGGAGATGACGACGCCGCGCATGCCCATACGCACCGTCCACACCTGGCGGAGTGCGATGACGGCCACGCCAAGCATGACGGCTTCGGCAAACGACAGCGTCCCGAGCGACATATGCTGGAAGAGCGTGCCGAGCGCCTGCATGCCGAGAACGAGCCACGGAACGCCGGAGATGATGCCGACGACGGCCGCAATCGTCCGGATATGACGCGAGCCGAAGCGCAGCGCCAGAAGATCGGGCTGCGTGCGAAGATTGAACGTCTTCCCCCAAATCCATACGGGCTTCGCCATCAAGTACATGAGGACGACGGTGAGCAGGCTGTAGGAAAGAACGTAGAACGAGATCACGCCGGCGCCCGCCGCCATGCCCCCGAACGCCGTGAACATCGCACCGGGATACCAGGTATTGAGAAACGACATCGCCTGATAGCGTGCCCCGAACGACCGGCCGCCTACGGCGTAGTCTGTGAAGTCACGATCCTTGATGCCGCTGAGCTGCAGAACGACGATGATGATCGCGAAGAATATTGCGATGGCGCCAAATGTGATGAGCATCAGCCGGCCTCTCCCGAGTGGGCTTCGGCCAGATAAGCCGCGACGATGCTCGCCGTTATGAAGACGGCTACGGCAATGAAGTAGATCACGACGGCCGGCAGGCCGAAGACCGCAGTTCTGTCGCCGTCAACAGCCCAGTAAATCGGTGGAGCGAGCGCCACGACCGCATCGAGAATGAACCATCCTATGATCCACGGAGCGTGTTTGTTGGAATTGGCCTTGCGGTCGTCGGACACGGCGAACACCCCCTCATTTTAACCGCTTCTCGATCGTGGAAACTGACGCTACCGCACCTCGAGCATCACGGATCGTCTTTGGGCGGCAACGTGGGCGGCGGTAAAGGCGCGAATTCGATGGCAGGCGCGCCGCCGCCGAGAAACTTGGTATCGAGAAGTCCCCCGCCCGATGGATCTCCTCCGATGCCGCCACCCGTGCGAACGGCTGCGCCTCCGGGATTGTCTTGTCCGCCGCCCGAACCAAAATCTTTGGGCTTTCCCCACAAATGGTGGCCGAGCATGAGTTCGTTCTTGGCTGCTTCAACCTTTTGCGCGAGCGCCGCCGAATAGGGCAGAACGAACGCGCGCGGCAACTGGCTGGGCCGATTTTTTTCGTCCAGTTCCTCGACCCATAGATGGATGGCGCCGGGTTCGTTGTTGACGACATTGCTTTCGACGACCCGCGCCCACAACAATTCAAATCGCGGTGGCAAGCCTTCGTAGGCAGACCAACCGAGAAGCCCTTGCAGCCTGAAGAAGACGACAACATAGAGCAGGCTGGTTGCGATGATCGCGCCCGTCTTGGCCTTCACTCCGAGATTGGTTCGCGTGAGCGCGATCAACAGCAGAACGCCGAGAGCCGCATACGCGAGCGCGAGTCCGAGAATTTCGCTTTGCAGGCTCATTTGCCGTCGCCTTTGTCCATGCCCATGCCGGTCCACACAGTGCCGTTGAAAGACGCGAGCTGGCGTAACAGCGACTTCGGCTCGCGGTTGACGCCGGTAACTTGGCCCTCTTTATCCATCGTAAAGCGGACGGCCGTTTTCTCTTCGCCGCTATCATTGAGCTCGATCGTGTCGTAGTGCACGACCTGCACCGTGGGATTGAGCCTCTCCACCTTCACCGATACCGGAACCGGTTTTCCGGTTGTCGCCGTGAAATGGTAGACATTCACCGTGTATTCGCCCGGAACGATGCCGCGAATGCTGACGATTTCCTGACGGATCGGCGAATTGACCTTGGTGTCCCCGACAAGGATGAAGTCATTGGCGCCACCGCGATCATCGCGATCGAGAACCAGGAATCCCGCCTCGCGCCTGCGATAGAAAGCGATATGTCCGAGCGGGTCTTGGACAAAGAGATCGATATCGTCGGGATGGTTATCCGGCCACGAAATGGTGATGAGAAATTCGGCCTTCGTATCGACCTTGCCGCTCTTCGCGTCCGGCGCCACCATCAGCAGCGTGATGAAGAACAGAAAGGCGACGACCTGAAGCGCCTTGAACAGCATGACGCCAAACGGATCGAACGGCTCGTCGCGCGAAGCTAGATCAAACTCGTCGATCATTTGCTTCCCGCCGTCTGCCGTTCGAGGGCCGAGACGACATGAACCTCGGTCATACCGACAGCGTGATTGAAGAGCCGGTTCGTGGCGTCATCGAGCATGTAATACTGTATTTTGATCAGGATCGACCCGACGAGACCCGCAAGCGTCGTGTACATGGCGACCGCCATGCCGTCGCCCATGAGCGTCATGGATGACCTGAGCGCCACGCGATTTTCCGCATCGAGTCCGGCGATGGGCGCCAACATCATGATGAAGCCGACGATTGTTCCGAGCAGCCCGAGCTTCATCAACGTGTCGCTCGCGAACGAGCCGAAGTGATTGGATCCCCGCAACTGTCCCGCGAGGCCACGTAGAAGAAGCGTCTGATCGAGGCGCCCGGCCCCCTGGAGACCGGCCTTCGTCGCCAGATTGCGAATATGCGACGTGACGAGGCCCTTCGGGAGTTCGCCGGCGACGCCCGCAGCGCTCTCGTGAAAAGCGAGATAGCGGCTGTCTGCTGCCACCAGTTGTCCTGCCCGCCTGGCCGCGTCGTCTTCACGGGAGATGATGATCGTCCGCCAGAGGCAATGCAGCGAGGCCCCGATGTAGAGCACCGCGATCAACGACGAAATATGCGTGCGGTCGCTGACGACCATCTGCTGGATCAGACCGAAGTGCCAGAGCAGAACCGCCGCGAAAACGGTCACGCCGGTGAAGATCATCCAGTGCAGCAGCGGCGTGCGGCGCAGCAATGCCGCCGTCTCATTCCGAGGGTCGCCCCTGAGAAGCTTTCGAAATTCTCCACGATATTCCAAGTTCACATTTCCCACGCCGGTTGAAGCCCCGTTCGGGTCGAGAACTGAAGGCAACCCGCCATTTTGGAGAAGGGCACAGGCCCCGCGAGACGTTAGGCAAAATGCCCGACCATGGGTTAGGCTATTGCCAAAGGGGCCATTGTCGGTCCCAAATCGTCCGGCGCAAAAGATGGAGCCAAGCCGTGCATTTGATGGTCCGCCTCGTAGGTCGCCTTCTGACCGTTGTGCTGTTGTGCCTTGCAGGCGCAATCGGTTGGGTCATGGTCGATGCCCACCGGTCGATCGAGGCCGAAACAGCGGCAACCGCAGATCGCGTCAGCCAGCGGCTCGAAGGCCTTTACTGGCAAAAGCTTTTGTGGCGCGACGGCATGAGCAAGGACACGCTGCTGCCGATGCCCGATTGGGAAACGCTGGCGACCGCGAGCGTCGTTTCGCCCGGTATTTGCGTGACTTTCACGCCCCCCGGCGTCGATCCTCGAGAACTCTGCAGTCAAATCGAAGCCCTCGGCGCGCCCGCACCGTCATGGTTCGGAGCGACCTATGATTTCCTCTTCGGCCCGCAGACACCGGAAAAACGCTATCTTTCAATCCGGGATAAAGATGCCGGCTACGTCGTGTCCGCCGCTCAGCGGGATGGCGAGTTGCGCCTCGCCTGGCATCAAGTCTCCATTGTCGTTGGTGTCGCTACTGCGATGGCGGCAGCAATAGCCGTCCTCACGACGCTGATGATTGGACATGCGCTGATCCCGGCGCGCACCATCATCGAGGGATTGCGCAAATTACAGCAAGGCGACCTCGCGTGGCGGCTGCCGCGGTTTCGTACCGCCGAATTCAATCTGATCGCCCGTGCCGTCAACGACCTGTCCGAGGAACTTGAGCGCACCAATGCGGCGCGAACAGCGCTGACGACCAAGCTGTTTCAAGTCCAGGAAGAGGAGCGCCGCGCGCTTGCGCGTGACCTCCACGACGAATTCGGCCAGTGCTTGACGGCGACGGCGGCCCTTGCAGCCAGCATCGAAGCGGGCGCCCCCGCCGACCGCCAGGATCTCGTGGAAGACGCCCGCGCCATCACTCGCGCCCAGCGGCGCATGATGGAAAATCTTCGCGGGGCACTCGTGCGTCTGCGCTCCCAGAACATTGATGAGATCGGCCTCGAAGCCAGCCTTCGCCAGCTTGTATCGGACCACAACACGCAGTCCGCCTCCCGCGCGGTCGTGCGCTTGAACGTCATCGGCAAAATGACGTCGTTGCCGAAGCAGGTCGCCATCGACATTTACCGCGTCGCTCAGGAGTGCCTGACCAATGCGATGAAGCACGGCTCGCCGACGGAGGTGCGCCTGAGGGTCGAGCATGTCGGCGTTGCACGCGACACGATCAGCCTGACCGTGGAGGACGACGGCGGCGGCGATGCGAACAACATCAGCCGTGGGAACGGTCACGGAATTCTCGGAATGCGCGAGCGCATAGCCGCGCTCGGCGGCAGTCTGTCCATCGCCAAAGCGACAAAGGGCATTCGCGTTGCAGCCATCATTCCGGTGCTCGGAGTTCCCAGCGGGCTGGCCTTCGGTGAGGCGGCCGCATGAGTGCGGTCACGATCCTTCTTGTGGACGATCACCCGATCGTCCGCGAAGGTTACCATCGGTTGCTTGAACGTCAGGATGGGCTTCACGTTTGCGCGGAGGCCGATGATGCCGAGCAAGCGTACCGCGCCTATAAGGAACACCGGCCGCACGTCGTCGTCATGGATCTCTCCCTGCCGGGCGCGAGCGGACTCGAAGGCGTGCGCCACATTCGGCAGTGGGACAAAGACGCCAAGATCCTCATCTTCACGATGCACTTGGGCGTCGCATTTGCACTGAAGGCTTTCGAAGCCGGCGCATCCGGCTACGTAACGAAGAGCAGCGCGCCGGGAGAATTGGTGAAGGCCGTGAAGGCCGTCGCGGCTGGCGGCCGCTTCTTGAGCGAAGATATTTCGCGAGCCATCGCAGCCGACCGCCTTTCGGGACCAGAGCGCGTCATCGACCAGCTCGGCCCCCGCGAAACCGAAATTCTTCGGCTTCTCGCCACCGGGCTCACGAGCGAAACCATCGCGGAGATGCTGAATCTCAGCACTAAGACGGTGCGCAACCACCACTACGCGATTAAAGGCAAGATCGGAGCGCAAAACGATGCGCATCTCGTCTGGCTCGCGGTGAGTGCCGGTCTCGTCACCATCGACGACGCGAGATTTGAAGTTCAGCCGTCGTAGATTTAGCCGGTCTGGCGCCTGCGAAACACAATCGATAGATTGTTCGCCGGCATGTCGTGTACCTCGGGCCCCTCAAAGCCGTGCCGTTCGGCCAAATGCGCAACGCTTTCCAGATCGCGTACACCCCACTCCGGATTTTTCGCCTGCAGTTCTCGATCAAATGCTTCATTGCTCGAGGCCGTGTGCCGGCCGCTTCTGCGATAAGGCCCGTAAAGAAATAAGATCCCTCGCGGAACTGTGATCGCTTCTGCGCCGCGTATCAAAGCTTCCGCCGCCGACCAGGGCGCAATATGGATCATGTTGAGGCATATGACGGCTGAGGCAAAGCCGATTGGCCAAGGCTGATCGATTACATCAAGACGGAGCGGTTCGCCTACGTTCGGCAAAGCTTTTGCCGCTCGCCAACCCGCGATCGATCTGAGACTTTCCTCGTCGCGTTCGGTCGGCTGCCAATGCAGATACGGCATCTGCTGGGCGAAATGCACGATGTGCTGTCCCGTGCCGCTGCTCACCTCGAGGACGAGACCATGATCTGGCAAGAGCCGCGTGAGCAGGTCCGCGACAGGACCCTTGTTACGCTCCGCTGATGGGCTGACCAACCTATGTTCCGTAAGACGGTCCACTTTTTCACATCGCATGCCCGGCGCTCGATTTCCCTGCAAGGACTAGACCAGAAAGCTTCGCGCACCATCATAACATACGCGGTTCGGGGAACTCGCCCTGGCCGAAATACGCCGGCAGCAACGCGAGCTACCTCGTTCAGGACATTCCTCTCTCGACGAACGGACGCTCGAGCTACCGCGCTAACGTACAAGTGCGATCTCTGGGATACGGTTTTGCAGTATCCGCTGCAGTAATTTTAAGATCCCGAGCAACTTTGGGGCCGCTTCAACGCGACCCTATTTTTGTCCCGGCATATGATAGGAGATAACCAGGAGCGCCGTTAGGATTGACGAAAGCAAACCCGCGAGTGCGCCAATGTAGACCGGCAAAAGTGCGCTCGACAGCGCAGCAACTTCAAAGCCCGCAAGACTTCCGATGATCGAGGCAATGATGGCGAAGATAAAGACCGGCGTTGGCAACGCCTGCTCGAACTCGCCGACGCCGAAACCCAATTCAACTAGCGCATTACGCGACACCGCCGCAGCCAGCGTACCCGCGAGGCCGGAAAGCACCGCAAGCAGCGCATTGGGGTCCATCGCGTTACCGAACACCATGCCGGCGAAAGCCCCGACTGCCGTGCCAATGCCGAGGACGACCAGCAAGCTCACAGTGGTTATATCGCCCACAGCACACCTCTTCAGCGGTGGGATCCGTCGCGCCGACACTTACCCAGTGCCCCGGTAATCCCGACTGTATGGTCCCACGACCGGTCCGTGATTGGAGAAGAGGCGCGGAACGCGCGAAACAAATTGTAAAAATGCATTGGCAAATTTGACTCGACGCCGAAAGTCACCGCCGCGACAGGCAGGGGGTGCGAACGCATTGGCGAGAGAGGCGCCTCCAGCGTCGCGGCGATTGACGCCCCCGGTTAAAGAATCGTGCAGATCGGTCCCGAGCCCCGATTTTCAGAATTGGCAACCAGCCAACGGAATAGGCCATAAGGCAAATTGCGGTGCACAGCCGCGGCCGATATGCCGTTCGCGGATGCGCCGCGTTGCTTCGGCTGGCACGCATCGGGGAATTTCGGAGCCGGGGGCTGGTCATGACCGACATCATCGGCGGGACGAACGATAGCTACGTTGTGATCGGTTTTTTCACGCCGGACTATCGGCCGTTGGCTGCGCGTCTCGCCGAGGATTTGTCGAAGTTCGATATTCCCCACCACCTCTACGCGACAACGGCTGCGGAGTGGCACGCAGCGACCTTGCTCAAGCCCGTCTACATAAAGCGCGCGAGGGCGGAATACCCCGGAAAGACAATCATCAGCATGGATGTCGATTGTAGCATCAAAGAGCCCATAGCGTCAGGGCTCGCGATCAGCGCCGACGTCGGCTTGGCGTTCAATGAGATACGAGAGCGCGCGGCGCGGCTTTATCCGACGTCCAGAGTGACGGTATGGAGCCCGACGGCCGGGGCAACGAGGCTCCTGGATAATTGGTCGGAGGTTTGCCAGCGAGCCGAAGTGAACAACGACGAGATTCTGCTGATGGTTGCTATCGCCAGAACGGTCGGCACATCCCTTCAGGCGCTTCCCGGCACGCATCGCGGTCTAGAGTGGTCGAAGGCCCCGGCGAATTCCGCAATCGTCCACGATAGCGCCCGGGCAAAAGCGAAAGCCAAGAATGTCCGAAGGCGGCTCCTGCGGGCAACCCGCGAGTTCGTGACAATGACGTTGTTCGGTACGACCGTCACCGACCGGAAACTTGGCAAGCGTCTGTCTTAGCAACCGGCCCTACTTGAATAACTTCATCGCATCGTCGCCGAGCACGGGTCCGGCTATGTCGATGGAAACGAACGGTGCCTTGGACGCCACGTCCTCAGCGGACAGCATGATCTGACCTATCTTCGTCGAAAGTTGTTCGACCGACGCGGCGTAGACGAGCCGTCCGATGCCGCACCACAGGATCGCGCCCATGCACATGCAGCAGGGCTCGCCCGAAGTGTAGAGTGTTGTATTCCCCTCGAGCGCGTCCGGGCCGTGAGCCGAGAGAAAAGCCCGAATCGCCACCATTTCACCGTGCGCGGTCGGATCTCTATCGGCGCGCGTCCGGTTGTGCCCACGCGCCATGACCTCCCCATTTTTGACGATGACCGCGCCGAAAGGAAACTCCGCTTTTGCGGCCTCTGCGATCGCGAGCTTCATAAAAACATCATCATCAGGTAGGACGGCCGTCTTGCGGGCGGCTGCTTCGCCGGAGCCTGTCATCGCGGCTGCAACGAGCGTCATTCCACCTTGAAGCACGGCTCGCCGATGCATTTTTTTATTTCCCCACGTTGTCGATGACGGCACTACCCGCTTTTAGACTTATTTTGCATTAATCGGATCGAAGCTTTCAGCAACGAGCCGCTTCGGTGGCCAGCTTTCGGTCCATCAAAGTGCGTCCCTTATCCGTTGCGAGAGCTTGGCGCGGATGTCCGTGAAAATCGAAATCCTGAAGAGCACCTTGGGCGACCGGCGCTGAACGTCCCGGTAGAGCCAGCTTACGACGAATTAAGGAATGACGAAGGGGCCAAAATATCGGGGCCCGGCTTGGGGGGTAAGCCGGGCCCCTGCTATCGAAAGCGGCGCTTTGGGTGGGGGGTGAGGGACGGCGCTCGCTCGCGAAAAAGCGGATCCACCTAACGTGAGAGACCAATACCGATAGGGCTATGGATCCGCTTGGCAAATCATGTTTGCTCCGGATGAATTGCCGGCACCACTCAGCCCGGCGGTCTAGGTCAATGAACATTTGCTAGGCCGGATGGTCTATTGCCAAGAAACTGTCTTTGCGGCGAGGGCTGCGGTAGTCCGCCCCGGCGGGGGACGTCGGAAATCCCGCTTGATATTCGCCTTGATTAGGTTCGAGGCTAACTCCGGCTAGCGGAAAGAAGATAGAGATCCGATGCGGCGCGTTTCGTTGAAAGTTCTGATTGCAGCGGCGATCTCACTAGTTTCACTTTTGTTGACGATTGCCGTGTCCTACGTGATCGGGCGCGACGCTGTGAGCCGGCTTGAACACCAGATCGGTCAATCGCTGGCGTTGCTGGCGGATGAAATGCAAGACAAGCTCGACCGCGCCATGTTCGAGCGCCTCCAATCCCTCGACAATATGGCCGCCATCGGCAAGATCTTGCAAAAGACCGACACGCCAGACGCGTTGCGCGCCTCACTCGAAAGATTTCAAAGCGCATACTCCGATTATTCCTGGATAGGGTTCGCCGACCGCAACGGCAAAATCCTGAGCTCGACTCGCGGCGAATACGAAGGACAAAACGTCGGCGAGCAGGTCTGGTTCAAGAAGGGCCTACACGAACCATATGTGGGCGACGTAAAACTCCCGGCCCGGTCCGACCGCAGTCCGTCCCCGCGAGACGGTCACACGAGATCGGATTTTATCGATCTCGCGGTCCCGATCTCGGACGAGGAGTCGACGTTCGGAGTTCTTGGCGCAACGTTGAGCGCCGATTGGGCGGAAGAAGTTCGCGACACGCTTCTCGGCAGCATGAAAGATGCGATGCCCGCCGACGTTATTGTCCTCGACGAAACAAGGCGGGTCCTTTTTGGTCCGGACGACATAACCGGAAAAACATTGGATCTGCCGAGTATCAGAGCCGCGCGTCCAGGCGAAGCCGGCTTTGCCGTCGAACAGTGGCCCGACAATACATCGTACGTAACGGGATTTTCCAAAAGCGATGGCTACCGGTCTTATCCCGGCTTGCACTGGATCGTTCTCGTGCGGGAGGATCAGAAACTCGCGTTCGCCCCCGTGCGAAGCTTGCAGACGACGATTCTGATCTGTGGCGGCATCGTTGCGGCGCTTGCCGCTCTTTTGGCTTGGATACTGGCCGGCAAGCTCTCGCAACCGCTGCTTCAGCTTGCCGACACCGCTGAAGGCCTGCGGCGGGGGCAGAAGCTCGAATTTCCCCAGGTCGGCGGCTACGAAGAAGCACGCATCTTGTCGAAATCCCTCAGATCCCTCGTCAAGGAGCTCGACGCCCAAAGAGCTTCCCTTGCGGCCGCAAACCAGTCGCTTGAAACTCAGGTGCAGGAGCGAACGCAGCGACTCGCAGAGCAGAACATCGGCCTCGAGCGCGCAAAGGCCGAAGCGGAACTCGCGACCGAAGCCAAGTCCCGCTTTCTTGCGGCGGCCAGCCATGATCTCCGGCAGCCTCTGCACGCGCTGACATTATTCGCGCGTGCTCTTGCGCGCCGTGTCAGCGGCAACGAAGCGACGACGCTCGTTGCTCAGATGGAGGAAGGGCTACGCGGATTGAAGGGCATGTTCGATGCGCTTCTCAACATTTCGCGCCTCGACGCTAAGCTGATCGATCCGGCACGAGCACCGGTGTCGGTCAGCGAGATCATCGAGCGGATATCGGTTGGCTCAAAAGTCGAAGCCGAGCAGAACGGATTGAGGTTTCTCAGCCGCTCGCGCGACTGGATCATCGAGACGGATGCCGCCTTGCTCGAAACCATTATCCGCAACCTCGTCTCGAACGCCTTGAAATTCACGAAGTATGGCGGCGTCATACTTGCTGCGCGCGAGCGTGACGGCGAACGCGTGATCGACGTTTTCGACACCGGTCCCGGATTTCCCATCGAGCGGCGCGAAAAAATATTCGAAGAATTTTCGCGTGCCGATCAGCGCGCCTATGGCGTCAACGACGGACTTGGTCTCGGTCTTTCGATCGCGCGCCGCTATGCCGAGCTGCTCGGCATGAAAATTCTCGTCGCCTCCCGAAGCGGACGCGGCTCGCGGTTTACGATTGTATTGCCGAAGAGCAGCATTCTCGAAGTCGCGCGCCGGCCCGAACCGTCGCCGAAGTCCGAGACGGCCATCTACGGAATGAGAATACTCGTTCTCGACGATGATCCGCTCATCGTTGCAGCCCTGACGCGCGATCTCGAAGATCGCGGCAACCTCGCTTTCGGCTACCAAACGGCGGCCGAAGCCGAGAAGGGCCTCTGCAAGGGGTTGGCGATCGACGCGGCCGTACTTGATTTCGATCTGAGAGGATCGGAAACGGGTCTGGAATTCATTAAACGCATGGCAGCTAGGACGAATACGGATATTCCAACCGTGATCCTTTCCGGCGCCACTGATTCTGCTACCCTGGCGATCCTGGCAAAATCGGGCAGACCATGGCTCACAAAGCCCGCCGATCCTGAGCTTATCGCTGCCACGCTGAGTGCGATTCTCAACGCCCATAAGGTTTCGCTGAATGGTTTCAATGCAGAGTTCGGAGCAAATGCAAGTGCCAGCTAATTTAGAAAAGGCCAGCTTAGAAAAAGCGATGCCGGTGACCCCACGCGATACCGTTCTCGTGGCCGACGATCACGGACTTTACAGGTCCGGCTTCAGCTTTTTGCTTCGCGATAGAATGGGGTTCCGTTCTGTCATCGAAGCATCGTCCTTCGACGCCGCGCTGGATCGCCTTGCAGAAACACCAAACGTAGAGCTCGCACTGTTCGATCTGTCGATGCCGGGGATATCGGGGCCCGAGGGCCTGCGCGTGGTGAAAGAGGCCTATCCGAGCATTCGCGTTGCGATCGTCTCGGGATCTGAAGAACGCAACGATGTCGTCAAGGCCGTCGCCATGGGCCTCAACGGATATGTGCCCAAATCGCTGGCGGATGACGAGATCGTCGGCGCGCTCAAAGACATACTGGATGGCCGCGTTTTCGTGCCGCGATTCATGACGTCGGGAAATGCCGAACACGCGGCAAAGCTCGCAAGCACCGATACGCTTGCCGCAAAACGGGACCCCGGCGGTGGAGCCACCAACAAAGCCATTTCACCGCGACAACGCGACGTCCTGGATTGTGTCCGCCGGGGCCTTTCGAACAAAGAGATCGCACGCGAACTCGACATCGCCGAAGGTACGGTGAAAATTCACCTTGCGGCTCTCTTTTCGCATTTTGGAGCTCGCAACCGCACCGAACTCGCAACGCGGAGCTAAGCTCGAAACAATAATAATGCGGGCCGACTTTTCACTGCAGTGTGGGCCCGAGGTTGTAAAGCAGCCATCGATGCAGAATGTCGGGATCGAACGGCTTGCCGACGACCGGGAATGGCGACGTGACCCAAACGATGTCGGAATGACCGGTCGTGATGATCGTTGGCACCGGATGTCCGATCATCGCGGCAAGCGCAAGCGCATCATTGACGCCCCGCATCTCGCCCTCGATCTCGATGTCCGTAATGATTGCGGAAACATTGCTCAGCCGATGCCCCAAAGTCTGGACCGCTTCGAGGCAAGAGCGGGCGGCTATGCAGGAATACCCCCAGTCATCGATCAGCATGCTCAAAGCCATTGACGAGCGATAGTCATCTTCGATTACCGCGATCAGCGGGCGCGTGGACAGCCCAGCGGATGCCAGCGGACCGCAACCAACGGCCGTCGCTGGCCTAGTGGTGGACATCACGCGGCCTCCTTCTGTTTTGCTGGTCTCACCCGGCAATCAGAGGCGCTTTTTGAATTAAGGCATATTCAGCGGGAGGCTCTAGGCTTGTCGGACTAGACATTGAGCGCGGTAGCCCGAGCACACAGAATCGGCTCCAATTAAGCGTAATGTACATTGATCGAACCAAATCAATCCCTATCATACCCGGGGCGCGCGCCGTCCTTGCGACTTCGGCGTCCTTTCCAGAGATGTTTGCGATCCCCGGCATGAACGACCCCATCAGGACGGCTCGAAAGCGAGCGAATTGGTACAACCCCCGGTCAATCGGCCGTTCCCTGGTCCTGAGGCCGAGGGTCTTGATAGCCGCGGCCGTCGGCGTGCTTGCACTCAGCCTATTACCGTCTTCGCTTCACGCTTCCGTTCGCGAGGCCATGGCCTGGTGTCTAAGCGGCGCGATCTACCTCGTGATGACATTCACGGTCATGCGCCAATGCCGTTCCGACAAGATCCGCACCCGAGCAGCACGCCAGGATGATAGCGGCGTCGTCATTTTGGTGCTCGTTCTTCTTGCAATATTTTCAAGTTTCGCGGCGATCTTCGGTTTGATCTCCGCAGCCAAGGCAGCATCGAACGAAGGCAAGGCTCTCCTTGTTGGCCTCGCCGCCGCAACAATCGTCATTTCATGGCTCGTTACTCAGGTGTCGTTCACTCTGCACTACGCGCACGAGTACTACGCCCCCCAACAATTCTCCGAACAAGCGGCTAAAGGCATCAACCCCTTGACGTTCCCGGCCGATACGACGCCGGATTATTGGGATTTCTTCTATTTCGCCACGTCATTTGGAGCAGCGTCGCAGACATCGGATGTCATCATCAACAGCAAGGAGATCCGGCGTTTGACGATCCTCCACGCCATCGTCTCTTTCTTCTTCAACACCATGATTCTCGCCCTCACGATCAATCTCGCGGCGAGCTTGGCTTGATGCTCTGACCTTCGCTCCGGCCGTATTCGGAGCCTACCGCTTCTCAACGAAAACGGTGCCTGCGGAATAACCTGCCCCGAACGAGCAGATGAGCCCGGTGTCGCCGCGAACGAGATCGCCGCTCGCAGTGTGAAACGCGATGATCGACCCCGCCGAGCTCGTATTGGCGAAGGTATCGAGAATGATGACGTTTTCTCCGGGTGCCGGCTCGCGCTCCAGAACCTTCCGGCCAATCATCTCGTTCATGTTGATGTTCGCTTGATGCAGCCACAGCCGCTTCAGAGCTCTATGCTCGACGCCAATATCGCGCGCGTGTTCGATGATCATCTCGATGACCATCGGAACGACCTCGCGATAAACCTTCCGTCCTTCCTGCACGAAAAGTTTGTCGGGCTCGCCAATTCCTTCCGGAGCGCAGCGGTTTAGAAATCCGAAATTGTTGCGGATGTTGTTGGAAAACTGCGTTTTGAGACGCGTGCCGAGAATGGTCCACCCGCCCTCGGCTAAAGCGGCATCCGTCACGATCACGGCCGTCGCGACATCACCGAATATGAAGTGGCTATCGCGATCCCTGAAATTGAGGTGGCCCGAGCAGATCTCGGGATTGACGACAAGGACAGCCTTCGGAGAACCGCCGCGAATGAAGTCGGTCGCGGTCTTGATGCCGAACGTTGCAGACGAGCAGGCAACGTTCATGTCGAAAGCGAAGCCGCTGATCCCGAGGGCGTTCTGAACTTCGACCGCCATCGCCGGGTAAGGCCGCTGCATGTTCGACGCCGCACAAATGACGGCGCCGATGTCACGAATATCGCCGCCCCAATTAGCGATTGCGTCGCGCGCAGCATGAACCGCCATTTCCGCAAGGACCGAAAGCTGTTCGTTCTGCCGCTCGGGTATATGCGGGCGCATGATTGCGGGATCGAGTATTCCGTCCTTGTCCACGACGTGCCGGGACTTGATGCCCGATGCCTTTTCGATGAACTCCGACGAGGACGGCAACAGCTGGGCGACGTCTCCAGCAGAAATGGCCGACGCGTTAACCGAGTTGAACTCGCGGACATAGGCGTTGAAGGCCGTAACGAGTTCGTCGTTCGAAATGCTGTACGGCGGGACGTAGATCCCGGTCGCGGCGATGACAGGTTGGTGCACGTGCGCTCCCAATTTCCCTTGATGGGCTTGGCGCAGAGCCCACTTTTTTGTTGACGTTTGGATGTCATTAGCATGCCGCGCGTTGCTCCAGCGGACGCGATGACAGCGCTTCAACTTTAAACGCGGTTGTTAACGGTTTCTCCGAAGAACCGCGCCCGCCCCCGCGCATGCTCCCTCTGCCATCAGATTTGCCGCTTGTCGATGCCGCCGGCACGCCGAGACATCCGCCGCCCCTGTTCCCGCGGGAACTCATCGCGCAGGATTTTCCCTTGCCTCCCCATCGGCTTGTCGCCCGCGGAACAGACCGCCGTCCACCCCGAACCTAAAGCTCGTCCCGAAGACCACAGGGAGACGAGCCCATGTCCGCCGAAATCACCAAGTTGACGCCCGCCGCCTCGCTAACCCCCGCGGCTGCTAAGGATACGACGTATCGCATCGCGGGCGGAAAAGTCGGAGTACTGCTGATCCACGGTCTCTGCGGCACACCCGCCGAAATGCGCTTCGTCGCCATGGGTCTCGCCCGCGCCGGGTACACGGTGCATTGCCCAACGCTCGCAGGCCACGGCGGCACACGTCAGGACATCGTCAACACCACATGGCAGGACTGGTATAAGAGCGCCGAAGCAGCGCTCAACGAAATCCGTAAAGACTGCGATACGGTGATCGTCGGCGGCCTATGCCTCGGCAGCATCATCGGCCTCCATCTCGCAGCCAACAACCGCGACAAGGTTCAGGGCGTCGCGCTCTTCTCGCCAACGCTGTGGATCAACGGCTGGGCGATGCCCTGGTACACGAAGTTCTTTTCGCTCGTCCGCGCCCGCTGGATGGCGAATTTGATGGAGTTTCCCGACGCGGCATCGCTTGGCATCAAATGCCCGCGCGTGCGTGAGTTCGTTCGAGCCGCACTCGCGGCGTCCGATGGCTCGGACCTCGGAACGGTCGGCACGCCCGGCGCCATGCTGCTCGAGCATCGCCGCCTTGTCTCAGCCGCGAAAAAGCTTTTTGGCCGAATTGTTCAGCCCACGCTCATCGTCCATTCGCGCCAGGACGACTACGCAAATTTGAACAATGCCACTTACGTGCAGGCCAATCTCACCGCACCGGTCGATCTCGTCGTACTGGAAGACAGCTATCACATGGTCACGCTCGACAAGGAGCGCCATGTGGTGGTGGAAAAGACCCGCTCCTTCGTTGCGCGCGTTGCAGAGAGCATCGGCACGACAGTCGGCGCAAGTGCAGAAGTGATGGCAGCGGCTTGATCGATGCAGCGTGACGTTAGCAAAATGCGTTCGCACGCTGCGCCGTCGTCACGTCGAATGCAGCGCGGCCACGCGCCGGTCCCATCGAGCTCGAAGGAGCCCGTTCAACCCGCTGAGCGCAGCCGCGTCGGGAACTCCAGATACGCGAAACCTCATTCCAGAGCCCATATACACTTAGCGCGAAATTGGTTGCTATAATACAAACGTCCGCAATTATTGCCACGTTCAGCGCCCATCTTAATGCTGTCTTAAATATTTGGCCGTCGCAACAGCCAGTAAACAAGGGGCACAGTGACGGTGTGCGGCAACACCTTGAGCGCGAGATAGAAGAAAATATTGGATATGCCGGGCACAATCACGCGATTGCCGAACATGAAGCCGCGATAAGCGCTCCGCGCGACGCGATCGGCCGACATCGAAGGCAGCACCCAACGATAGAGCGACTGTTCCGCCCCCATTTCTTCATGAAAGGCCGTATTGACCGGCCCCGGCAGCAGAGCGGAAATCCTGACCCCCTGCCCGGAGTATTCGCTGGCGATCGCTTCCGTCAGCGAAACGACATATGATTTGCTTGCGTAGTAAGCCGCCTGGTTCGGTCCGGGGACATCCGCCCCGAGCGACGCGACGTTCAAAACACCGCCACGTTGACGGGCCAGCATGTCGGGCAGCACCGCCCGCGATAGACGCGTCACGGTCTCGATATTGATCGCGATGAGGCGCGAAAGATCAGCCTGCGAATGGCTGAGAAACGGTCCGGCGAGCCCCATCCCGGCATTATTGACGAGCACGTCGAGATAAAGCCGGGCCTCTCCGAGGCCAGCGGTGATCTTGTCCAGCGCATCGCTCTGACTGACATCGCAATGGATCGTCGTGACCGATGCACCGGTGCGCGACTTGAGATGCCCGGCCGCCGCTTCGAGCTTGGTCTGGGTCCGCCCGGCGATGGCCGTTTCATGCCCGGCCTCGATGAAATGCTGCGCAAGTGCCAGTCCGATACCGCTCGCCCCGCCGGTGATGACAACTGCCGGCTTTAAGTGCGCGACGGCTTTACGCGCCTGCCGGACGTCGTCCGGATCAGCGGGGGAGCGCCATGGCCAAAGCAGTGAACGCCATGACGCCGAACTCTTCTGCATCTGTTAAGTCGAACCCGTCGTGCTTCCAATGGTGCGGACCTGAAACTAGGGAAACCCCTGCCCGCCTGCAAGGCGGATAACCCTTACCCCCCGCAGCCGGATCCCGGGCGTCCTCTATAAAGACAAGTCGATGACAATTCCGCAATTGCGGCGGCCGACCCTGAATACGCCCAACACAAACCAAATTCATACCCCTCTCTGGGCCAAGCCATTATAAGCACTTTATAAGCGCTTTGGGGCCGGGAACGCCAACGGGCAGCAACGGGGAATTTGGACGGTCCGGCATGCCGGATGCTCAAACTAGTAGCGGGTGGGAAACGTGAGATCAGTTTTGTCTGAGTTTTGCGCGAACGTGCGTCGTCGTGCGTCGGTGGTGCATGCCGTTGCCGCTTGCGGCGCCTCGTTGATTGCCACGGGCGCCTTCGCTCCATCAATAGCGCAAGCCATGGATAAAGCGGAAGCCGCAGCGCGCCCTCCACTCGTCATGCAGATCTTCGTCACATCGCGAAATGACGACTGCTACGACGGCGGACAATTGAAGGCGATCAAACGCCTTACGACGCTCGCCCAACACCGCATCAATCAGGACGGCGGCATAGCCGGCCGCAAGGTCGTTGTGAACTTTCTCGACGATCAGCGCCTGCCGCAGAGCACGATTGAGAATTTAGCGACTGCCATCGCTGACCCTCAGACGATTGCGATGATCGGCATATCGAACGCGACCCGCGCCAAGGCCGCACTTGACGCAAAGGGCAAAGACCTGAAGGCGAGCGGCATTCCGTTCATGTCCGACATATCGGTAACAGACCTCATCAAGGATTACCCCAACGTCTTCACGACACGCGCATCCGAGGACGAGGAGCGCATGCCGGTGATTGCCGAGTTTGTGAAACTGGCGCATTTCGAGCGGCCTGCTTTCATCGGAATCCAGTCCTTACTTGGAAGCACCAATTTCAGTGACAGCCTTAAAGAGTTTTTGAGCGGAGGACTCGTCGCCGATCATCGGCTGCAGCTTACAAACGACAAGCTCGATCCGAGTGAAGTCGCAGCCGCGGTCGCGGATCTCAAATCGAAGAATGTCGGGATCGTCTTCCTCGCAGTCGGCGGCGACCGCATGAAAGACGTTGTGAAGCAGTTTCAGGACGCTGGTTTTACGCCGCCGCTATTCGTCACCGGCCGCGTCGATTCGGTCACGAACCAAGGCGCGGAAGCTTACGCGAACGATGTCTATCAGCTTGCCTGGAACGAGCTTCCCGACGGCTACAGCGAGAGACTGCGCGAGCTTATTTCGAGCACACCATATCCGAGCCAATGGATTTTCGAAGGCGCAAAAAATTCGAGCGCGCCAGGCTGGAAGGACGCAACGTGTAAGCCGAGAGACGAGGACATTCCCCTCAACGTTCTCGATATTCCCAACATGCGTGCGTTGTCGGTCGGTGCACAATACGCCGATATCGTCAGTCTGATCGCTGAAGCGGCGCGATCGGCGGAAACCACCGCTGAGATACCCGATGTTCGCAATTTGATCGTCAACCAGCTGAAGACCGGCTACGCCTCTGGCCGCGGGATATTCAAAGGACGCTTTGACAATTGGTCGTTCCAGCCGGCATCGCGCGCCGCAGCCCGGACACCGCTGATCGTCATGCTCCCGCGCGGCCGCAGCCGCGCGCAGCTCGCACCGATACAGTTCCTTCACCTGCGCGATCAGAGCCTGCAACGGATCGATACGCTTTACGCCGACATAGATCTCATCCATGCCGAACGTATCGACGACTCCGAAAAGACCTTCTTCGC
This sequence comes from Hyphomicrobium sp. ghe19, assembly GCF_902712875.1. Lineage (NCBI taxonomy): Bacteria > Pseudomonadati > Pseudomonadota > Alphaproteobacteria > Hyphomicrobiales > Hyphomicrobiaceae > Hyphomicrobium > Hyphomicrobium sp. ghe19. The sequence continues at coordinate 4,489,567 of NZ_LR743509.1, read as the reverse complement.
AGACTTCTATTTATCGATGAACGACCGGAGCGGCGCCTCGATCGAGCAGATCGAGTTCGCCAACGCCTATCTCGAGCCCGGCTCCAACGAACGTCAGATCACCGTCCGTGCCATTCACGACGGCGGCCAGAGCGCCGCCTATCCCGACCACATGAAAATCTATCAGGTGACGGGTAAATTCGTATACGCGCCGGATCTCAGAAATTATCCCTTCGATACGCAGCGCTTTTCGATCGACCTGCGGCCGAAGCCCGGCACCACGCCGTTCATCGTTCAGCCGCCGCCGCAGCAGGTTCGAGACCATGTGGTGAAGGTGGATGGCTGGGACGCCAGGGACCAGTATGTTGGATACGACGTGGACTTCGTTCGCACAGTCGACGCGCAAACACTCGAGCCGAGCGTATTTCCATTCTATAAAGCCAGCTTCGCTTGGCTCATGAAACGCGAAACGACGGACTATTTTCTCAGGGTGGTCGTGCCGTTGGCCTTCATCCTGATCATCGCTTATTTGTCGATCTTCATCTCGACGCATCACTTCGAGGCGATCGTGACGATACAGGTCACAGCATTGTTGTCGGCTGTCGCGTTGTATCTCGCGCTACCGAAGATCGACGCCAATATCGAAACGCTCTCGGATCGAATGTTCCTGTTCACCTATTTCATGTTGAGCGTGATCATCGCCATCACGATTGCACGCGAGAACAAGAGGGTCGAACCGATCCGCTGGCTGAAAACGGGACTGATCTTCCTCCACATCGTAGCGGTTCCCACAATGGTCGCCGCAATGGCCTACTACGTCTATCTCGCGAGTTCTGTGTAGCAGTCGCCAGTGCCGAGCCACGCTCAGAAGAGTATCTTCTCCGAGCGAACACTTTCCAAGACTCCGGTGAAAGCCGCGACGGCTGGATTGCGCGATTGCGCCGCCCCCGCGCGGCCGCTGAATGCAGCGACGAGTTCCCATCGGATCCCGGGCTTTCTGAGCGCCGTAATACCGATCTTCGGCGTCGTCGAGAGCGCGGCCCGCGCCATGACGAATGTATACGGAACGAGAGCGATGCCGAAGCCTCGCGCGACGAGATCGAGCAGGACCTGCACATCGCCAACCTCGAGCGCCGTCTTGCGCGAGACGTTGATGGCGGCGAATGCGCGGTCGACGATCCGTCGCGTTCCCTGATCGAGCTGAAAGTCGACAAACGTCTCGCCTGCGAGGCTGTGAAGCGAGACGCTTTCCCGCCCCTCCAGCGGATGACCCAAAGGGTGGGCAACGATCAGGCGGTCCGACGCGATCGGCATCGACACGATTTCCCGGCTCTTTTCATAGAGCGGCAAGAACGCCAAATCGATGCTGCCATCCTTTACCTTGTCCATAAGCTTCGCCGCCGTGCTGTGGCAGAGGCGAATTTCGACATCCGGGTGCAGCGCGTGGAACTCTCCGAGCAAGAGCGGGAGATCGAAAAAAGCATTAAGGCTGGCGCACGTCCCGATGCTCAGTGAGCCCCGCTCCAAACCGCTGATAGCCGCGACCGCGCGACGCGCGTCTCTTACGCCGGCTATGATCTGCAAAGCCCTCTCGTAGAGCACTTGGCCGGCGACCGTCAGCTCCACCCGCCGCGTCGTGCGGACGAACAGCGGTGCGCCCATTTCCTGCTCGAGCGACCGAATAGAGGCCGAAAGCCCGGATTGGACGATATTCATCTTGCGCGCAGCCCGCGTGAAGTGCTGCTCTTCAGCGGCAGCGACGAAATGTTCAAGTTGCTTGAGATCCATCCGGCATATCCGATTAATCTATAAACCAGAACAATAACATCCCAACATACTATTGGACAGATGAGCCGTAGACACCCATTTCTGCGGGTCGGGCAACTGATTTGTGTCTCCGTTAACGAGCGTAGATGAAGGTAGCGGTCTGTAATTGAACCGCGCCCAGCATCGCCGATAAGTAATGTGTGGCAACAGACGAAACCGACGCCTCGTCCTGTTTTGTAGCTGAGACGTCAGATGGCTTCGAATTCTAGCCAGCGATGTGGAGATTTCTGAAGCATGGCTGCATTGGTGCGTATAGCGCTGCGGTCGCCGTACACATTCGTCGTGTTGGCGCTCCTCATTCTACTCACGGGTACGTTGGCAGCTGTCCGCACGCCGATCGACATCTTCCCCGAAATTCGCATCCCGGTCATCGCAACGGTCTGGCAGTATACGGGGCTGCCCCCCGATGAGATGGCGGGCCGAGTGGTTTCGCCATTCGAGCGCGTCCTAACGACGACCGTCAACGATATCGAACATATCGAGGCGAACTCGTATAACGGCATCGGTGTCGTCAAGATCTTCTTCCAGCCGGGCGCCGATATCCGCACTGCCAACGCGCAGGTGACAGCGGTATCGCAGACCCTCCTGAAGCAGTTGCCGCCCGGTTCGACGCCGCCGCTCATTCTCAACTATAGCGCCTCGACCGTACCGATAGTGCAGCTCGCACTCGGCGGCGACGGCTTGACCGAACAGAACCTGTCCGACCTCGCGCTGAACAACATCCGCACACGGCTCGTGACGGTGCCCGGAGCCGCCGTCCCCTATCCCTTCGGCGGCAAGACACGCCAGATCCAGATTGATCTCGACGACACGGCGCTCCATGCGAAGGGCCTTTCCGCGCAGGATGTTTCGAATGCCTTCGGCGCCCAGAATCTCATAAATCCGGTCGGCACCCAGAAAATCGGCAGCACCGAATATACGATGCAGCTGAACAACGCGCCGTCCGACATCAACGCCTTGGGTGACTTGCCGATCAAGGCCGTCAATGGCGCAATGGTCTATATCCGCGATGTTGCCCACGTCCGCGACGGCAACCCTCCGCAACAGAACATCGTGCACGTCAACGGCAACCGCTCCGTCCTGCTGTCGGTGCTGAAGAACGGCGCGGTGTCGACGCTCGCCATCATCCAAGGCGTCAAGGACAAAATTCAGGAGATCAAGCCGGGGCTTCCCGATGCGCTGACGATATCGCTACTCGGAGACCAATCGATCTTCGTCCGCGCGGCCGTGCAAAATGTCATTCACGAAGGCGTTCTGGCCGCCGCTTTGACGAGCATTATGATCCTTCTTTTCTTGGGGAGTGTCCGTTCGACTATCATCATCGCAACCTCGATTCCGCTGGCCGTGTTGGCATCGGTGGCGATGCTTTCGGCGCTCGGAGAAACGTTGAACGTCATGACGCTCGGCGGCTTGGCGTTGGCCGTCGGCATTCTCGTCGACGAAGCAACAGTGACGATCGAAAACATCAACTACCATTTGGAGCAAGGAAAGGACGTCGAGACCGCCATCCTCGACGGCGCCGATCAGATCGCGACGCCCGCATTCGTTTCGATGCTCTGCATATGTATCGTTTTCGTCCCGATGTTCTTCCTCGAAGGCGTTGCGCGGTTTCTGTTCGTCCCCATGGCGGAAGCCGTCGTGTTCGCCATGGTCGCGTCCTTCATATTGTCGCGCACCCTGGTGCCGACGATGGCAAAGTACCTGCTGAAGACGCACGATCCTGACGGACACGGGAGGCCCACCCGCAATCCGTTCCTTCTCTTTCAGCGCGCATTCGAACATCGCTTCGAGAGAATGCGTATCGGCTATCACGGCCTTCTCGAAAGCGCGCTTTCACATCGAACGATCGTTCTGATTTTCTCGTTCGGATTTATTGGCGCATCGTTCTTCCTGGTACCCTATCTCGGCCGCAACTTCTTTCCTCGGGTCGATTCCGGTCAGATTTTGATGCATGTGCGGCTCGATATCGGCACGCGTGTCGAGGAGAGCGCGCGAAAGTTTGCGCAAATCCAAGATGCCATCCGTGAAATCATCGCGCCGGAAGACCTCGGCGCCATGGTCGACAACATCGGCATGCCGGTCAGCGGCATCAACACGTCATATAACAACACTGGCATGATCGGGCCGCAGGACGGTGATATCCAGGTGGCGCTCAATCCGGGCCATCGCCCGACGCCCGAATATGTCAAAGAGCTGCGCGATGAACTGCCGAAGCGCTTCCCCGGAGCGACCTTTTCGTTCCTGCCCGCCGATATCGTCAGCCAGATTTTGAACTTCGGCGCGCCGACGCCCATCGATCTCCAGATCAGAGGACCGAAGCTCGGCCCGAACTTCGACTATGCCGAAAAGATTTTGCGGCAAATCAAACTCATCCCGGGGGTCGCCGACGCCCGCATTCAGCAATCGCGAGAGAACCCAGGCTTCAAGGTGAATGTAGACCGCTCGCGCGCGCAATACGTCGGCGTGACCGAGCGCGACGTGACTGCAAGCTTGAGCACGAGCCTCGCCGGCACGAGTCAGGTCAACCCAGTTTACTGGCTCAACAAGACGAACGGCGTCACCTACCCGATCGTCATCCAGACACCGCAGTACAAGATCGACTCGCTGAGGTCTCTCGAGAACATGCCGATCACCGCCGACGGCGCACCGGCGCCTCAAATTCTCGGAGCCGTTGCCAGTGTCGATCGCATGACGAGCAACGCCGTCGTCTCGCAATACGATATCCAGTCGATGGTGCAGATCCTCACGACGACCGAAGGCCGTGATCTCGGCGCTGTTGCGGCCGACATCCAGAACATCGTCGACGCCACCAAAGCCGATCTCCCGAAAGGCGCGACAGCGGTGCTCCTCGGCCAAGTTCGCACAATGAACAGTGCCTATACTGGAATGTTGTTCGGACTCCTCGGCGCCATCGTGCTCATATACCTATTGATCGTCGTAAATTTTCAATCCTGGGGCGATCCGCTTGTGATCATCATGGCGCTTCCCGCGGCTCTTGTCGGCATAGTCTGGATGCTATTCGTCACGGGAACCACGCTATCGGTGCCCGCATTGACCGGAGCCATCATGTGCATGGGCGTCGCGACCGCGAACGCCGTTTTGGTCGTCACCTTCGCACGGGAGCGGCTGGCAGAGCACGGCGATCCCATCCAGGCCGCGCTTGAATCCGGCTTTGTCCGCATCCGTCCCGTCCTGATGACGGCGCTTGCCATGGTTATCGGCATGGCGCCGATGGCATTGGGCCTTGGGGAAGGCGGCGAACAGAATGCCCCACTTGGCCGCGCGGTGATCGGCGGCCTCTTGTTCGCGACGGCTGCGACGTTATTCATTGTGCCAATTATTTTCAGCCTGATGCACCGGCGGAAGTCCGCAAGCTCGTCGTCGCCGCAAGGTGCAACCCCTGGAGAGTTTCATGCAGCATGAGCCGTTGGTGAAGCCGCCAGAAAACAGGCAAGAAAATCGGCAAGAGAAACCGTCAGCGAGCCAACCATCCAATATGGCAGGAAATCCAGCTAGCACAGCCCGGCGATCGCGCTGGAAAATGCCGTTGGCTGCTCTCCTTTTCATCGCAGGCGCAGCCTTTCTCGCCTTTACCGGCATCACGAGCCGCGAACAGAGCGTTGCTCAGTTGAAGAACAAATCTGCGACGCGCGCCATTCCGACCGTCGCCGTTTCGACGCCGGCCGTTCAGCAGAGCATAGGCTTGCTCGACTTGCCGGGCCGCCTGGACGCCTACTATCAGGCAGCACTTTTTGCGCGTGTTAGCGGCTACGTGGCGAGCCGCAACGCCGACATCGGCACACGGGTAAAAACGGGAGATGTGCTCGCGACGATCGATGCACCCGATCTCGATCAGCAATTGTCTCAGTCAGAGTACGATCTGAACAACGCGAAGGCCAACGCAGCGCTCGCCGCGGTCACCAACCAACGCTTTCAGGCGCTTCTGCCAAACAGCTACGTTACCCACCAGCAGGCCGATGAAAAGCTGTCCGACCTCGAGTCGAAGAACGCATTGGTGAAGTCGGCGCAGGCCAACGTGGATCGGCTGAAGGCACTCACTCAATACAAAAGCATCATCGCGCCGTTCGACGGCATCGTGACCGTGCGCAATACCGACGTTGGAAATTTGATCAACGTCGGCAGCTCCACCGGCTCGGAAATGTTCGTGGTCGCCGACGTCCATAAACTGCGGCTTTATGTGAACGTGCCCCAGGTGTACGTGCCGATGATTCCGAACGGCACGGTCGGCGTGCTGACTGTCCCCGAGCGGCCCGGCAAGAAGTACGAAGCGAAGGTCGAAGCCTCTTCCGGCGCCGTCGATGTCGCGTCCGGCACGACGCGCATGCAGCTCGTCGTCGACAACGCCGCTGGTGAGCTGATGCCGGGCGCCTACGCCAGCGTTCATTTGACGGTCGGCGACAAGCACGACGTTTTGGTCATCCCCGCGAGCGCCGTCCTATTCGATAAGGCGGGTTTACGTGTCGCGACGGTTGGCACCGACGATAAGGTGCTCCTCAAGCCGATCACGATTGGCCGCGATATGGGGGCGACGATCGAGGTCGCGTCGGGCCTCGCTCCGGAAGATCGGGTGATCGAAAGCGCTCCTGATGGCATCGTCGATGGCGACCGCGTCAACGTCAAGGAACGGCCGAATTCCTCGACGGCACCGTCATCCTCGAACGGGCCCAATCCACCCAACAAGGGGTGAGGGTTCACGAGACCTCGAATAGTGGGGAACACGCGAGTTGGGCCATGCGTTTCACGGGCATGGAACAACGGAAGGATCATGTCCTCATGAGGGTGAGAATTCTCGCCGGCACCGCTCTGGTGGCCGCGGTCGTCCTGAATTCGCCGCTGCGCGCTGAGCCGTCGGCGAACAATGTCCCTGCAAATGCGCCAGGCGGTGCTCAAAGCATCGAGCCCGGCAAGGTTGGGCCGGGTAGCGAAAAGAATGCCGAGATTTCGCCGACCTCGCCGGAGGTGCCCATCGAGAAACAGCCACCCCCGGATATAAGCTTGCCAGCGGATTCAGGGGGCGGAGCAAGTTCCGGCGAACAAGGCAGCGGCCCCGAAGGGACGGCACCGCCTCATAACCCGTCGGCGCCAGGGTTGCAGTGAACTCATCAACCGCGAGATTCACGGTTTAATCAAATGAAGACGACCTTTGCGTTGCGCCGTTTGCCAAGTCCCGCGGTCGCCGTTGCATCCCTATCGGAAAACGGCGACTAAAAAAGGGGGTAGACAGACGAATGAGAGGCACCGCATGTTGAAGTTTGTAGGCGTCGCAAGCTTTGTATTGGGTCTCGCGACGCTTGTGCCGTCGGCCGATGCCCATTTCCGGCACCGGTGCGATGGATGTCAGCCCTTCCGCCTCGGTTACCACAGGTACGGACCGCCCTACGGCCCGCACTTCGGATTCTACACCTACGCCGGCGACCCATTCGCTAGAGATGATTATTACGACGGCCGCCGCTGCTACTATCTGCACCACCGCAGCTTCTGCCGCGGGCCCCGCCCTCTCGACTGGCTGCGCTTCCGCTAAGCCCCAGGCGATTAAGCCGAGCGATCGAAAAAACGTGCCTGGCCTAGCTCACCAGGCCGGCACGCAGACCCGGCGCGGACGGAAATCGTATCCGTTGTCGAAGTAGCAGAAGGTCGTTGGATACGCGCGAACCCGAACCGGAACAGGCACCGGAACCGGAACAGCATAAACGGGATAGCGCGGCAGCGCGTAATAGCTACCGGCAGGGTAGAACCCGTAAGCCGGATAGAAACCCCAGCCCTCACGACCGCACCAGCGGCTCGGCGCGCGATAACCGTAGGGATCGAAATCACACCGGCGATGGCGTGCTTCAGCCGACGTGGCGACGGCAAAACTCAAAGCCGCGAGCAGCGCGGCGGCATATATTCTGTAGGACAAGGGGGCTCTCCCAGATGCACTCACGACTTGCATTAAGGGAGGAGCTTAGAAGACGCCGTTAATTTGCGGCGACCCGAGCAAAAGTAAGGTCAACAAACTCTTGAGCACCCGCGTCTGAGTGAGCGCGAAAAGCACTCATCTTGCTCCGTTAATTGGGCGTCAACCCTATTTGCGACGCGATCGTTTGAATGTCGCGAAGCGATTTCTGATCGATGCCGATGAGCGTTGGCAGCCGCTTCGCCATCTTCTCTTTCAACTCGCTCGGGCAGCCGGGCGCGAGCTTCGACAATGCCTTGTCGACTTCTTCCTTCGCCTGCTTCTCGACCGTCGGGCGATCGATCGCCGTATCGATGCACTCATAAAGTTTGGCGATCAGCGGAGTCGTCTCGTCGTAGTACTTTTCGAGCTTCTGGGCTTCTGCGTTGAAACCGCAGCGCCGCGCCAAATCGATCTGCTGGAATTGGTCGGCGACTTGCGACCGCATGACGAGCGTCGTGCACGCATAACCGGTCGCTATGCCAACTTGCTGCCTGCAAAGGCCGAGCCGCATGTCCGCTTTCTGTATCTCGTTGAGCGTACAGGCCTCAGCGCGCCCATGGACGGCGACGGAACCCAAGGCAAGAAGAACAGCAATCGATCTGGAATTCACGGCGTTTGGCTCCCCGAAGCAGATGTTGCCGCCAGCGCAGCAACAGATCGTAACAGACAGATTGTGGCGTGCGGAGTTCGCCGCCTACTGATGTGACTTTATGCGCATCTCTGCGATGCCTGCCGAAGAGCCGCCCCACTTTTCGCGCGAAGTGTTACGGCCCGGTCACGTTTAGTCTCCTCGCCAAATGGTAGCCTCAATCCGAGTCTGTCATCGGACCATAACGCGAAGAAAACACGCGCAAAGCAGTATTATATGTTGCCGTCGGGCGACAAAGACTACTCACGTTTCAGGCTGCAAAAATTGCGCGCGAATGGGAGCAGCGCCGTGGGGCTTTTCTATCGGGGAGAAGCCAACATGCAGAAATTCAAAGTCATCGTGTGGTGTGAGAACTGCCGGAACGACGTCGAAGGATGCTTCGGCGGCGGCTCGGAGACGATAGGCAGCGCGTTTGAGACTTGGGACGACGCGCAAAGGGCAGCCGCCGAATATTGCGGGAACATGCCCTACAATTATCGCGTCGAGGAAGAAGACGGATACTAGCGGAGCACCCGCTGGAACCCATGGGCGCTGACGCCACCTTCGTGACACGGTCCGCCGGCAAAGCCTCACGCTCGTGCCTGCATAGCGCTTGCGAGCCGCACGATAAGCGCCTGCACGGAAGCTGCCTCTACAAGAGCATCAGATCCCGCGCACCCGGCGACCACCCGATCCAAAACAAAAAGGCGGCCATCCGGAGATGACCGCCTCTTGTTTGGGTACGCAAAACAATGAACGAACTAATGGATTGAAAACCTTTCCAAATCATGAGCGCCGCTAAAATTCGAGGTCCGAGGAAAAGCTGTTAAAAAACCGTGCGTTCCCTGTGGGAGAGTCCGAAAGAGTACAGCGCCCAGAATCCGATTCTGATTCCGTCACATTCGTTGGCGTGATTCGGAACGGGGGGCGTGCCGGGTCATCGCGATGAGGGAATTCAATGCGCATGTACGGCTATACAACGGAAGAGCTTCACTCGTTTTATGGCGTTCTCGATCGGCTTGTGACGGAGGTTGCCGACCGTGAATTGCAGATCACTGTCTACGATATGATCCACCGGTTGTTCGAAGCAGCCGACACAGGCATTCGCGAGCCAGAACGGCTACGCCAAGCCGTGCTGAGAGGCTGGGTTGCGCCCGAGGCGCTAATGGAGAGTACGAAGCTGCAACACTGGCGCGCCGCCTGAGGTAGCGAGTGGGGCGAATTCGGCCCCGCCGCCAGGGCTTCCGGTCAATCCGGCCGACAGCGAACGATTTACGCCGCGTCGGCCGGCATCCAGTCTCTGCGGTTAGGGACTTCAAACGGGTTGAAGCTGAACCACTCGCGCTTCTCGTCGTGTATTTTTTTGGATTACCGAAAGGTTTGGCGCCGCTAAACACAAAGCCCGCGGCACCCGGCCCGCGCTGCGCGTAAAGTTCGGCCAAGCCGATCTCCGACCGCTGATGGACGCGGCTGCGCGACACCAAATGACAGCTTCGGCGTCAATAATCGTTCACGTCTTCGCGGGCCGTTTTCACATCGCCCTTCGATCGAAAGATCAAACGCAGCCCGATAAAGGCGCCCATCGCGACGACTGCAAAAATTAGGACGTCTCGTTCCAAGTGGAAATTCTGAGATAGAAATTCCGTAAGCGCCACGCTGAACAAGCCAATCGCGAGACTGAGGCAGATAAACACGCCGGTTATCATCTCCAGCGCCAAGATCACGACGCCGAGGATTAGAGCCACTTCGTATGGCTGGAGATCCATCATCATTTCAAAACCAATTTGCTTGCGACAGTAGACAGCGTCTCGAGCAAGTCCGACGGAAGAAGGATCAACTTCGTCGAAGGCTGTGTCCCTAACGTTTTGACAGCCTCAGCCTGGATTTTCTTGATGTCGAAGTTTATCGCCGCTTCCCCGCCATTGTTGATGGCTTCTGCGATGGTCCTGACCGTATAGGCTTGCGCATCTGCCAGAACGCGTTGAGCTTGCGCCTGTTGTTGTGCGGTATAGAGCTCCGCATCAGCATTGAGATTGGCAGCTTGCTTCTTGCCCTCGGCTTCGCGAACGAGAGCCCGACGCGTGCGTTCTGCATTCAATTGCAGCTGCATTGCCGTTCTTGTTTCGGCATCAACTTCAACGTCCAAGATCTCGACCCGCGTAAGAACGATACCCCATTCCTCGGTGACGTGCTGTATCTCAGCCTCGATCGTGTCTGAAAGCACACGACGGTTCGACTGAACATCGTCGAGGTCTGAATTGCCGATCGTGCTTCGAACGATGCCGGTGATGATCGTCTCGATCGCCTGGTCGATATTTTTGATTCGATACCAAGCTCTAGACGCATCCGTCACGCGATAGAGAATGGCGAGTTTGATCTCGATCTGAACGTTATCTTTCGTGATGCTCGGCACCGACTTTACCGGCAACTGACGTTCGAGAATGTTTTCCTTGTGCGCAATGCGGTCGATAAACGGCGTAACGATGTGAACGCCGGCACTCAAGGTTCGGCTATACCGTCCCATGCGTTCGACAAGCCAATTTTCCGTTTGGGGAACGATCTTCAGACTAAGAAAGATGACGAAAAGGCAAACAGCTAAAATCGAAAGAACAACAGTCGTCATCACTTCCCCCCACCGATATTCTCAGCGCAACTTAATCCGATAGCTAAGGGCGTGACAATGAGTGGGACGTCAAGAGTCCGAATATTGGACTGCCGTTGATCTTGATTCCTGAATTGAGCCCCTGGCGAACTTTCGATCCGGGCTTGCTGATCGTCGCGCGCGAACATGACAGCCGGCATCGCGAGATGACGAACGCCTACAGGCTGGGCTTGCTGATCATCAGCCAGACGATGACCAGCACGGACGCGAAGGCCGGGAAACCGAACGCAAACCAGAAACGCCACAGACGGTAGTAGCTGGGCGGCAGGCTCACGGCTCTCTGGGCCGCGTCACGGGCGATGTCGCGCATTCGCATTTGCATCCACACAACCGGCAGCCAGAAGAGGCCCACGACGACGTAGAGCGCGAGACTCAGGGCAACCCACCCGTCGAACAGCGGATAGCCGGCGAGCAGCGCCAGCCAGCCGCCGGTGATCGGTTGCACCACGACGGCCGTCGCGGTGAACAGTCCGTCGGCGATGACAACCACTCCCGCCGTGTGGGCGACTAGGCGTGAATCTCCCGTGCGGTGAGCCATCAGCATGAAGAAGGCGATGCCCGCGCCGGTGCCGAGGAGAACGGTCGCGCCGATGATGTGCAACGTCTTGAGGATCAGATAAAGCGTCATCTCTCGTCCATCACCGCCAGGGCAACAAGCGCGAGCACTGCCGCCGGCAGGCTTTTCACAAGCGGCCCCATGGGATCGGCCCACAGTTCCGGAACCCACACGCTGGCAGCCGAAAGATATCCGGCTGTTACTACGATCATCGCGCGCAACGCCAAAGGCGCAGTAGCGCGTATGGAGACGAGGAAGGCCAGGCTAAGGTCAAGGATACTTCCGCCGATCACAAAAGCATCAGCCAGACCTGCGGGGATTCCGGCGCCGGTGAGCAGCCCGGCTGCGCGGGTATGACTCACGAAGCCTATGATGCCCGAGACCGCCCAGAACGCTCCCAGAGTGGCCAGCATCGTAGGTTTGAGGAAATACAAGTGCGCGAACCATCGCTCTTGCACACCGCTCGGCCAGCCCGAAAGCGTCTCGACTAGACCGCGCGGCGAGAGACCCAGACGCGAGTTCGCCTCATCGCTTTCCCCGGTCACGCCGCCCGCGAGCTGACGCATTGCGGCCGAGCGCATCGGGCTTCGCCACCCTAGCCACGCTAGTCCATCGGCAACCCCCGCCGTCAAAGCGGCGACCCATGGAGGCACGGCGATCACGCGCGCGTCCGGCAAGCCAAGCCATGATCGCAATGCGCGCAGGATGTCGCCAAGGCTTGTCCTTTCCGCAGAAACCAGATCGCACGTGAATCCGGCTGTTGGGACCGTGAGCGCGCGAACCACAGCCAGGGCAACATCGTCCACCGAAACGACTTGAACGACGGCGTCCGGCCTTATGGCCGGAACCGCAAAAGGAAACGCCGCAAGGCCCCGCAGCAGGGCGCTTCCGCCATAGGCTGCCGGCGCAAGCACTAAGCCGGGCCGGAGAATGATCCAGTCGAGGTTCGTGGCCCGGAGCGCTGCTTCGGCCTCATGTTTCGTGTGCTGGAAACGTCCCTCGCCGCGCTCGACGCCGACCGCCGAGATGTGCACAAACCGACGCACACCGCGCCGCTCGCAGGCACGGGCCAATTCAGTCACAGCCCGGACGTGAACCGCTCGAAGATCGTCGCGCGGGCTGTCTTGGAGTGCGCCGGCGCAGTTGACCACCGCGTCGATGCTGTCCAGAAGCGCCGCCCATCGCCCGGCGTTCATGTCGCGCAGGTCTGCGTCCACCCAGCGAGCTTTTGGAAACCGACGCCTCGCGACACTGGTCTCACGACCAAGGCCGACGAGCTCGTGGCCTTCACCGAGGAGGCGAGCAGTTACATAGCCGCCCACCAGTCCGTAGGCCCCGATCACCAAGATGCGCATGGACTACTGCATAGCCTCAGCGGACCTTGATCTGAAAATAAATCCGCTTCTGCATTGCGGAGTATCTGCACGCCTTCAAGGTCGATCCCACCTCGCGATTTGAAATCGTCCTTATCGATTGTCCCCCGAGACCGCTGACCGGCGCAGTCGGCGCCTTTCATTCATGCGTCGAATAGAGGAGTCGCGCGGCGTGAGCCACGATCCATCAATTTGCAGGGCGAGTGTTTGAAAAACAATGGTGCCGCTTGCGTGACTCGAACACGCGACCCCGTCGAGCATCATTAAGGATTACGTCGCGTTCTATCCCAACCTCGTCGAGATCTCAGAGATCTCAGAGATCGCTCTTCCGCGTTCGGAAGCAGATTCCGCAAATTATTCTGATTTCGTGCCGTCACCAAAACGTGAACCGGATTGCTATCTTGGTGGCTGTAATTGGCTTGTAGGAGTCGCGGCCAATCTCAACCGCATCAGCCAAAAGGCCGTTGCGGTTGATACGAGAGCAGCCTCACGGCGGGGTTTCGCTTTTCTTTTCCAACTGGCCAGTCAGTTGCCCAGGCCTTGGCGAATCCCATCCATGATCTGGCCACGAATGCCGTCAAACGATTTGCTGTCGCCTGCCATGCAGTGATCGTAGCCCAACACCGCCATGCGCATCATGGCCGCGCGGTGACCGGCGCCCATCGTGACCGGTCCGCTGATCGCCTTTGAGAGCGCGTCAAACTCATCTTCGCAACCAGCGTAGGCCGGAGCAGCAGATAGCAAGACGAAAGCGATGCCTGTAACGAGCTTTTTGTTGAGCATAAAATACCTCCGTGAGAGATTGTAGGTTCTGCGTGGTTAGCGTCGGCGGCAATGCGCGGCGAAGTCTCCTGCTATCATGAGCGACAGTGCTCTGGGGCTCTCGATGCAATAGCTAAAAGCTATCGTAGGGCTATCGACAATCGCATTTAAACCGCCCCCCGCCTCGCGGATGAAGGGTGGGCGCTAGCACCGTGTGCCTTGAGCGACCGCTGCATCGCCATCCCAAACGCCATGCTGTGAGGCAGAGCGAATTTATCTTTCGCGGTCTTAAGCCGGGGCTACAACGATTGAGCCATTTGTATGCGTTCGGCAAAGCATGGTGGCACCGCTTGGCGCTAAGCGGCGAGCAGGTCCTGCTTCTCAAACCTCGACTGCACAATCCGCATCGCGGTGGAATCATTGCTTCGCGGCAGTGCGAAGGCCCTCGGCCGGGAACCGTGAGAGCTACGTCTCGAAGTCCGCTTCTCCGCTAAGCAGCACCGGCATCATTTGTGATTGATCGAATCCGAGTGAGCGTTCGGGGCCGTCGTCATGAATGAGTAGATATCAAGCTGGACATTGGGGCCATCCTTCTTCACCGGCCCCTCCACCACTGCCAAATTCCGGGAAACGCGAACAATGATTCAGGGCGGAACGCCCGCCGTTGTCCGCGCAATTGCCCGCGAATTTGGATGTCATAACCCGACTTGCGTAGCTGCGCAGCGTCGGTGACTGAGCAGTTGCAGTGCGGACCGTGCTGTTTGGCTCTAAAGCAAGCGCCAACGATCGCTCAAAAGACCGGAACCTAATCGCGCCCTAAACCGCGAAAGAAAAGGGGCTGATCGATCATCATGTAAGGTAAGTGTTTGAAAAACAATGGTGCCGCTTGCGTGACTCGAACACGCGACCCCGTCATTACGAATGACGTGCGAACCCACTTTTCGTGTTCCTCCTACACCGATCAATTCCAAATAACTACCACAGCTTACGGGTAAAATCGCACCGTTCACTTGAGTGTTTGCTGTGGTATCAAACCGCAAATCGTGGTATTAAGGTGGTAGCAAAAGTTGCCGCCGTTTGCGTCTCATCGCACTCCACCATCGGCGCTAAGCGGCTGATTTATCTCAACAAATCGCTCGTCGTGACACACAGCTGGAATTCTGTGAAGACTCGAAGTGCGCGGCAAGTATTTGAAATATAACAACAATTCAACGAATTGACCCCCATGGCGAAGCTCACAAAACAGGCTATTGAGAAAGCCTACCGAAGCAGGGTTGTTGCTACCCTTTGGGATGCGGATTTGAGGGGTTTTGCCTTTCGAATTTCGCCCAAGGGCAAGGCGTCTTGGCTGGTCAAGCGTCGTCTCGGAGAGGGTGGACGCAACGCCAAGCAGATACTTTTCGTCTTCGGGGAATACCCGGTGATGGATCTCGACGCCGCACGAACGGAAGCCCTCAAGCTCATCGCATCAATTGCTGAAGGCGTGAATCCGCAGAACGACAAGCGAAGATTGAAGAACAAACAGCACGAGGCTTACGCCAACGGCAAACTGCGAGACGTGTTTCAGCTATGGTTTGAGAAGCACGCCAAGCCAAACACCAATCCACCCAAAGGCGCATACTGGTACGAGGTCCGCCGACGCTTCAATGTCGAGGTCATCCCAAAGCTTGGTAGCGAAACGCTTGTTGGGGACATCACGCGCAAAGACATCACCGCGCTAATCGACAACAAGGAACGCATCACAAAGTCAGGCGCTAGGCAGGTTTTCAATGCCATGCGTCCTTTCTTCAAGTGGTGTTTATCTCGAGACATCATCCCGATTGACCCGATGGACAGCCTCGCTCCACCTGAACGCTATCAGGACCGGGACCGGGTGCTCACTGATAAAGAGCTTGTCTTGGTTTGGTCAGCCGCATCTGACCTGCCCTATCCATGGGGGCCATACTTCAAGTTGCTACTGCTAACGCTTCAGCGTCGAGACGAAGTTGCCCAGCTTCCGTGGTCCGAGCTTGATCTGTCTCGCAAGCATGAGTGGATTATTCCGGGCTCACGGACAAAGAACGGGCGCGAACACCTCGTTCATCTGTCTGGTTGGGCTGTCAATCTATTCCATTCGATGGCTGACAAGGCAGGCGATACGCTCGTCTTCACAACCAAGAAAATTGAGAGTGTCGAGTTCTCTATATCGGGCTTCTCGAAAGCCAAGGCAGCTATCGATGCCAAAATCAAGAAGCGTAACGGCGGCAATCCTATACCGCCTTGGCGGGTGCACGATCTGCGTAGGACAGGTGCAACCGGCTTAGCAGGTCTCGGCATTGCTCCACACATAACGGAGCGCATTCTCAATCACATCTCTGGTCCAGCGGTTGGCGGACTCACCGGAATCTATCAGCGGTTCGAATTTGTCGACGAAAGACGGGAGGCCCTGAAACTATGGGCTAACCACATAAACGACCTGCTGCTTGAAGATATGCGGAGAGAACGGGAGGCTCGCGATAGCAACGTCGTGCCGATGCGATCAGCTGGCTGACGGTTTCCTCAATTCTGATTCTTCTCGCGATTCTGGGATTCAGCCTGTGTCCGGCTCGTGCTAAAACTACCTCACGCAACAACGCATGAGGGCTGCATGAACGCCGAAGAACAAGCAATCAGAAACGAACGACTAGAGATCAAGAAACAGTTGATCCTGCTTTGCGCTGATCAAGGCCACACTCTGAGTCAGGTGATCTTTTCCGACCAAATACTTTACGTGAATCCGAACAATCAGAACTTCGTATGGGGCGGCACCGGAGATCGCCCGCTTTGGTTCAGGGAGTTGGAAGGACGCGGCGCGGACATGATGGACTGCGCTCGAATGAAAGATCTCAATGAGATTTTCAAGGACGCCGCAAGACTCGATTGGCGGGAGTCACGCTGAAGTTTGTAGGTCTTCTCTGCGGTAGCTGACGCAAGCGTTAAGAGCAGTCAAAAAAAGTCAGTTTTTTTCAGTCTGCTAAGTGCTTGAAGTGACTCAATTAGTTGACTCACCGCAGAGCTAACCTACGGAAATAGTTGCATTTTTTACTTGACATACCCCCCCTACTCTTGATATACTGATTAAGAGAAGGTGCGAGATAGTTGCCTAACTTCGACGGCGCATTTTCAAATCAGTTGACTCAGGCTTGAGCCTCTCGCTCGCCAGTATCCCCACAACTCGATCCATTTCATCCATTGCCGCTTTGCGACTCCGAACCTTATCGGCCGCTGGCGGACTCATATCCCAACCACAATCAGAAAAGGAGAACGAGCCATGGCAAGTGGCTTAAGCCCTGAGCATGTTCGGACGAAGCTCAGACTAATGAATACCTGGATCAAGCTCGCAGGTCCGGACTGGACACAAACGCAGCTTGAGAAACACGAGGGCTTTTTCACGACCTGCGCTGTGCAGGGACTAGAGCCCAACTGGGATAGATTGATCCCAGGCGGAAAACACGCTCAGGAAGGCCCGCTAGAGGCCCCTACAGCCGTAAAACTTTCTTCCGAGGGAAATGACCCCATCCCCCTGGTTTTACGGAAATCCTGCAAAGCTTGTGGTGAGTGCAAACCACTCACTGATTTCTACAACCGGCCTGACTCCAAAGACCGCAGGCACTCAAGCTGCAAAGCTTGCATGACGGCCAAGGCTATCCAAGCCAAGGCTGCCTAACCCCCATCGAGAAGCGCAGTCGGTCCTTTCCTCAGGGTTCTAGCCGTGCCCTGGGGCGCTTCTCCCAACTTCAACTCAACAGCAAAGGAAAACTGAATGGCACGATACAAAGATGCCAACACACTAAAGCGATGTGACTACGCCGACCTGACGGACATCGAGCAGAAGGAGTTCCAAATGTTTGCGGAACTCGAAGCGGATGGTCTGCTCAGGCGGGTCGCCAACACGAGCACAGATTTCAAGCTCGTTATTGCCAGAACTCTTTTCAGCAAAATCTCGTAACGAAACTCGGAGTATTTTTTATGGATAAGACGATCAAGAAAGCTATCGGCAACAATCAAGAAGTTGCCCGAACTATTGCAGACGGCCTCACCTTCACAGTCAACGTTGTGCCTTTGAACAAGGAAGGACCGTTCGTGAGTGCCAGTCAACTTGAGCAGTTGAGAAAGGGGTCTCAGCCAGGATCACTCTCTGCATCATCTTACGGCACGACTGCCCCCAAGAAGACGAAGGCAAAGAAGAGGGGGGCGAAGTCTAATGTCTGAGATTACCTATCATCAGCGAGACGGGAAGTTCATCGTCACTGGTATTGAAGAAGCGGTCCTGAAGAAAGCGAGAGAGCTTATTCAGATCGAGCCGAACACCCCGAAGGGCATGCGCGACGGGCTTTGCTACTACGAGTACCAAGGTCACTTCCTTTGCAGCGACACGAAGCAAGGTCACGGCTTTTGGTACATCCAGACTATCGATGGATCGAAGCTGCCGCCTGAGCTTGAGGGCAACTTCACAAGTCAGACCTTAGCGCAGCAAGTCATCGTCAAGCATGGCGACCCCAAAGCTAAGGAGAACGGTTCTCTCATCATCGAGCGAAAGCGCGCGAAGCGTGAGCAAGAAAAGCTTGCTGGCACTCGTGACCCTCTGCCTCGTGAGATCGAAGAACACAAGATTATCGAGAAGACTTTCCTCGAGTCCGAACTGAAGGCTAGCAAGCCCGAGGTTGAAGAATAACCACCATTAGCGGCGGTGCTTCCGGCTGAGGTCCTTTCTGGAGACATCGCCGTCCAATTATTTTTGGAGAAATTTTCAATGGCAAAAAAGAATTTGCGAACGACCAAGATTGTTGCATCAGATAACCAAGAGCTGATCCTCGTTTCACTCAACAAACAAGAAGACAAGATCGCTTCCCTTTGGAAGTCGGACTACGACGCGCTGATCAATGACATCAAGCTCAGCCCGAATTGGCTCACGCCCCCTGGCAAGGATCACGTCCTTGCGTCTTCGATCACAGGCAGCAAGGTCGGCGTTGCTCGTGTGTTGCTCGATGCTCAGCCGGGAATGAAGGTCCGCTACAAGGACGGCAACCCGCTGAACCTTTGCCGCCCAAACCTTGTGCTGATGGACAATCACAAGAATGGCGGCAAGCGTAGAGACAGAGATTTCATTCGATCATCAATGTCGATTGAGGAACGACCCGATGGAGCGGCCTGATGTCTATCCAGGACGTGATCCTATTCTCCGCTGTCACAGCAGACCTTGGTTATCCAGCGATCTGGTTGTGGTCAAATGCCCAGGGTGCGGAGTTGAGCACACTCATCGATTGGAAAAGGAGGACCTAACAAAAGAGGACATTGGATACATTTCTGGTTTCATCGAAAGCGGCTGCAAGCCCGACAATCACCGACGCGGACGCAAGCCGATAGACGGATATTTTTTGATTTATTGTGGAGTAAGCACCTAACATGCAAACGAAGACATCGAATTTTCTCAACGAAATTTACAATCTCGCGGACCAAGGTTTCTGCGTCATACCCACGAAGTTCAAGAGCAAGCAGCCCGTTGTGCCTTGGGGAAAGTATGATCAGCAGACCAAGCCTCAGCAGCATGAGCTGCGAAGCTGGTTTTCGGACGGCCCGGAAAAGAACGTCAGCATAAAAGTTGGTCCATCCAGCACTGTCGTTGTGCTGGATGTGGACGATTTGCAAGCGTTCGAAGATGCAAAGATCAAGCTTCCACTAACCCCAACAGTCAAGACCAGCCGGGGCAAGCACTTCTATTTTAAGAGCCCGACAGGCTGCAAACTAAGGTCCGTCACCGAACTGCCCTACGGCGAGTTGTTAGGCGACAATCATCTCGTATCGGTTCCGCCGTCTGTGCACGAAAGCGGCACGGCTTACGAATGGATTGTCAGACTCGACGAGGTGAAGATTGCTGAGCTTCCGTCATGGCTCGTTGATCTGGGGACGCGGAAGTATGAGGACGATGGCTCGCTGACCGTCCACCCTGCCAACGATAACGCCGAAACCACTCCATACGGCAGGTCAGCTCTACAGCAAGAAATTGCGAAGCTGTCCAACACGACAGACCATCGGAACAATCAAGCAAATAAATCAACGTTTGCCATTGGTCGGTTGGTGGCAGGAGGTGAGATCAACGCGGAGGAAGCAATCGAAGGATTGCGAAATGCGACCAAGGAGAACGGCCTGTACTTTGACGAAACGAGCGGCGGCTCCAATGGAGTTGAGAAGACGCTTCGATCCGCAATGATCGCGGCAGCCAAAAATCCTCGACAGCGCAAGGAGCCTGAGCCGGAAGCGCCAAAAGGAAAGCTGAAGTATCGAGTGCTTGAGGACATCACACCTGAAAAGGTTGATTGGCTTTGGGAAGGCATCCTTGCAAAGGGGTCATTGTCGATTATTGCTGGCGAACCGGGTGTCGGCAAATCCACTATGGCCCTTGGCATTGCTTCCATCGTCAGCAACGGCGGCAAGTGGCCCGTTACAGGAGACACAGCAGAGCAAGGGAATGTTGTCGTCCTCTCTTCTGAGGACGTCTCTGAATACACCGTCGCTCCGAGGCTGGTCGCCTGTAACGCAAAAAAAGAACGATGCTACGTTGTCGAGGACCAGGACTTCGTTCTCGGTCGAGATACCGATACTCGATTGCGCAAGGCCATCGAGGAAATTGGCGATGTTAAGTTGATCATCGTCGATCCAATCACCGCACACCTTGGCAAGTCCGACAACAACAACGTGACGGACATTCGACACATCACCTCGAAGCTAGCGGCGTTGGCTCAAGAATTCAGACTGTCGGTCGTCATAGTCATGCACTTGAACAAGAGCGACAAGAACTCGCCATTGGATCGATTGCAAGGATCGGGGGCCTGGGCAGCGGCTGCACGGTCTGCATTCCTTGTCTCATCCGACGTGAACGACAAAGAGCGGCTGACCATTACGACGCTTAAGAACAACGTTGCTCCCAGTAGCCGTTCCTATAGCTGTCGCATCGTCGGCGTCACTCTCCCAAACGACATCAAGACATCTCGCGTTGAATGGGAGAACTTCACGTCGAACGTCAGCGCAGAGCAGGTGCTCTATCAGAGGAAGGAAGGCGGTAAGCTTCAGCTCGCCATAGAAAACACCCGTGAGCTTTTTGAGAGCAACTCAGGGACCATGGCGGTTCGTGATTTCGATAAGGCAATGGAGCAGCTATCGATCAGAGGCGGGACGCTTACGCGAGTCAGAAAAGCTCTTGGCCTCGTTAGCGAACAGATCGACGGCGTGTGGCACACCATGCTCCCTGAAAAGGCAACTGCTGGAGGGGTAACCAACCCTTCTAGCCAGCCACTGGTTACCCTTGGTGACCCTGGTTAGGTAAACCGCCAGCCATATGCTAAGTTATTGTAATATATATATTTATTTATAAAAATTCTTTACGTAGAGAATAGGGGGTAACCAGGGCAACCAGAGTCAGGGTCCCAGTTGGTGACCCTTGGTGACCTATCAACTTCATGGCTGGCCACATGGACGGTTCCGGGCGCGTTTCGATGTCCGCCCTTGGGATCGTCCTTATCCTATAGATCGCTCCGGCCCTCCTGGCGGCAGCTCCACCACTTCTTCTATCGATGGGAAGCCATCGTTGCTGCCTGCTTGGCTGCGCATTCCCCTGGCTTCGCGCCGCGCGGTAAGATTTTTTATCTTCGCCATTATGTTTTCGACCTCGTCGCCTTGTATAATTTCTCTAGCTCTACGCGCGCCCTCGGCCGCCTTTATGAGTCGCCGTTCAATTTCGCCAACCCGATCGCTCAAATTTGCAATGACTTGGTCCTTATCATCCGCGCTCTTCGCTAGCTTAATTTCACCACGAGCTGATGTGACCGGATTGCTCACGACGTACGAGCCCGACATGACAGTGGCCGCGCAAGCGCGGATTTTATCCGCAGCGGACTTATGGCTGTGAATGTCGCTAATGTCGTAGAAGATCGTACTCACCCCCATGTTGTCGAAAGGGATTTTCTCTCCCTCGCGGCAAATAGGAATAACCGGCTTCTCCATCATGTGTCGAAGGCCAAGCTCGTAGAAGACGTTTGGATTGTGAGTGGTCAAGTCAGCGACTGCCAGCTCGTAAGTTGTGATGGCATCGATGATGTTTCTGGTAATCATCTGCGAGTGACCGAAAGCATCGGACCGAATAACTTCGAACTCGGGCTCTAATGCTCGCTTGATGATCGACTCCAGAACCATGTCCGCGTTCTTTCTTGTTTCTGTCCTCTCGTCACCAATAGGTGAGATAACAAAACAGCGAAGTTTCGTGGAAGTGGCCATGAAAAATCCTCGGTCAATCAATCTGTCGACGGGTTTCGATAGGCTTGGATCTTGCGGGGCATTGTGAATACGTATTGGAGAAACATCTCGGTGAAGTGCTGGAGCTGAGCGGCGTCTTCCTTTTTGTAAAGGTCCTCTTCGTGCGCGGCTTCGTTGCCTTCAAGTCTAACGATGTGCGACCAGTCTTTAATCTGCTCCGTCAACTTGCCTTTAGAATGAAGCCATTCGATACGCTTGACGAACGTGTCGCCTAGGCGCGCATTCAAATCCTCCGGATTGATTTCACGGATAAGTTTTTTGGTAGCGGTATCGATGGCTTTGCGAAAGCCCATTCCAGCCAGATCGAAATCTCCACTTTCGAGTGAACGAGACCCCTGATTGAAAAACGAAGCGATGTTGTCGGGAGTAAAGTCTGGAGCCATGCCGGCTTCAGGCTGCTCGGGAAACATCGCAATCACACGATAGGGTCCATCGTGTGTGGTCCGCGTCCACGAACGATTCGCATTGACCGCTGTTATATGAGTACCCAATCTTTGAATAACCAACGAAATGGGCATCTGGCAGGAATTGCAAGCGAACCAGAGAACATCAAGGTCGCGTCGATCGTCATTGAATGTGTAGGTATGCCTATAGGAGAATGCTTCGTTGATGACTTTGCAGTGCGGGCAATTCGTTTTTAATGTGGTCGGCTTGGTCATTGCTCTCAGCTCCTGCCATTCGCGGAATTTCTGTTAGCAAGATTCGAGGTGCAATTCCTGAGGCCATTGTGGCCCCGTCCCCCCTCCTATGGGGGTCCGACGTTTCAGCTGCTTTGACCGTCAAGGCTGCGATCTCCACAGACGCATACCTCAGGCTTATCGATCAGCTGCTTGTCGATTAATGCCGCGTTAGCTCAGCCGGTAGCGTGAGCGAGCGTAGCGAGCGAATGCGTAGTGAAGGAGCGAGGAGCCGCTAGGCGACAAGGCTTGCGAAGCAAGCTCGCGAGTGAACGTGGAGCACGGGATCATTCGGATACCGGGCAAGATCGCACCGGCAGAATTGTGGTATCAGGGTGGGATTAAATCGGTGTCCGTGGGATTCTTTAAGAGATGCGACGGAGCTAACCGATTGAATTTAATGGTGCCGCTTGCGTGACTCGAACACGCGACCCCGTCATTACGAATGACGTGCTCTACCGGCTGAGCTAAAGCGGCATCAAATTCGACAAAGCCGGTCGATGCTTGTCGATATCCTGTGCACGAAAATTCATCTCGCACCCTCTAAGCACAGAATGCGCCGTTATCCTTGGTTCCGGCCAATCGGCCCGTACGAACCTCGGAAGTAGGCGCATCGCGCATCGAGTTCGAGCGTCCTAGCGCACCAACTCCAACATCGCAAGCTGCAAACGATGTCGCCGGGGTAGACAGGGCCGCAGAGCCCTAATCGGCTGTTCTGAAAGCGCCTTATTACAGCGCCTTATTACAGCGATGCAGGCAAAAACGCCGCACGGAAGGCAAGGGAAGCAGCCGGTTCCGGCCGGCTGGTCGTCCGGCTTGAACGTGTCCCAAGATAGCGCCTGGATCGCGAACCGGACCACATGGCAACCGTGTCGAGCTTCGCGCGGGACCGTGTCCCCGTCGAACGTCGCGCGAATCGCTCTCGGCAGTTGTTGCCTTTCGTCTACTCGTCCATCCGACAAACACGTGTTTTGAACGCCCCGGACGTTGGCTCAACAACCAATGCACAGAAATGTTGCGCGCCGACCGCAGTTTGAGTTGTAGACGGATCAATCCCGAGGCACCCCTTAGCCCCAGTATTTGGCGTCTTTTATTGGCGTGAGGGATTTCTAGTCATGGTGAAAGTCTTTGGTATTGCAGCAATCGCAGTGATTTTTACCGGGGGAACGGCAGCAGCCCAACCCGGACAATTCGAAGGGTTCTACATCGGCGGCATCGCAAGCGCAGTTTTCGACAGCCCGACTGCCACGCTCTTTGACGACCACGTTGGCGGCGATCCGCCGCTTCATTCCGGCAGCAGAGACCATCCGACGTATGGCGTGAAGGGCGGGTACAATTTCCAGTTCGACCGATACGTCGTTGGTGTCGAGGGCGACTGGCAGTGGGGAACGGGCAAAAACGAAACCTCCATTCTCGACGATGGCGGCCCGGGCGTCGACAGCGCTAGCGCTAGACTTGACAGCCTCGGCACCGTTCGCGGACGCCTGGGCTACGCAATCTTCGACAACATGATGGTTTTCGGCACCGCCGGCGTCGGCTGGGGCAACGCCGACTACACCTTTCGAGATGCCGACGAGATCGCGGGAAGGATCAAATTCCACTCTAACGATATGGGCGCGGTCTATGGCGGCGGCTTCGAATTGCTCTTCGCCTACAACATCGTCCTGACCGCCGAATATCTGCATTACGATTTCAACAAGGACAGGTTCATCGCCGATGTTCCCGCACTCAACGGCGGATCCGACATCGCGACGAGCCTCGGCCCGATCGACACCCTGCGCATTTCAGTCAGTTACAAGTTCGGCGGGTACAGCAACGAGTGGGAACCCGAACCGGTCCCATTGAAGTAATTTGCGCCAATCGAAGCGGGGCAAGCTCCGGATACAAGCCGCAGCTCGCGACGCTCTGCGAGCTCGGCCGAACAGGGCGTCCGATAGGCCGCCCTGTCGAGCTGTCGTTAGTTGACCGTGCGAAAGTTTCGACGCGCCACGGGCTGTTCGAGTTCTGGCTCGATGGGGTCCGTTCCCGGATCGTCCGGCGCCCGAGGCGCGACATAGACCTTCGCCTCAGACTTCACGGCTGGGGCCCGATCCGGAGTTGCCACCCGCCGGGCCGCGTTGATCGCGTCTTCCGCAGCAGGCAGAGGACGAGCGACGCCGTTGAATGACGCTTCTGGAAACTGAGCTGTCGGCTCGCCTCCGGCGCCCTTGGGCTTGACGGTAACGGTGACGGGTTCAGCCTCGACGATGTCGCCGTCAGTCTGAGCCAGCTTGCTTTCCACATCATCCGGATTGTCGGGGCGTCCGGCTTCGGAACGCTCGGCATCGTCCGTCGTCGCAACCGGCGCGATCGCAATAAGCTCATCGATCTTGCTGGCGAGAATTTCGCTTCCCTTGCCGTCCGTCGTCTCGACCGGCACGCGCCATTGGAAGGCATCGAGACGGCCATCGACCGGCGACGTCGGCTCCCAATGATCGGAAATGACGTCGTCGGCCATCCAGGCCGGATCGCGAGCCGCGTTCATTGCCCGCGCCAGCCATTCGCGCACGCGCCCCTTCTCGCCATTCTCGCCGGCTTCGATGCGCGCCATCAGCATCGCCACGCGCTGCGTGAGACGATCGGCAAGAAGCGGTTCGAGGGCCCGGCGGGCTTCGTCGTACAACCGCGCTTCCGTCGCCGTAGTGGCAACGGCAATGGGGCTTTCGATCGAATGCGGATTGAGGGCCGCAAGCTGGCGCACACGGTCGAGACGATCGCGCGTGCTGTCGCCAATGCGGGCGTAGGCGTAGGTCGCCGCAAGATCCGGATGCGGAGATTTCGTCCACGTCTTCTGAAGTACCTTCGCGGCCTTGGCGGTATTGCCGCGCGACGCGAGGATACGTCCGGCAATGACCGCTGCGGGCACGAGGTCCGGCGCGAGCCCGTGCGCTTCGAGCGTCCAGGCGAGCGCCTTGTCCGGCGCATCGTCCTCGATGGCGACAGCCTTTGCCGTTAAGAGAACGGCGCGCTTGCGATCAGCGACAGACTTCGAGATATGGCCGCTCTTCTTGGCGTGTTCCAGCGTCGCCAGTGCGCCGGACCAATCCTTCTGCTTGCACTGCTGCTCGAAGAGCGCCGTCGACGACCATCCGAGTTTGGGATTGGCTTTGAGCGCCCGATCGGCAAATTGCCGGGCAGCTTCCCCTGCGCCCTCACGCTGTGCTTCCAGGAAAAGCCCACGAAGGCCGAGCTGCTCCGTTTCCGGCGACGCGAGCATGGCTTCGTATATGCGGCGCGCCGCGGCGCGATCGCCGGCAAGTTCGGCGGACTGCGCACGCAAGAGATGCGTCAACGGTTCATGCGGCAATGTCTTGCGCGCCTGCAGCGCATAGCGAGATGCGAGGGCACTGTCGCCCGCGCCGATGGCAATCAGACCGCCGGAAAGAGCATCGAGCCCCTTCTTCTGCCGTTGCCGCAGCATGCGATGGCCGATGGCAGCCGGGCTGTTCCAGAGCGCGCGAAAGATGGACCACAGGAACACGAGCGTCGCCACAGCCGCCGCCAGAATGACGACCGCGCGGAAAACCGACGTCTCGATATCGTAGCCCTGCCAGGCGATCTGCAACGTGCCGGGCCGGTCGGCGAGCCAGGCGAGACCGGAGGCGATGAGAGCGATCGTGACCAGATAGACGACGAGGCGTACCATGACGCAAACCCTTCGAATGATTAAGGCGACGGCTTCGCCGTCGGCTGAGAGCCGGTCGCAATAGATGACTTGAGTTGAGCTTCGAGGTTGGCAAGCGCGGTATCCACACTGACGCGCGCGGAAACCTTATCGAGGAACGGCCGCGCCGCATCCTGTGCCTTCGGCGAGAGATCCTTGGCAGCCTCGAGCACATCCGGCAGACGCCCGTCATTCAATGCGACCTGCATACGCCCGACAGCCGCTTCTGTGCTCTTGTCCTCGGGTTTGAGATCGACGCGGCGGACGCGAACGATGGATTTTGCACCGGCCCAAAGACGATCGACGACACCCGCATTCTCAGGCTCCGCGTCGGCATCGATGGCGCGATCGGCAGCAGATCTGAAATCCTTGTTGAGTTCCGCAAGAGATGGAACGCCGGTTTCCTTCAAAGCTTCGAGAGCCGATAGATCGATGGTATTGCCCGCGACTTTCTTGACGTCCGCGAGCTGGCTCGCAAAGCTCTGCCCGCTATCGAGCGCACGCCGCAAATTTTGCAGCTCGAGTGCGAGCACGACGCGCTCGGCGCTTTCCTTCCGGACGGCGTCTCCCTGAACGACGTCCTGCACGCTCTTTTCGAGAGCAGCCGTACGATCGGAGAGAGGCTGAACAGCAGCTGCGATGTCTGCGGGCTTGGCGGCAGCTGTTTTCAATCCCTCGAACGCAGTTTTGAGGCTCTGCGTCTCGTCTTGAGCAACCTTTAGATCGGCAGCGACGTGGTCGTTCGCAGTTTTCACCGCCGCGATTTCAGTTTCGATACGCACGGCGTCCGTCTTCAAACCGGCGACATCTTTATCGATTCGCTGAGTTCCAGCTCGGGCGGCTTCGCTAGCTTCCGTCGCCGCTTGGACGCGTCCCTCGACATCTTTGGCGACGCTGACACGCAACGCCGTAAGCTGTGTCGCAAGACTGGTTTCGAGATCGGAGACTTTACCGGTCAACGCCGCGAGTTGTTCGATGCGGTTTGCATTGGGATCGTTGACGCCCGCATCGGCGAGTGCCTTGAACTTATCCTCGACCTTGCCGATACGCTCGATGAGCTGAGGCGATCCCGCATCCGACGCCGCCGACGCAAGCGCTGCCTTCGTTTCTGCAACGAGGCGGTTCTGGCTTTCCGTGATGGCAGGAATTTTCTTCGTCACCGTCTCGAGATCTGAGAGACGGAATTCGATGCCGCTCAAATCCGGAGCGGGCGCGGCGACACTTTGTTTTTTCTCGACGGCTGCCAAGCGCTCCGAAAGCGCGGCGGTTTCATCGTTTGGCCCGCGCAGCCCAAGCTGCGGAAGCGCCCATTGATAAGCCGAGAGCGCGAGAACGCCGCCCGCAACGCCGGCCGCAAGGTGACTGAAAAACCCGCCACCCTTCCGG
This sequence comes from Hyphomicrobium sp. ghe19, assembly GCF_902712875.1. Classification (NCBI taxonomy): domain Bacteria; kingdom Pseudomonadati; phylum Pseudomonadota; class Alphaproteobacteria; order Hyphomicrobiales; family Hyphomicrobiaceae; genus Hyphomicrobium; species Hyphomicrobium sp. ghe19. The sequence goes on along the minus strand of NZ_LR743509.1, from coordinate 4,461,727 downwards.
CCGGAGATCTCGTCGTCGCTGTCCCGGGCACGGCTGGAAGCCGAAGAAGCCGACGACGTGGCTTCCGCTTTCGCAGTGTCCTTCTTCAGGAACTCTGGCATCGCGTCAGCTTTGGCATCGGCCTTCGATTGAGCGGCACCCGCCTTCGCAGCATCAGATGGCTTTTCCGCATACGTTCGTGCCGCCGCAGGAAAGGGTACACCCGCCGCGGAAGCCTTTGCGCCAGCCGATGAAGCACCAGCCTTCACCGGGGTAATTTCAACCTCGGTCGCCTTGAGGTCGAGCGTCGCATAAGGCCGCTTGCTACCTGATCCTGCATTCGATTTGTCGTCTGCCATTGAAGCTTTAGCCTCCACACGGAACTCGCGTAACGCCACCTGATCCCGGTTCGTAGCCGGGCATTCAAGCAAAAATTTTGTCTGGTTGAGATGGCTCAGTTGCCGGGGCATCTAACCGGCGATACGCGCTTCTTACTCCGCTTTCGAATTTGCCGCGAGACGTTTTACGAGGGCAATCATTTCTTCGAGATTAGGATGTAAAGCCACCAGAACCTTAAAGTTTTTTTCCGGTAGACCCAAGGCCTCGACGACGCGATCCGAAAGACAGAGATGGGTTACGCCGGAAAGTTGTACCGGCGGCGACACCGCACTGACAAGCCTCGCCCAGGTCTTCGCAGTGCGCGGCGACATCAGTGTAACCGCATTGATCTCGCCCTTTTGGAGCGCATCGATGACCAGCGGATTTAACGCTTCGGCCGCAACTGACCGATAGGCGTTCACTGCCTTGACCTTGATGCCGGCTTCCCCCAGCGCGCCCTCGACATCGAATGCAACAACGTCACCTCGAAGATACACTGGGCGTTCACCCAACTCCGCCCGCCGCGAAGCAATAATAGGCACGAGTTCGGAGCCGGTCCCCGGACCTTCGACGACCTTCGTGAAACCTATGCCCCGCGCGACGGCGCCCGTACCGGGACCGACCGCAAAAAACGGCAAGTCGATCAGCGACCCCAAGGCGGGCGTCAACGCATTGCGGCTCGTCGCGATCAGCGAAGTCGCATCGCGGAGCGCGTCAGCCGGTATGTCGTTCGGCACGATGTCGATCAGCGGCGCAAGCGTGACCCGCCAGCCCAGCGCTTCAATGCTCGACTTGAGAGGTTCGGCATCGCCAGCAGGTCGCGTGACGATGACGTGCATCAGGCGCTCGATCGGATGAGAAGTGCGGGATCCGCCTCAGACAGGATTTCATCGGCCGCGGCAAGGCCGAGTTTGAAAGCGTCTTCCGCCGCGCCGGTTCGAGAAACGTCGTACACCTGCTGACCATCGGGAGTGAGAATCTGCCCGCGAAAGACCATGGTCCCACCTGCGATCACGGCGTGACCGGCGATAGGCGTCCGGCAAGAGCCTTCGAGGCGGGCCAGAAATGCCCGCTCGGCGACAACCGCCAAGGCAGTCATTGGATCGTTCAACGCCGCGATCAGCCCGGCGGTCGCCGCGTCCCCTTCGCGAACTTCAAGCCCGATCGCGGCCTGCGCCACCGCAGGCAACATGACTTCCGTTGAAACCGGCGCCGTGATCCGCTCCTCCATGCCTAGTCTCTTCAGACCGGCCACCGCGAGGAACGTCGCCTCTGCCTGCCCTTCCTCGAGCTTGCGAAGCCGCGTCTGCACGTTGCCACGAAATTCGACGACGCGAAGGTCGGGCCGGGCGTTCAGAACCTGTGCCTTCCGTCGCAACGACGACGTTCCGACGATCGCATTGGGAGGAAGTGCGCCGAGATCGGCATGCCTCAACGAAATGAAAGCATCGCGCGGATCTTCGCGCGGCAGCACACCGCCGATGACCAGCCCGTCGGGAAGCGCCGTCTGCATGTCTTTCATCGAATGGACGCCGACATCCACTTCGTTCGAGAGCAGCGCTTCTTCGATTTCTTTGGTAAAGAGCCCCTTGCCGCCAATATCGGCCAACGGCCGATCAAGCACACGGTCGCCCGTCGTCTTGATGACGTGGATCGTGACGGCGCCTTCCGGCAGGCCATGCGCGGCGGTAAGGCGCGCCTGCACTTCGTGTGCCTGGGCCAGGGCTAGAGGCGAGCCTCTGGTCCCGATACGTATGCGGGTCGCTTGCAAAAAGGTTTCTCCGGATGCTAGGCGGGGCGCTCCCACCCGGGTGTTGGGTTGAGTGCCGGTACTCGGGCTATACTAATGCTCCAAAGGCGCGCGAATTCCAACCTCGCGGCGGCAAGTTCCAGATCATATGGTCCAGCTTCCCGATTTTGCTCCCTCTGCCCTGCTCGTGCTGGGCATAGAGACGAGCTGCGACGAGACCGCCGCCGCGGTTGTCGCGCGCGATGCGGAAGGCACAGGCCGCATTCTCTCTAATGTCGTGCTTTCCCAGTTCGACAGCCACGCCATCTATGGCGGCGTCGTACCGGAAATAGCGGCCCGCGCGCACACCGAATGCCTCGATCTCCTCGTTCAGAAAGCCCTGGACGAAGCGGGCGTTTCCCTCGGCGATCTTTCGGCCGTGGCGGCATCGGCCGGGCCGGGCCTCATCGGCGGCCTGATCGTCGGCGCGACCAGCGGCAAAGCCCTGGCGCTCGCGACCGGCATACCCTTTCTCGCCATCAACCATCTCGAGGCCCATGCACTGACGGCCGGCCTGACCGACGCCATCCGGCCTCCGTACTTGATGCTTTTGGTGTCGGGCGGACATACGCAGATCCTGTGGGTCGAGGGTGTCGGCCGCTATCGCCGGCTCGCGACGACCATCGATGACGCGCTCGGCGAGGCTTTCGACAAAACGGCCAAGTTGCTGGGCCTCCCCATGCCCGGAGGTCCGTCCGTCGAGAAGGCAGCTCTGAGCGGCAATCCGCGACGCTTCAACCTCCCCCGCCCGATGATCGGCCGCGAAGACCCGCATTTCTCGTTCGCCGGCCTCAAGACCGCGGTCCGCCATGCCGCCGCAAAAATCGCGCCGCTCTCCGAGCAGGATGTCGCCGACCTCTGCGCGTCGTTCCAGGCAGCCGTTTGTGACAGCGTCGCCGATCGGGTGAGATTGGCGATACGTTCCGTCCTTCCGCAGTTGCCCGAGGGAACGCCGCGAAACTTCGTTGCCGCAGGTGGCGTCGCAGCCAACAAGGCGTTGCGATCGACGCTCGTCGGGATTTCGGACGAGTTCGGCTTCGCCTTCCGCGCGCCGCCTCTCGAACTCTGCACCGACAACGGTGCGATGATTGCCTGGGCCGGAGCGGAACGCCTGGCGCTCGGCCTCGTCGACGGGCTAGACTCGCCGGTCAAGCCGCGTTGGCCGCTTGATCCAGACGCTGCGAAAGCAGCAGGAGCCGGCGTAAAAGCCTAGCGGCAGCGGCCGTCAGAATTGCGTGCTAAGCTGAAGCGGAATTGATCTCGGGGGCACGCTTGCAAATAAATTCGGTGAGCATTGTCGGCGGCGGCGCGTGGGGCACGGCGCTGGCACAGACGTTGGCGCATGGCGGCATCAAGGTAATGCTTTGGGCGCGCGAGCCCGAGGTCGTCGACGACATCAACGAGCGGCACGTCAATCGAACCTTCCTGTCCGGCGTCAGTCTCAATCCCGCAATCCGCGCGACGGCCGACCTGTCGGCGGTAGCCAAAGCGGACGCTCTTCTCGCTGTGGTCCCAGCCCAGCATCTGCGTAGCGTGATGGGCAAGCTCGCCAAGCAACTGGCTCAGAACACACCAGTCATCATTTGCGCGAAGGGCATCGAACAGGCGACGGGCCGGTTCATGGGCGACGTCCTCGAAGAAGCCGCGCCGCAAGCGTTGCGCGCGGTGCTTTCCGGTCCAAGCTTCGCTGCTGATGTCGCACGCGGCTTGCCGTCGGCGCTGACACTCGCATGCCGCAACGAAACAACCGGGCGCGCGCTGACGGCTGCGCTCTCCTCGCGGCAAATGCGTCTCTATTGGTCGAGCGACGTGCTCGGCGCGGAACTCGGCGGCGCGGTGAAAAACGTCCTCGCCATCGCGGCGGGCATCGTCGAGGGCCGCGGCCTCGGAGCAAGCGCTCACGCGGCGATCGTCACGCGCGGCTTCGCCGAACTTCGCCGCTTCGGCGAAGCGATGGGCGCACGACCGGAAACGCTTCTCGGTCTTTCCGGGCTCGGCGATCTCATTCTGACTTGCGGCAGCGCCCAGTCGCGCAACATGTCCCTCGGACATGCACTCGGGGAAGGCCGCAGCCTCAACGAGTTTCTCGGCGCGAGGGTATCCGTGGCGGAAGGCGTCTACACCTGCGCGGCACTTGTCCGCCTTGCACACGAGAAAGGCGTCGAGATGCCGATCGCCGAAGCCGTGCACGGGATCATCGAAGGCCGGCTTCTCGTCGATGAAGCGATCACGGCATTGATGCAGCGGCCACTGAAGGCGGAAGACTGATCAGGCCCGCGCCGGCTTCGAAATCTTCTGCGACCTTTTGCAACGAGTGCACGATATGCGCCCGCGCAAACGCCCATGATCCGCTATCGGGCGCTCTTGCGGAGCCGGTGAGCATTTCGATTATTCCGAACGCGAGTGCTCACCCGCAGACTGCCTTTACCGAATATCAAGGCATTGCTGACATAACGATCAAACAGATTGGCAACGCGATCCAAGAGAGGTCGCTAGCCCGCCGCTCGATCGAGCCGCCAAAGTTTCGTGTCGCGTCTAAAACCCCATGCTTTCCGAGCATGGGGTTTTTGCTTTTACAGGCATTCGCTTGAGCAACTCGCCGTTTCGGGCTAGCACGATGCCCCCTACGTAAAGGCCAAGCCCATGACCGCCTTCTGGCTCTTGAAGTCCGAACCCGATGTCTTCTCGTGGAACGATCTCGTTTCCCGTGGACCAAAGGGCGAAGCATGGGACGGCGTTCGCAATTATCAGGCTCGCAACAACATGCGGGCGATGAAAGTCGGCGATCTCGGATTTTTCTATCACTCGAACGAGGGCAAGGAGATCGTCGGCATCCTGCGCGTCATATCGCCCGCGCATCCAGAAGCGAAAGACGAAACCGGCAAGTGGGAATGCGTCGACGTTGCAGCGGTCGCACCAGTGCCGAAGCCTGTCGGCCTTGACGCCGTCAAAGCCAATCCCAAGCTTTCCGCCATGGTGCTCGTCAACAATTCGCGTCTCTCGGTGCAACCCGTGTCCGCCGAAGAATGGAAGGAAATCTGCAAAATGGGCGGTGTCGATCTAAAAGCGCTCAAGGGCTCATGACGGGCCGGCTCGATCCCGCTGATCCTAGAAGCGCCAAACGGTTCATCGTCGAAAATACCAAGCCCATCGCACCACCCCTGGTCCCCGAGATCACGTTGCGGCTTGCGGAAGAGTCGCTGCCGATCTGGCAAAAGACCGAAGACGAACTCGGCGAGCTTAACGTACCCCCGCCCTTTTGGGCTTTTGCCTGGGCCGGAGGCCAAGCGGTCAGCCGATACCTGCTCGATCATCCCGAGATTTGCCGGGGCCGGACCGTTCTCGACATCGGCGCGGGCTCCGGAATTTCTGCAATCGCAGCCGCCAAGACGGGCGCCGCCCGGGTCCTTGCCGCAGATATCGACGGCTTGGCTATCGCCGCCTGCGCCATAAACGCCGAAGCCAACGCCGCCTCGATCGAAACCACCGGAGCCGATCTCCTTGCCGGAGAACCGCCGGCAGGCAGCGTGATTATCGTCGGCGACCTCTTTTATGAGCGCCAGCTGGCCGGCCGCGTCGTCGAATACATCGACCGGGCAAAGGCCCTCGGATGCTCGGTGTACATCGGCGATCCCCGGAGAGGTTATTTTCCGGACGGACGGTTTACACCGCTCGCAGAATATCAGGTCCCGGTAAGCCGGGAGCTCGAGGATTACGACATCAAGCGCACGATCGTGTGGGGCGGATAGGTCTTGCGGCAGTACGGTTTACACCGCTCGCAGAATATCAGGTCCCGGTAAGCCGGGAGCTCGAGGATTACGACATCAAGCGCACGATCGTGTGGGGCGGATAGGTCTTGCGGCAGTGCGGTATTGAATCGCGGAATATTTTTCCGAAGACGCTGGTCAGGACACCTTCCAGCATGTTGTGAAGCGGCGCTGGCCACAGCATAATACGGGAAATGGCCGCTACGCAGACGGCCAACCGGAGGAGCGCTTCTAATGTCGGAAAAAGTTTACGCCGTGCCCCCCCAATGGGCCGAGCGGGCTTATGTTAACGCTGATTCCTACGAGGCGATGTACGAGCGGTCGGTTGCCGACCCTGAAGGCTTCTGGTCGGACGCCGGAAAGCGGCTCAATTGGATCAAGCCCTTTACGCGGGCCAAGAACACGAGTTTCGCCCCCTCCAACGTCGACATTCGCTGGTACGAGGATGGCACGCTTAACGTTTCGGCGAACTGCGTCGATCGTCACCTCGAAAAGCGGGGCGATAAGGTCGCGATCATCTGGGAGGGCGACAATCCCAACGAGAGCGAGCAGATCACATATCGCCAGCTCCACGAGCGCGTGCAGCGTTTCGCCAATGTGTTGAAGAAGCATGGCGTCAAGAAGGGCGACCGCGTAACGATCTACCTGCCGATGATTCCAGAAGCTGCCTACGCGATGCTTGCGTGCACGCGTATCGGCGCCGTCCATTCGATCGTATTCGGCGGCTTCTCGCCCGACAGCCTGCAGAACCGCGTCGAGGACGCGGATTCAAAACTCATCATAACGGCCGACGAAGCGCTTCGCGGCGGCAAGCCCGTTCCGCTGAAGAAGAACGCGGACGCCGCACTCGCCCGGTGCAAGGGCGACGAAAAGATCCTGGTCGTTCGCCGCACCGGAAATCCCGTGCCATGGACGGATGGCCGCGATTTCTGGCTGCATGAAGAATTGCAAACCGTTCCTGCCGAATGCGAGCCGCAGGAAATGCGTGCCGAAGACCCGCTTTTCATTCTCTACACCTCCGGCTCGACGGGTAAGCCGAAAGGCGTCGTACACACGACCGGCGGTTATCTCGTCTACGCATCGATGACGCACCAATACGTCTTCGACTACAAGGAAGACGACATTTATTGGTGCACGGCCGATATCGGCTGGGTTACGGGACACAGCTACATTGTATACGGACCGCTTGCGAACGGCGCGACGACGCTGATGTTCGAAGGCGTGCCGACGTATCCCTCGGCATCGCGGTGCTGGGACGTCGTCGACAAGTGGAAGGTCTCGATCTTCTATACCGCGCCGACGGCCATCCGCGCCTTGATGGGTGCAGGCGACGCATTCGTCAAAGGCTCCAGCCGGTCGTCTCTGCGTCTCCTCGGCTCGGTAGGTGAACCGATCAATCCGGAAGCCTGGGAATGGTATCACCACGTCGTCGGCGACGACCGGTGCCCCATCGTCGACACGTGGTGGCAAACCGAAACCGGCGGCATCCTCATCACGCCGCTTCCCGGCGCCACACCGTTGAAACCCGGTTCAGCGACGAAGCCTTTCTTCGGCATTCGCCCGGCGCTCGTGGACGACAAGGGTCAATTCCTTGGCGGCGAAGCGCAAGGCAACCTCGTCGTTCTCGATAGCTGGCCCGGACAATCGCGAACCATCTACCGCGACCACGAACGGTTCGTTCAGACCTATTTCTCTTCGTATCCGGGAATGTATTTCACCGGCGACGGATGCCGCCGCGATAGCGATGGCTATTACTGGATCACGGGCCGCGTCGATGACGTCATCAACGTCTCGGGTCACCGCATGGGAACCGCCGAAGTCGAAAGCGCGCTCGTCTCCCACCCGAAAGTCGCAGAAGCCGCCGTCGTCGGTTATCCGCACGATCTCAAGGGCCAGGGCATCTATTGCTATGTAACGCTCAACATAGGCGAAAGCGGCGATGAGGCACTGAAAAAGGACCTCGTTGCCCACGTTCGCCGTGAAATCGGACCGATCGCCTCGCCGGATCTCATTCAGTTTTCACCCGGACTGCCGAAAACACGCTCGGGCAAAATCATGCGCCGCATCTTGAGAAAGATTGCGGAGGACGATTTTGGCAGCTTGGGAGATACCTCGACGCTGTCGGATCCGGCCGTGGTCGACGATCTGATCTCCAATCGCCAGAACAGGCGCGTGGTGTAGCGCTCGAACCACCTAAAGACCACTGGCGGCGGCATCAGAAATCCGAGGTGATGCCGCCCTTCTCCCAGTCGCCGAAACGTGTCGGATCCGGCCCGTCTCTGCCGCCGATTTCACGGGGCGGTTTGGGCTCGGCCGCCTGCGCGATACGTCGCGCTTCCGCCTCCTCCAGCGCCCGCTTGGCTTCCGGCGTCAACACGCGCGGAGCGGGCTGCGCGTCGTCGCGCTGTTCTTCGCTTATGCGATCTCCGGCCGTCATGATCACAAACGTCCTTTGGTAAGCGGTTCCGCGAGCTTTTTCCGCGCATCGCCTTTATGGAATACTCCAGACACCATATATACGCGTCTGTAAGGTTGCGAACTAGCTTAAGGACCACGTACCGCGAGTATGATCAAATGCCTATGAACTATGCCAAGACCGCGCTTTTGCTGGCGGCGATGACAGCCATCTTCGTCGCCCTCGGCGCGCTCATTGGCGGCCAGGCCGGCCTTGTCATTGCATTCTTCATCGCGCTCGTAATGAACGCGGTCAGCCTGTGGAAGTCCGACTCCATCGTGCTCCGCATGTTCAACGCCCAGGAAGTCAGCGAAACCTCGGCTCCCGAGCTCTATTCGATAGTTCGCGATTTGGCACGCAACGCCGATCTGCCGATGCCGCGCGTCTACATCATGAACAATTCGCAGCCCAACGCCTTCGCGACGGGGCGCAGCCCGTCGCATGCGGCCGTCTGCGCATCGACCGGCCTTCTCGAGACGCTCAACAAAGAAGAGATTGCAGGCGTGCTCGCGCACGAGCTTGCACACGTCAAGAACAGAGACACGCTGACCATGGCCGTCGCCGCAACCATCGGCGGCGCGGTTTCGATGGTCGCGCAATACATGCTGTTCGGCGGCAACCGCGGTAACGATCGTGGCGCACTTGGCGCGATCGGCACGCTGGCCGCCATCATCCTTGCACCCATGGCAGCGGGTCTCGTGCAAATGGCGATAAGCCGCTCCCGCGAATATCAAGCTGATCGATTGGGCGCGATCATTTGCGGCAAGCCGCTTTGGCTCGCCTCGGCGCTGCGGAAAATCGACAGCTCCGCCCGCCGCATCCCCAATGAGCAGGCTGAAGCGATTCCGGCGGCCGCGCATATGTTCATCATCAATCCTCTGAACGGCCACGGCGTCGATAATCTTTTCTCGACGCACCCGAATGTTGTAAATCGCATCGCCGCGCTCGAGGCGCTGGCGCGTGAGATGGGCGCTACCGGAATGGAAACGTCTGGTGGCGGCGGCCGTCCGGGTGAAGTCTGGATCGGTGGTCAGAATTATACCAAGCCACCGAACCCCTGGGGCTGAAGTGTCAAATAACACAAATCGAAATGGTCATCGCACGGCTGGAGTTCGCCCGGGCGCAGCGCGCGCACACGGCAACCGCGACCACAAGCCGAAGATGGCCGCCGCCCGCCCGCCCTCGCCCGCAGGGGATGGCCTGAAGACGCGCGACGCCGCCGTCTCCGCGCTCTTTTCCGTGCTGATTGAGCGCAAGCCCTTCGACGACGTCTTCGCGAGGGCGTCGGCGACACGCGATCTAGCTCCCCGCGATCGAGCGTTTGCGCGCCTCATAGCGACGAGCGCACTTCGCAATCGCGGCGCGCTGCAGGCCGTACTCCGCACCTACATCGCCAAACCACTCCCCCAACACATCGGCCGCCTGGACGAAATTCTCCTCGCCGCCGCGGCCCAGCTTCTTCTTCTGCAAACGCCGCCCCATGCAGCGATTTCGCTTGCAGTCGATCAGTGCCACGCCGACACGAACGGCAAGCGCTTTGCAAATCTCGTCAACGCTGTCTTGCGCCGCCTGAGCGAAAGCGGGCCCGGCCGCCTCGCGTCTCTCGATAATGTTGCGCTGACATTTCCTGAGTGGTTGCTCGCGCGCTGGAGCGCCGCTTACGGCCCAGCCGAAGCCCGCCAGATCGCGCGCGCATCATTGGTCGAGCCGGCCCTCGATATAACAGTTAAATCCGATCCGGAAATGTGGGCGGAACGCATTGGCGCCGTCGTTCTGCCGACCGGCTCGATAAGGTGCGCGCAAGCCGGACGCGTCGAAGAGCTGCCGGGATACGATGAGGGCGCGTGGTGGGTGCAGGACGCCGCCGCGGCTCTTCCCGTCAAGCTGTTTGGCGATGTCGCGGGCCTTTCCGTGCTCGACCTATGCGCGGCGCCCGGAGGAAAGACTGCCCAGCTCGCCGCTCTCGGTGCGAACGTCACGGCTGTCGACAAATCCGCCGGACGATTGTCACGACTCGGAGATAATCTCGCGCGCCTCGGGCTCTCCGCGAACACTGTCGTCGGAGACGCGCTGACATTCACGTCCGAGACGAAATTCGACGCGATCCTGCTCGATAGCCCTTGCACGTCGACGGGCACGATCCGTCGCCATCCCGACATCTTGTATCTGAAGCGCCCCGAGGACGTTCCCGCTCTGGCTGCGCTCCAGGCCAAACTGATCGACCATGCCGCCGGCCTTTTGAAGCCGGGCGGTATGCTCGTCTATTGCACGTGTTCGCTGGAGCCGGAGGAAGGCGAAAAGCAAATCGATGCCTTTCTCGCCCGTCATGCTGATTTCGAACGCCGTCCGATCATGCTGGATGAAGCAACGATCCCGATGTCGTGGAGAACGAGCGCGGGCGATCTCCGGACTCTGCCGTCGCACTTCGCGGATTTGCCCGAAGGGCTCAGAGGTCTCGACGGCTTTTTCGCGGCATCTCTGGTGAAGTCGCCCTGAGCTAACTGTGAGCTAACAGTATGTTGTACCCGCGCGCCTTGTTTTGGCGCGGGTCAAGGGATAATCCAAACGTCTGATCGAGCCGATTTTCGCGCAACGTCGCAGGAGCGTTTCCCCTTGGGCCTCAATGTCACGGAACGGCTGAAGATCCGTTCCCTTTCCGTTGAGCGCCTCCGCCGCCGGGTCGTGACGTTCACACTGTCGTCGCCGCTGATGCGCTGGCGCTACGCGGGCAATGGCGCCGACCAGATCTTGATCGTACCGCAAGAACTGCGCGCTGCCGATCCAAGCTTTTGGACAGAGATTGCGCACGGCCACTTCGGCCTAGCGTCCGAGATCGCAGACCTGAAGGGTGCGTCCGCGTTCCGGGCAACGCCGCCGAGCATAGCCTGGGAGCGGGAACTCCACGGGTTCGGCTGGTTACGCCATTTAGCCGCGACCGAAGAAGAAGAAGCGGCATCGGCCGCACGAGAGCTTGTTCTCGAATGGATCGCTCTGAAGCGGATCTCGCACGGCATCGCCTACGAGCCCGAGGTCATCGCACGGCGTCTGATCTCGTGGATATCGCAAGCCAACATGCTGCTCGAAGACTTGGACGCGCGCTCCTATACGCAGATCATGTCAAGCATGGGCCAGCAGATTGTTGCGCTCCGGACGACGTGGAGAAACGCACCGGACGGCGTGCCGCGCATGGTTTGCCTGATTGCGCTCGTCCTGACGGGACTCGCTGTTTCCGGCCACGACCGCCAACTGAAAGAGGCCGAAGCCGCGCTGATCGTCGAGTTGAAACGCCAGATTCTCGACGACGGCGGCCACGTCAGCCGCAGCGCGAGCGTTCTGTCCGATCTCGTCCTCGACCTGCTGCCATTGGGACAATGTTTCTCCTCGCGCGCGCTCGTCTCCCCCGAGGAGATCAACACGGCGATCAAGAAGTCCTTGCGGTTTTTGCGGTTCACGCGCCTCGGCGACGGCATGCTCGCGCGCTTCAACGGCGTGAGCACAGGGTCACCGGCAGCGCTCGCGACCGCACTCGGCTATTCCAGCGGCGAACTCGATTTCATGCCGGTCGCACATGAATCTGGGTATGCCCGGCTCGAGCGAGGCCGGACGATCGTTTTCGCCGACGTCGGCTCTCCTCCCCCGCTCGAACTTTCGACACAGGCTCAGGCGGGCGCGCTCTCGTTCGAAATGACCTCGCGACAGCATCTGATTTTCGCAAACGGCGGATTCCCAGGCCCCGCCGATCGCGACTGGGATTCCGTTGCGCGCGCGACCGCCAGTCACAACACGCTTTGCCTCGCAGAAACGTCGTCCTCCCGCCTCATCCGCCACGAGCAGCTGGAATCGATGGTCGACGGCCTGCCGATCAGAGAGCCCGACACCGTCGCGTTCGAATTTACGGATGGGCCGGATCAAGCACTGCTGAACGCGAGCCACGACGGCTATCTGAAGCGCTTCGGTTTGATTCATGTGCGCCGCCTCGCGCTTTCCGCCGCCGGCGACCAGCTCGAGGGCATCGACATCCTCGAGCCGCCGAAGGGAACACTGCGCCTGAAGCAGGATCTCCCTTACGCCATCCATTTCCATCTTCACCCCGATTGCGTCTGTCTTTCCGCCGGACACGGCATTTGCCGCATTACCCTCCGCGACGGCGAAAGCTGGCTCTTCTCGGCCGCCGACGACAACGCTCAAATGTCGATCGAAGAAAGCCTGTTTTTTGTCGACAGCGCCGGCCCACGGCCGAGCCTGCAGATCGTGCTCCGTGGTACGACCTACGGCGAGACGCACGTCCGCTGGTCAGTCCGCCTGGAACGGCCGAACGACCGGCAAATCTGACCGATCGAAGGCCCATATTGAGCAATCGCGCGTCAGATCCACGCGCGGGATAGCCTTGCCCGGCGCACCGTGCTAACCGCGCACGAGCGAACAACTGGGATGCACATGGCCGATCAACGGATACGCCGAGCCCTCCTTTCAGTCTCCGACAAGACTGGGCTCATTTCTTTCGCAACGACCCTGGTTAACCGGGGCATTGAGCTTGTCTCGACCGGTGGCACGGCAGCCGCGCTGAAGGCCGCTGGGTTGGCCGTAAAGGACGTCTCGGAGCTGACCGGCTTCCCCGAAATGATGGACGGCCGCGTCAAGACTTTGCATCCGAAGGTGCACGGCGGCCTCCTCGCCATTCGCGGCAACGCCGTTCACGACGCGGCAGCGCGCGAACATGAAATTTCGCCGATCGATCTTCTCGTCGTGAACCTTTATCCGTTCGAGTCGACGATCGCGAAACAAGCCCCCTACGATGACTGCGTCGAGAACATCGACGTCGGCGGCCCGGCGATGATCCGCGGCGCCGCAAAGAATCACGAGAGCGTCACCGTCGTCGTCGAACCGGCCGACTACGATCGCGTCCTCGAGGAAATCGCAGCCAACGACGGCGCAACGACACTCGCATTGCGCAAGGCCCTCGCCGCCAAGGCATTCGCGCGAACCGCAGCCTATGATGCGGCGATCAGCAATTGGTTCGCGCGCGAGATCGGCACGACGACGCCCGACTACCGCGCGTTCGGCGGCAAGCTCTCGCAGTCCCTCCGCTATGGCGAAAACGCCCACCAATCGGCGGCACTCTACCTCTCAGCTGAAAATCGCATCGGCGTCGCGACGGCCGAACAGCTTCAGGGCAAGGAACTCTCCTACAACAACATCAACGACACGGACGCGGCTTTCGAGCTCGTCTCCGAATTCGCTCCCGGCGTGCCCGCAGTCGCCATTATCAAGCACGCCAATCCGTGCGGCGTCGCGACCGGAACGTCGCTTGCCGACGCTTACCGCAAGGCGCTCGCCTGCGATCCCGTCAGCGCATTCGGCGGCATCATCGCGCTCAATCGGGCAATCGATGCTGAAGCCGCCAACGACATAACGAAGATCTTCACCGAAGTCGTCATCGCCCCTGGCGCATCCGACGAAGCGAAAGCCATTTTCGCGACCAAGAAAAATCTCCGCCTGCTGCTGACAGGCGGCCTAGCGGACTCGCGTGCGGCAGGGCTCAACTTCAAATCCGTCGCCGGCGGCTTCCTCGTTCAGTCGCGGGACGCGAGCAATGCCGACGATCTCGAATTGAAGGTCGTCACCAAGCGCGCCCCGACCGAAGCCGAACTCAAAGACCTGCTGTTCGCCTTCAAGGTCGCGAAACACGTGAAGTCGAACGCCATCGTTTACGCAAAAGGGGGCGCGACCGTCGGCGTCGGCGCTGGTCAGATGAGCCGTGTCGACTCCGCACGCATCGCCGCCTGGAAGGCCGCTGAAGCCGCGAAAGCTCAGGGCGTTAACGAGCCGCTGACCGTCGGATCTGTCGTCGCGTCCGACGCATTCTTCCCGTTTGCCGATGGGCTGATCACCGCGGCCGAAGCCGGCGTCACCGCCGTCATCCAGCCGGGTGGCTCAATGCGCGACGATGAAGTGATCAAAGCCGCAGACGAGCGCGGCCTTGCGATGGTCTTCGCCGGCGTCCGCCACTTCCGGCACTAGGCGGTCTCATTGGGCTGGACGTGTCCGCACGAACAGCATCATGACGGCGCCGATGGCGAGGAAGGCCAGCACGGCTGCCATGCCGATGCGCTGGCTGCCGGTCTGCAGCGTAACGAATGCCACGGCGAGCGGCGCCAGGAACGCCGTAACTTTTCCTGAAAACGCGAAGAGCCCGAAGAACTGCGTGATCTTCTCGGGCGGCGCGATACGGGCAAGGAGCGACCGGCTGGCAGCTTGAACGGGCGCGGCGACGACGCCGACGAGGATGGCAAAGGCAAGAAACACCTGCTCACCGGGCGATGAAAATGGCTTCGCGCCGATAACCTTCTCGGCAACTTCCGTCGTGAAAAGAATGTGATTTTTATCGACCGACAGAATTCCAAGAGCGCCTACGATCAACGCCAGCAGCGCGACGACAATGACGGTCTTCGGCCCGAGACGATCATCAAGCCACCCGCCGAATAGCGCGCCGAATGCGCCGACCAGCGTCAGGATGATCCCGAAAATTCCAAGCTCCAGCGCCCCCCACCCGAAGACGGACGCACCGTAGATGCCGCCGAAAGCGAAGATGGCCGTGAGCCCGTCCGTGTAGAGCATGCGCGCGATCAGAAAAATCAGAACACTCGGCATCGCGGGAAGCGACTTGATCGTGTCCAAAAGCTCGGCCGTCGCAGAACGCTCCGGATGCACGCCGACGGCTCTCCGCCGGTCCGGCACGAAGAGAAAGAATGGAATGATGAAGATGGCGAACCATATCGCGGCGAACGGCCCGGTGATGCGGTCGCCCTGATGCGCACCGCCGTCGAGCTTTAACAGCGGATCGAGTCCCAGAAGCGTCGTCGCTTCGCCGGGCATGGGCACCAACAGGCCGGCAACGAGCGCCAAACTGACGAGGCCGCCGAAGTAGCCTACCGCCCAGCCCGTGCCGGACAATCGGCCAAGCTCGTCGCGCGGCACAAGGCCCGTCATGATGGCGTTCGAGAAAACGCTCATCAGCTCCGCGGCGAGCGTCGCCATGACGAAACCCGCGAGCACGATGAGAATGGTCGTCAGATTCGCGTCCGGAACGCCGAGCCAAAGAACGCTGAGGCCCGCGAGGAATACGAGCGACAGGACCGCCATCCACGGCTTCCGCGAGCCGCGCCCATCGGCAGCGGCGCCCAACAGCGGGCTGAGGATCGCGATCAGCAGCCCGGCGACGGCGGCCGCATACCCCCACAGCGCCTGACCGCAAGCGGCCTTCTCGCTGCCTTCGGCGATCAACGTGCCGCAAGTGGAATTCTGCACGATCGCATTCGCGAAATAGGGACCGAACAGAAACGTCTGCACCAGCGTGTAATGCGGCTGCACGGCCCAATCATAAAGCATCCATGAAACGCGAGCGCGGAGGGGAGCGCGGACCACGTCGCCCGTCGCGACAGGCGACGCTTGCTCGTCAGAACCGCTGATATCGATCGTCGCCATGTCTTCCCCTCTTCGATCCGCCCGACCGCGCCACCCGTCACTTAGCCCGGAAGTGTGTCAGCTCCGTAAGACGATAAGGTGATCGGGAAGCTCATTCGGATCGGCGTCGCCCGGCGGGAAGTGCGCGGCAAGCTGATCGCCGATTTGCTTTATCGCGTGCTCGAAACCATCGACCGCCCGCCCCGCGCCGATTTCGGCCGTAAGCTGATCGACGATTTTCTGCCAAGTGCCTTTCGGAACCAGCGCATCGATGCCGCTATCGGCAATGATTTCGACACGCTTTTCCGCGAGCGACACGAAAAGCAGGACACCGGTCCGGCCCTCGGTCGTGTGCAGGTTCTGCGCGAGAAACTGCTCGCTCGCGCGCCGACGCGTGTTCGCATTCAAAATCGACTTTGGCACGAGCGACATACGCACGCGCGGATGCCATGCGAGCGCCAGCAGGCCAAGAAAGACCAGAAGCTGAATGAGAAAAATTATCTGCACCGGCATCCACGTGAAATGGATGAAGGGCCAGGGAATGATGAGGGCAAGGAGCGCCGCCCACATGAAGGGGATATGCTGATAGCGGCTGCTCTGATCCGCAACGACGGCAACGATCTCTCCCGACGTATTACGTTCCGCCGCAGTGATGGCTGCGGAAATGCGCTCTTCGTCGTTGGCACTGATTAAACTCATCGCGCGCGACCGCCTTTTTGCATCCAATTCGTTTGCCCCTACCAGCTTCCCGAAGCGCCACCGCCACCGAAGTCGCCGCCGCCTCCAGACCAGCCGCCACCGCCGCTGTCGCCGCCACTCGACCACCCGCCGCCCCAACTTCCCGAGCCGCCTGGAATAACGACGACGCCGCCTCGTCGCCGTTGCGAGCCGGGCATTCCCGCTTGCACCGCTTGCGACTGCCGGTAATTGACCCAGAGAACGAAGGCGACGATCATCAGAAAAATGACGAGGTGGACGATCGCCCACGGATCGTCTTCCGGTGTCCGGCCGCCCTCGGCGCGGCGTTTCACTTCTTCGCTGTCGCCGAGAAGCACCGATTTGATATCGCGGATGCCGTCTTTGATGCCGCCCGCATAGTCGCCACGCCGGAACTTCGGAAGAATGGCGTTCTGAATAATGAGCGACGACATCGTGTCCGTCATGAACGGCTCGAGCCGGCGGCCAACCTCGATGCGGACCTCGCGATCGTTCGGCGCCACGATGAGAAGAACGCCGTTGTCTTTGCCCTTCTGACCGATCCCCCATTTCCGGCCCAAGCCGACGCCGTAATCCTCGATCGGATAGCCCTGCAGGGATTTGACGGTGACGACAGCAAGCTGATCGGTCGAAGTATCTTCGAGCGCCGCGAGATCCTTTTCGATCTCGGCCTTGTCTTCGGGCGTCAGCAGGCCAGCCTCATCGGTCACGCGACCGGCAAGATTCGGATAAACGGGCTCGGCGAAAGCCGGCGCGAAGAGCACGGGCAGCGCCGCCAGCAGCAAGATCAGCATCGCGCGCAGCAACGCGCGACGCCCATCATTCAGCGTGGAAGACCGAGCGGCGGTGAAAGCGCCAGCCATCGGACGAGTTCCTAGCAAAGTTGCAGGCTTCGAGCGCTATGGCTTGGTGAAATCGACCTTCGGAACCTTCTGTTCTTCAGGAGAGATATCGAACGTCGCCATTTCCTTCGCCTGCGGATAAAGCGCCACCTTCCACAAACGGCCGGGGAAGGTCGAGATCTCGGTATTATATTTTCTCACCGCTTCGATGTAATCGCGCCGCGCGATGGCGATGCGGTTTTCCGTGCCGGCAAGCTCGCTTTGCAGCGCGAGGAAGTTCTGCCCCGACTTGATATCGGGATAACGTTCGACGACCGCCATGAGGCGTCCGAGAGCGCCGCTGAGCGTCGCCTGCGCGTCCTGGAATTTCTTCATCGCTTCAGGGTTCGTCAAAATGTCGGGAGGCAGCTGGATGTTCGTCGTCTGCTCGCGTGCTTTCGTGACCTCGGTCAGAACGCTCTTCTCCTGATCCGCGAACCCTTTCACGGATGAAACGAGATTTGGAATGAGATCGGAGCGGCGTTTGTACTGGTTCTGCACTTCGCTCCAAGCAGCCTTGGCTTGTTGCTCGTAAGTCGGAATGGTGTTGACGCCACATCCCGCCATCGAGAGGCCCGCCACGATGATCGCGAGGAACGCGATCGGACGGGCAATGAAAGTTCTTGTCATTGCGATCATGGTTTGACGTTCCCCATCATTGAACAGAATCCCATTCGACAGCCGTTAGTGGACGTACCGATACGGAGTTTGCAATTCGATGTTGGTATGGGCTTTCCCGATGGCATTCAAGCGACACCGCGCATACTGCAGCCCATGTAACAGCTAACGGCTTTACCAAGTTGTGGACCAAACCTGCAAAGCAGGTAGCCTTCGCGGTACCCTGAACCGCCGCCCGAATACTTGAAATTACCGCCGAAAATCTGACGCCTCGGCTTATCACCAGACATCTATTTAGATTTTCGACGAATTACCGGCTGTGGAATGGGCAGTTTGATGGACTTCGTGAGGTCAGGAATGCGGAAGTTTGCAGTATTGGCTTCGGTCGCCACGTCGCTGTTTGCGTCTCTGGTTGTATTGGCGACAGGGCCAGCTTCCGCCTCCAGCGATCGCTGCCCCGAACGCGCCGTCGCCTGCTACGACAAGGTCAGAATTCCTGACGTCTATACGACCAGAACACGGCACGTGCTCGTCCGGCCCGGGTGGCGCGAAGTTTTGGCGACGCCTGCCGTTGTCAGAAACGTCGCCGTTCCGGTCGTCATGCGTCCCGGCAAATGGCGAACGGTGACCACGCCGCCCGTCTACGGTACCAAACTTGAGCGCGCAATCGTCAGCAAACAAACCAAACGCGAAGAATTTATTCCGCCCGTCACGCGGCGCGTAGAGCAGACTGTCATCGTCTCACCGGGCGGCTTTGCCTGGGAACGTCGCAGCGGACCCGACGGCAGGGAGAAACTGTGCAAGGTGAAAACGCCGCCTGTTACGAAAACGATCGCGCGAGACGTTGTCGTCAGTCCGGCTCGGCGCATCATCTACGTGACGCCCGCCACCTACGGCGTCGCCCAGCGAGCCGTTCTGATCAGACCCGCAACTGCCACGCGCGTTTATGAGCCACCAGTCCACGGCGTGATCAACAGATCGATCGTCGTTCGCCCGGCAGCAGCCGAAGTCGTGAATCACCCCGCTGTCATTTCGGTCCAGCGCGAGCGCGTTCTTGTTCGCGAAGGCGGATACGGTTGGGTGCGATCGAAGTAATCGCGGCGCGCGTTTGCTCCGGGTGTTGAAATTGGACGTCCGCCCACCGCATTGTTCAATTGCGAAATTCGCCCGCGCGCTCGGGCCGCAAGTTGCATAAGTGTCACCGAGTAAGTGCGGAAATCGCACGGCATTTGGCATTGGATGCCCATATCTGCGAGGCAGCATTGCGCCAATCGCATTAGAACCAACGCGGGACGATCCCAGTTATTTGCGTAGGGCGATCAATAAGGTCGTTTCGCAAATTGATATGGGAGTTTGATATGGACGGTTGGAAGAAAGCTCTCGGCGGCGCGTTAGCGGCCATTGCCTTCGCCGGCTTCTCGGCAAGTGCCGAAGCGCGCGGCGGACACGGCGGTCATTCCGGTCACGGCTTCGGTCATGGCGGGTTTGCCCACGGATACGGTGGCCATTGGCGCGGCCATCGGGGATGGGGCGGAGGCGGCTGGGGATGGGGTCCGGCTATCGGATTCTACGGACCCTATTACGACGACTACGCCTATTATGATGATTATCCCTACGACGACTATTACTATCGCCGCCGTCATCACCGTTACTACTACAGATAAGCGATCGACCCCGGCCCCGATTGGGGCCGGTTTCGTATCTCGCGCCAGCCCTTATGGATTTTGGGCGTCCAATGCGGCGGACAATGCCCGCGGAGATGTGAAGGAGATATCGAAGTGTATGGGAGTTGCGGCCATTAGCATCGGAATGCTGAAGATGAGGACGACCATAATTCCGCAGGCCAATGCCGCTTGAAGAAACTGCACGGAGCGCTTCAACACTGTTGCACCCTTTCCTATCAACGCGGGTGCATTTTCCTCCGGGTGTATGGCTTCAGGGAGTCGTGAGCGAGTCTCAAGAACGGCGTTGCGGCGATGGAAATACGGCGCCCCGTGGGCGCCGTACTTGAACTACCACCAGCGGCAGTGACGATGCCCGTGCCGCCACCAGCAATGGCGGTGATGCCGCCAATAGACGTTCTGGGCCACCGGCGACTGGCCGGAAAGCAGCTTGAGCGAATTCACGTCGCTGCTGACCGAAGCTGCGTTTGCAATCCCAGCTCCAAGAACCATCGCGACGGCCGCGAGGGCGACACCCAACGTAGTCTTCATGAGGCTTCTCTCCTTGGTTACGAGCGTCGTTTTGACGCCAAGTGAGGAGCTACCTATAGCGACGGTGCCTCGTCCGCTTTCCATACGTTTTCGTAAAGCGAGCGATGGTCGACTTATATCGAATCGGAGTGTTGCATGGGCGACGAAATGATTCGCACGATATGGCGTTGCACAATCCGTGCTGATTTCACGAGTTATTCTGAAAGGCGGTCAGTCAGGACCGTCGCCACATCGGAAGGGTCGAGACGCCTGCTTATATCTTGATCACTCCGTCAGCAGGCGAATGATCTACGCCGCACGCGTCCAGTCTCCCCGGTTTGGGACTTCAAACGGAGTGAAACTGAACCATTCACGCTTATCGGCGGACACCTTCTGAATGATGGAAAGGTTCGTCGCGGCTAAACGCATGACCGCATAGTCCGGCCGATTGGCTTCAATGTAGTTCACGACGGATTCGATTGCGGGATACCAAGCGTCATCGAACGCGATAAATCCTCCTCGCGCGCAAAGTAGATCCGCTAAAACGAAGTCTGCCATGATGTTTTCGAAAAGGTGCGAGCCATCGATAAACACGAATCCCGCCGCGGCCGGCCCGCGCTCGGCGTAAAGCTGACCCAAGCCAATCTCCGACCGCTGACGAACGCGACGAAACTTCGGCGCGAACCTCTCTTGAAGATAAGCTTCGACGACAGTGCCGCGTCCGCTCTCGAGACCGTACGGATCGAAAACGACGTGCTCGAAATCACGCTGGCTGTCCGCAAGCGTGCCGAGAAGAACGGAGCAAGACGATCCCATTCCGAAGCCAACTTCAATGCTTAGCGGCGTTGGGCTTTTACGGATGAGGTAAGAAAGAAGGGCAATCGCTCCGGGGTCCATCTTGACGTTACGGAGTTCGTCGGTGCGGCCGTCCGGGTGTTTGAACGTGCCCGTATCGTAGGCCTCGAAGTATCTCGAAACTGGGTCTTGCTTTCCTGCCAGCGCGCGAAGCTCGGCGAGAAGAACGCCGGCCGGGGGCAATTCGAGCAGCGGCATGGTACGGTGAACGGCTTGAGCTTTGCGCGAGCGCGATGTCCGAAAAAGCTTGGCGAAATTCATGATCAATCCCCGACCCGCGATTTGAGAGAAGTAGCTTTCCCGACTTCAAATGATGGACGTCTGTACCCGGCGAATCACTGCTATGCCAGAGATCGGCAGAACGTATCACCCGTTTGCTGATCCGGCCAAAATGCCGAGAAGTTACAGTCACGGCGGGCGACAAAGCCACACCGGCATCAGAGCGCCACGGGATCTCGGATCGTGCAAGCCGAGTGCCTCGACCGGCATCCAATCTGTCGTACGGAGAATTGGCTGACTGACGCTTGGCGTCGGCATAAAAACGGAGGCCTAAGCCGACTTGTAGGCGCGACGCGCCTTAGCGACGCCGTCACGGCGCCAAGCAATAGGGGAGATACTATAACCCCTTGAAGATACTGGAGCGGGCGAAGGGATTCGAACCCTCGACCCCGACCTTGGCAAGGTCGTGCTCTACCCCTGAGCTACACCCGCATGTCCAGCAGCATCAGCGCCTTGCGGCGATTGAAGACCCGCCTTATGGCGCAAGTGTGAAACCAATGCAAGGCCTCTTCATAACGAGAATGCGGCCGCCGGTTGAGACATAATGTAAGACCCTCCTCGCAACTTGCATCCATCCGAATGATAACGTCCCGATCTCAGCATGAGTCCCCCATCGATGCCCCACACGCGCGAGCAACTTTTCTCGGTTTTGGATCACCTCGGAATTCCGACGAAGACGGTCGAGCATCCACCCGCCTTTACTGTCGCCGACAGCACATCGATCGAGATCGCGCTCCCCGGCGCGCACACGAAGAACCTTTTCCTCAAAGACGATAAAGGAGCGCTCTTCCTCGTGATCGCCAACACCGAGACGCGAGTGGACCTCAAAGCGCTCTCGAAGAGGCTTCCTGCGGGCCGGTTTTCGTTCGGCAAGCCGGAACTGCTGCTGGAAGCGCTTGGCGTGACGCCCGGCGCCGTGACGGCTTTTGCCGCCATCAACGACACTGCGCAGCGCGTTAAGATCGTGTTTGACCAGGCTCTGATGGCAGCTGAAACCATCAACTGCCACCCGCTCGAGAACACCGCGACCACGAACATTGCACGGGAAGATCTTTTGCGGTTCATTCAAACAACCGGCCATGATCCCCATGTCATGGTATTGACCGCGTCTTGAAGGTCTGAGCGGCGGCGAGGAGATTGGGTCAATGGAATTCGGTGACAGAGAATTCGCCGGCGCCCCGGGCGCGGCGGACATCGTAAAGGACGCGACGACCGCGTCCTTCAAGGCAGACGTTCTCGACGCGTCGAAATCGGTGCCGGTTATTGTCGACTTCTGGGCATCGTGGTGCGGGCCGTGCAAGCAATTGACGCCGCTGATCGAGAAGGTCGTCCGCAGTTATCGGGGCAAGGTTCGCCTCGTGAAAGTGAACGTCGACGAAAATCAGGCGATTGCCGCACAACTCCGCGTGCAATCGCTCCCGACGATCTACGCCTTCCGCGACGGCCAGCCGGTTGATGGATTTGTCGGCGCGCAACCGGAGAGCGCCATCAAGACCTTCATCGACCGGCTTGTCGCCGATGATGCCGAACTCGGCATTACCGAAATCTTGAAGGCCGGCGAGGAGTTGCTGGAGCAGGACGACCTGCAGGGCGCGGCCGAAGCTTTCGCGTCCGTCCTTCAGGAGGATAGAACCAACGCCGAAGCCTTGGCCGGCCTCGCCACCTGCTACATGAAAAGCGGCGACGTGGAGCGCGCCAAGCAAACCCTCGCCCTCGTCCCACCCGACAAGCGGGAGCTGGCCGTCGTCAAAGGCATCGAAGCCGCCATCCTGCTGGCCGAGAAGGGCGCCGACACCACCGACCTCACCGCCTTGCGGACACGGGCGGCTAAAAACCCGGCCGACTATCAAGCCCGCCTCGATTTGGCGGTCGGGCTGGCCGCCAGGGACGACAGGGAAGAGGCCCTTGAACTTCTGCTCGATCTCGTCAGGATGGACAGGAAGTGGAACGATGAGGCGGCCCGCAAACAACTCCTGCAGTTTTTCGACGCATGGGGTCCGAAAGACCCGCTCGTCGCAGACGGCCGGCGGAAGCTCGCATCGATCCTGTTCAGTTAGTTTTTCGGCACAAAGCGGAGACGATCGAATTTGACGCTCACGGAACGCTACCGGCGTCCAGCCGACCTGCCCCCGAGAATTCCGGTATTTCCGCTTCGTGGGGCGATCCTGCTTCCGCGCGCGACATTGCCGCTGAATATTTTCGAGCCGCGCTACCTCGAGATGATCGACGGCGTGATGTCGGGCGCCAGGATCATCGGCATACTGCAGCCGATCGTATCGGGCGACGACGATCAGGAGAGCCCGGTCGAAAAGACGGCTGGTCTACGTTCCGTCGGCTGCGCGGGCCGCGTGACCTCGTATCAGGAACTCGATGACGGACGCCTCATCATTACGCTCACCGGCATCACGCGCTTCCAGTGCGTCGGCGAGGCCGAAACCGAGATGCCCTATCGCATCATGAGCGTCAGCTACGATAAGTTTGCGAGCGACTTGACCGAAGGTCTCGGCGAAGAGCTCGTCGATCGTCAAAACCTCTTGCGCGTCTTGAAAACGTATCTTGAAGCGAACCGCTTGAAAACCGACTGGGCGACGATCCAGCGCGCGTCGAATGAATTTCTCATCAACGCACTGTCGGTCATGTGTCCGTATGGGCCCGAAGAGAAACAGGCCCTTCTCGAAGCAAAGGATCTGAGATCCCGCGCCGAAGTGCTCGTTGCGCTCGCGGAAATCGATCTGGCCTCAAACGGCAGCAGCGGCACGACGCTGCAATAGTACGGAGAGCGTCGATGAGCGAAAGCGAAGAAGCATCCGGCGACGCCGCGAATGCCGTCGATCCGAAACTTTTGGAACTGCTCGTCTGTCCTTTGACGAAGACGAGGCTTGTGTACGACGCCAAGGCGCGCGAACTCATCAGCAAGGCCGCTGGCTTGGCCTTTCCGATCAGGAATGGTGTTCCGCTCATGATTGAGGAAGCGGCGCGCAAGTTGACGGACGACGATTTACGCCGCGCTTAATTTTCATCGTGTCAGCGTGAAGGCAACGGGCAACTTTCAAGCAATATTTTTTTGAGCGCCGTCCTTCCGGCTTAACCACGTCTCTTTAGATTCTGTAAAATACCCGCAGCCGACTGTCGCCCCGAATTCAGGGGCAAAAGCGTTGTTGCAAAAACTGGTCTACGCGTGGCCCGTTAAGTCGGTTGTGGGCGCAAAACCGTCATCCCGCCTCAGGCGGCAGGCGGTCAAAGCATCGCGCCCGTATGCGGCGATAGCGCTTTTCGCTGGGGTGATCTTGCTCGCCGGCGGACTGACGGCAAGCTGGCCCAAATTTGATTTGGGCCTCGTAGCCGCTCTGGCCGGAACCGCGTTGCTGGTCGCGGGCGCCGTCGCCGGTATTCTGATATCTCACCCCTGGACCGAGATCGTCGCCCGTGGCGCGCGATTGCGCAGACGCGACGGCATCCGGAAGTTTGAAGAAATTAAAGATGCGCATTGGCAGTTGTCCGACAGCGCCATTCGCTATCGCCAATTTCTCGATGCTCAACGTGATTTTGTCGTTCGCCGCTCGCTCGATGGCCGCTTGAGGTTCGCGAACCGCGCCTTCTTTGACGCCTTTGACATCCGCGCCGAAGACATCATCGGCTCGAAATACCGCCCCCCCGTCGTCAGGACCGAGCCACTCGCAGGATCGTCCTCCTCGGGCACGCGTACGCTCGAACTTCTGCGGACGCGCCACGGCAAGAGATGGATTGCGTGGGAAACGAGCGAAGTCAGAGGCGAGACCGGCGAGATCGAAGTTCAAAGCGTAGGACACGACGTCACCGTCGCGCGTGAGATTGAGGAAAATCTCAAAGACGCCCGCGACCGCGCCGAAGCCGCAAGTAGAGAAAAATCGCGGTTCCTCGCTGCGATGAGCCACGAAATCAGAACGCCGATGAACGGGATCCTCGGCATGCTGAGCCTGATGCGCGATACGCGCCTCGATGCCGAACAGCAGACGCATGCGCGCATCGCTGAAGAGTCGGCGCGTGCTTTGCTGATCCTGCTCGATGACATTCTCGATTTCTCGAAGATCGAAGCCGGAAAACTCGATCTCGCAAATGAAGACTTCTCGCTGCAGAGCTGTATCGCCCTGGCGATGCAGCTCATGACGCCGGACGCCGCCGCGAAACAACTCGCGTTCACCTGCACGATGTCCCGCGATGTGCCCGAATGGGTGCGTGGCGACGAGATGCGCGTCCGCCAGATCGTCCTCAATCTGCTTTCAAATGCCGTGAAGTTCACCAACACCGGCGGCGTTGCCGTGAGGACCGGGTTGGCCCCGGATAAGGCAGCCGGGTCTGAAGGCGCGGTGCGTATCGCGATCGAAGTCGCCGATTCCGGCATCGGCTTTTCTTCCGACTCCGCAGACCGGCTCTTCGACGAATTCGAGCAAGGCGAAACCGCGACGAGCCATCCGGGTGGCGCGGGCCTTGGCCTCGCGATTTCGAAACGGCTCGCCCAAGCGATGTCCGGAGAGATCGTCGCCAGCGGCGACCCTGAAAAGGGCGCCATCTTCACGGCTGTGTTGGAACTCCAGCGCGGAGGTATTCCGGGTGACGCTGCCGTGGGATCGTTTTCGAGCGCCAGCGAACGATCCGGCGACGAGGGCCACTGCGAACGCCGGCGCCCCTTCAGCGTCCTCGTCGCCGAAGACAACCGGATCAACGCCCTGCTCGCCTGCAAGGTCATCGAGCGCGCGGGGGGCAATCCCACGGTCGTCGAGGACGGACGCTCCGCGATAAGGGTCGTCTGGGAAACGCTCGAGCGCAAACGCCCGGCATTCGACCTGATTCTGATGGATCTCCTGATGCCCGACATCGACGGCCTGACCGCCACGAAGTCGATCAAAGCTCTCTATTTGGAGCGAAAAGCCATCGGCCCTTCCTGCCCGCCGATCATCGCATTAACCGCGAATGCCTTCCCCGAAGACCGCGAGCGCTGCCGCATGGCCGGAATGGACGACTATCTCGCGAAGCCGTTCGACGCCCGCGATCTCCATGATTTGCTGCTCAGATGGACGGCCCCCTCGCGTGACGCGGTGACCCCGGCCGCCTGACGGGCATTCATCGAATCTAAAAACTGTCACGGAATCGTGGTAGCGCCATCTCAGGAACTGAGGAAGGATGCGCGCACTATGTGGCAGTCGATCGCAGACCGGGGTAGACGGCGGCCGGGCATGCCCGGGAAGTTTCCGGCAGCGCTCGCAGCATTCGGCGCCGTGAAGACGCCGGCGCTTCGCCTCACCGGATTGGCCCGCGACATCGAACCCAAAATCTACGGCCGCGTCGGCAACCTCGAGGTTCGACTAGCCCGCACATGGTCGGAAATAAAGCTCGCGCAGCGCCTTCGCTATCAGGTTTTCTACGAAGAAATGTCGGCCGTGCCGACGAGGCTCGCGCAGTTTCGCCGCCGCGACGAGGACGCCTACGACGCGCTTTGCGATCACCTTCTCGTTGTCGATATCGATCAGACGAAACCGGGACGCGCCGGACGCCCCGAAAGGCCGAAGGTCGTCGGCACCTATCGTATCCTTCGCCAGGAAATTGCCGAACGCGGCCCCGGATTCTATTCGGCAAGCGAATACGATATTGCGCCCCTTCTACGGCGCAAATCGTCGACGCACCGGTTCATGGAACTCGGCCGTTCCTGCGTTCTCTCGCCCTATCGCAGCAAACGGTCGGTTGAACTTCTGTGGCACGGCCTTTGGACGTACGTCCGCGAAAATCGTATCGACGTTATGATCGGATGCGCGAGCTTCGAAGGCATCGACCTCGACGAACACAAAATGGCGCTGAGCTTTCTTCACCACCGGGCATTGGCTCCCGCTGAGTGGCGCTGCCGCGCAAAGGATCATCTCTATATCCCGATGAACCGTATGCCCGAGGCCGACCTCGACCAGAAAGCCGCGTTGAAGGCGATGCCGCCCCTTATCAAGGCTTACCTGCGTCTTGGCGCGTACTTCGGCGACGGCGCCGTACTCGACAAGCAATTCGGCACGACCGACGTTCTCGTCATCATGCCGGTCGCCAATATCGATCCGCGCTACTTCGAGCACTATGGCACGCCGAACGAGACAAAGAGCCGGATAGCCGTCGACGCCTGAGGTGTCGACGCCCGGGCGGCCCGCGCATCCGGCTTTACGTGCGGCCGGCGCCGTAGGCTGCGAGCGCCGCCATATTGACGATATCGGCGTCGGTCGACCCGAACGTGCAGATCTGCACCGGATGCGAAAGACCGACGACGATCGGCCCGATGAGCGTCGCGCCACCGAGCTCTTTCAGCATCTTGGTTGAAATCGATGCGGCGTGAAACGCCGGCATGACGAGAACGTTCGCCGTGTCCGACAGACGGCAGAACGGATAATGATCCATAAGCGAGCGATTGAGCGCGACGTCGGCAGCCATATCCCCGTCGTACTCGAAATCGACAAGACGCTCGTCGAGAATACGCACCGCCTGCCGAACCTTCTCCGTGCGTTCGCTCTTCGGCTGGCCGAAATTCGAGTAAGCGAGCAGCGCCACACGCGGCTCGATACCAAAGGCACGTGCGGCGCGCGCGGCTTCCACGGCGATATCGGCGAGCTGCTCTGCAGTCGGCATGTCATGGATGCTGGTGTCGGCGATGAGAACGGCGCGGCCGCGGTTCAATGCCAGCGAGACGCCGATCACGTGACGTCCCGGCTTTTGATCCATGACGCGATGAACATCGGAATAGACGCTCGTCCAGTTGCGCGTCACACCGGAAACCATCGCGTCCGCATGGCCGTGCGCCACCATCAACGCGCCGAACACATTGCGCTCGTTGGTGACGAGGCGTTCGCAATCGCGCTTCAGATATCCCCGCCGCTGAAGACGCGAATAGAGAAAATCCGAGAACTCTTCGAGAAACGGTGACGCCGTCGTGTCGATCAAAGCGAATTCTTTTCGAAGCGGTATGCCGAGTTCGCGAAACCGCTCGGTGACGATCTTTTTCGAACCGATCAGGATCGGCTGCCCAAAGCCCTGCTGCAGAAACGTGTTGGCCGCGCGAATGACAGCGTGATCTTCGCCCTCGGCGAAGACAACGCGTTTCGGATCGCTGCGAACGGCATCGAATGTCGATTGCAGCCAGCTTGCGACGGGATCGAGGCGGCCCCTCAACCTTGCGACGTAGCCTTCCATATCGACGATCGGATTGCGCGCCACGCCGGAATCCATTGCGGCTTTCGCAACGGCCGCCGAAACGTGCGGCAGAAGCCGCGGGTCGAACGGCGCGGGAATGATGTACCCCGGCCCGAACGTCGGACGTTCTCCGAGAAAGGCTGCCGCGACCTTGTCCGGAACCTCGGCGCGCGCGAGCGCCGCGATGGCTTCCGCTGCGGCAATCTTCATCGCGTCGTTGATCGTCGTCGCGTGAACGTCGAGCGCGCCGCGAAAGATGAAGGGGAAGCAGAGAACGTTGTTGACCTGGTTTGGATAGTCGGAGCGGCCCGTCGCCATGATCGCGTCGGACCGGACAGCCTTCACTTCTTCCGGTGTAATTTCCGGATCGGGGTTTGCCATCGCGAAAATGATTGGCTTTGGCCCCATCGTCGCGACCATCTCTTGCGAAAGCACACCCGCCGCCGAGAGCCCGAGGAAAATGTCGGCGCCTTCAATGACCTCCGCCAGCACCCTCGCATTCGTCTTCTGCGCGAAGGGCGCCTTGTAGATGTCCATGAGTTCCTTGCGGCCCTCATAGACGACGCCTTCGATATCGCAGACGGTGATGTGTTCGCGCTTGACGCCGATCATCACGAGCAGATTGAGACAGGCAAGCGCCGCAGCACCCGCGCCGGCACAGACGAGCTTCACGTCGCCGATGTCTTTCTCGACGACTCGGAGACCATTCAGGATGCCCGCCGCAACGACGATCGCCGTCCCATGCTGATCGTCATGGAAGACCGGGATATCGAGCAGCTCTTTGAGTTTCTCCTCGATGACGAAACAGTCGGGCGACTTGATGTCTTCGAGATTTATGCCGCCGAACGAGGGTCCAAGATAACGAACTGAGTTGATAAAGGCCTCGGGATCGGCCGTGTCGACGAGGAGATCGATGGCATCGAGGTCCGCGAACCGCTTGAACAGCGCCGCCTTGCCTTCCATGACCGGCTTTGCAGCCAGCGCGCCGAGATTGCCAAGTCCGAGAATGGCCGTGCCGTTCGACACCACCGCGATGAAGTTGCCTTTGCTCGTATAGGCATATGCGTCCCGTGGGTTCTCCGCGATCGCGAGAACCGGAATAGCAACGCCCGGAGAGTAAGCAAGTGACAGATCGCGCTGCGTGGCCAGGGGCTTCGTCGGCGTAATCTCGAGTTTGCCGGGCTTGCCGCCCGCGTGAAAGGCGAGCGCTTCCTGAGCCGTAACTTGGGCTGCGCGATGAAGGGAGGCCATGTTGTTGGACCGTTTATCGATTTTTGCGGGCGGCATTTGCTGCTGAACCACACATCAGGGGAAAAGTGCCGGCACGATAGGTTGCAGCAGGCGAGACAGCAACCTATGCATATCCGACGCTTCGATCGGGGCGATGGAGCGTCTCACGCTGCGCCATCGATCAAGGCCAATGGGGCAAATTGAAACGTAGTCACTTGATGTCCAGAACCGACGTGCAGCGCAAGAGCAGGCCACCCGAATCGGAGCCGCCGGCGACAGCCGAAGTGTCGCACAGCGAAGGTGAACCGGCCGTCTCTTACGAGGCGACGCCGTCGATGGCGCAGTACCTCGAAATCAAGGCAGCAAATCCGGACAGTCTCCTTTGGTACCGCATGGGAGACTTCTACGAGCTATTCTTTGAAGATGCGGTTACCGCGTCCGAAGCGCTGTCGATCGTTTTGACGAAGCGCGGCAAGCACAGGGGGAACGACATCCCGATGTGCGGCGTCCCCGTGCACCGGGCCGACGAATATTTGCAGCGTTTGATTAAGAAGGGGTATCGCGTCGCCGTTTGCGAGCAGCTCGAAGATCCCGCTGAAGCGAGAAAGCGTGGTGCCAAGGCTGTCGTCAAACGCGATGTCGTGCGCCTCGTCACGCCCGGCACGCTCACTGAAGAAGCGCTTCTCGACGCCAAAGCCAGCAATTACTTGACCGCCGTTTTTGGCTCGTCATCCGGCGCAAACGACCCGGCCCAAACGCGCGTCGCGCTCGCCTCACTCGACATCTCGACGGGTGAATTCGAAGTGGCCGAGATTTCCGCCCTCGATCTCGCCGGCGAGCTCATTCGCTTAGCGCCGAGCGAAGTGCTCGCCCCCGATACGCTGCTCGCCGATCAAACATTCGTCAGGGCGGTTGAATATTCGGGCGGCAAGACGACGCCGATCCCCTCCGCATATTTCGACAGCGCTGCAGGCACACGCGATCTCAAAGCCTGCTTGGGCGTTGCCGATCTCGCAGGCTTCGGAGGGTTCTCGCGCCGCGAGCTGGCGGCGATCGGCGCAGTTCTGAAATACGTCGACCTGACTCAAATGGGCCAGAAGCCGCTCATTCACGCCCCTCGCCGTACCGGCAGCGCCTGCCTCTTCATCGATGCGGCGAGCCGAACGAGCCTCGAATTGGTGAAGTCGTCATCCGGCGACAAGTCATCGTCGCTGCTCGGCGCCATCGACCGGACGATAACCGGCGCAGGCGCCCGCGAATTGCTTGCACGAATCTCGAGTCCTCTCACCGATCCTCTCGCAATCGAAGCGAGGCTCGACGCCGTCAGCTGCTTGCTTTCCAATCGCCGCCTGATGGATGACCTCCGCTTCCTCCTCCGCGGAACGCCCGATCTCGCACGCGCCTTGCCGCGACTGGGTTTCGGACGCGGCGGCCCTCGCGATTTGGCAGCCGTGCGCGACGCCCTGGAGGCAGCCGGCGAAGCTGCCACCATGCTGACGGCGGCGACAGGACCGCTGCCACTGCCGCCCGAACTTCAATCGATCCGCTCGCGTCTTACAGCGGTCCCGCCGTCGCTCGCTTCGGCGCTCGACAGAGCTCTCGTCGAAGATCCGCCGCTTCTCAAACGCGACGGGGGCTTCGTCAAAGACGGCTACAACGCCGATCTCGATAGGGCTCGCGCATTGCGGAACGATAGCCGCCGCGTGATGGCGGATCTCGAAGCGCGCTACATCGAAGAGACAGGCGTCAAGACGCTTCGCGTCCGCCACAACAACATCCTCGGCTTCTACATCGAGGTGACACAGCTCAACGCCAAGCCGCTGCTGTCACCTCCTCTGTCCGAACGCTTCAGACATCGGCAAACGATGGCCAACGCGGTGCGATTTGCGACCACAGAGCTGCTCGAAATCGAAGGCCAGATCGCATCCGCAAGCGAACGCGCGCTGAGCTTGGAACAGGAAATCTTCGCGAGCCTCGCGCAACACATCGGAGCGGCAACGGAGGCGCTCGGCGCGGCCGCAGGCGCACTTGGCGAACTCGACGTCTATGCAGCGCTCGCATCTCTGGCGCTCGAACAAGGCTATGTGCGGCCGATCACGGACCAAAGCTCGGCATTCGAAATCCGCGGCGGCCGTCACCCTGTCGTTCAGCAAGCCCTGGCGAAAAGTGAAGGCGCGGCTTTCATCGAAAATGACTGCGTCCTAGGCAGGGGCGGAGCAGCAGCGCCCCCCGGCTTCGACGAGCTGCCGGACGCCCGCATATGGCTTGTGACCGGCCCGAATATGGCCGGCAAATCGACCTTCCTCCGCCAGAACGCCCTCATCACGGTAATGGCGCAAATGGGCTCGTACGTGCCCGCACGATCCGCACACATCGGTATCGTCGACCGGCTATTCTCGCGCGTCGGCGCGTCCGACGACCTGGCGCGCGGACGCTCGACCTTCATGGTCGAAATGGTCGAAACGGCCGCCATCCTCAATCAGGCGACGGAGCATTCCCTCGTCATTCTCGACGAGATCGGCCGCGGCACCGCGACGTTCGACGGGCTATCCATCGCTTGGGCAACCGTCGAATACCTGCACGGAATAACCAAGGCGCGGGCGCTCTTCGCCACCCACTATCACGAGCTGACCGCGCTTGCGCGACGCCTCGACGGGATCGCAAACGTCACGATGGACGTTGCCGAATGGCAGGATACCATCGTTTTTCTGCATAAAGTTAAGCCCGGCGCCGCCAACCGCTCGTACGGTATCCAGGTCGCGAAGCTGGCGGGCCTGCCGGACGCCGTTGTCACCCGGGCCCGTCAGGTTTTGGAGCGATTGGAGAAGGCGGATCGGCGTCCGCGCGTCGACAATGAAGGGATCGACGATCTACCTTTGTTTTCAGCAGCGCGGCCGACGGGCGCAGCCACGGCCAATGAGCCTTCAGCCGTTGAAAAGCTGCTCACCGCCATGCATCCTGATGAATTGTCGCCGAAGGCGGCGCTCGAAAAGCTTTATGAACTCAAGGCCCTTGCCGAAGCCCAGAAGAAGACAAAGCCTTGACCGACGAAACATTCAGTGTGCTGGTCCCCCCGCCTTACTTCGATACGGTCGCGGCGCGTCGCGAACTGACCGCGCATTTCAATGCGAGTCCGTCACCATTTGAAGCACGGCCCAAGGTCCTCGACAGCCTGAAGACGATTCTCAAGAACGCCCGGGAATCTGCGCGAACCGCGCTTGAAGCCGACGGCAACGGCAGACGATGCGCCGCCGGCCTGAGCCTGTTTCAGGACGAGATGATCAGGCTGATCTACGATTACACGGTAACGCACGTCTATCGCGCGACCAACCCGTCCGACGCCGAGCGAATGGCAATCGTGGCGACAGGGGGCTACGGACGCGGCCTCCTCGCGCCGGGCTCCGACATCGATCTCCTGTTCCTGCTCCCCTACAAGCAGACGCCATGGGGCGAGAGCGTCGCCGAATACATGCTCTATCTGCTTTGGGATCTGGGCTTCAAAGTCGGGCACGCGACGCGCACCGTCGAACAGTGCCTGAAGCTCGGCCTCGCCGATATCACGATCCGAACGGCACTCCTCGATTCCCGCCTCATCCTCGGAGACAAGCAGCTTTTTGCCGAATTCGAGGATCGTTTCCGCTCTGAAGTCGTCGCCGGCACGGCACGCCAGTTCATCGACGCCAAGATGGCCGAACGCGACGAGCGAACGCGGCGCGCCGGTTCGAGCCGTTACAAGGTCGAACCGAACATCAAGGACGGCAAGGGCGGCCTCCGCGATCTGCATACGTTGCATTGGCTGTCGAAATACATCTTCAATCAGGACGTTGGCGCCGCGGCCGTCGAAGCCGGAATATTTACGCCCGAAGAGGTGCAGACCTTCCGCCGCTGCGAAGATTTTCTCTGGCGCGTTCGCTGCTTCCTGCACTTCCTGACGGGACGGGCCGAAGAGGTTCTGTCGTTCGAGGTGCAGCCCGCAATGGCACAAAGCCTCGGCTATACGTCGCGTGAAGGGCTGCGCGCGGTCGAACGCTTCATGAAGCATTATTTTCTCATCGCAAAAGACGTCGGCGACCTGACGACGATCCTCTGCGGCGCGCTCGAAATGCAGCAGCTGAAGACGTCGCCCGGCTATAAGCGCCTGCTCAATCCCCTGAGCTGGAAGATGCGGCGCGAAGTCCGCCAGAAAACCGATTTCCGCATCGACAACGATCGGCTGAACGTCGCCGACGCCGATGTCTTCGTCCGCGATCCGGTCAATCTTATTCGCTTCTTCGCGCAGGCCGCGAACACGGGCGCCTACCTCCATCCGGATGCCATTCGTCTGCTTCGCGGTTCGCTTCGACTGATCGACGACAAGCTGCGGCATGATCCCGAAGCCAACAGCATATTCCTCTCGCTGCTGACCGCGCATGGCAATCCGGAAGCCTCGCTCCGGCACATGAACGAAGCCGGCGTGCTCGGCCGCTTCCTGCCCGAGTTCGGCCGCATCGTCGCGATGATGCAGTTCAACATGTATCATCACTACACGGTCGATGAGCATCTATTGCGAACGCTCGGCAACATCGTTGCCATCGAGCGCGGCGATCTTGCAGCCGAGCTGCCGCTCTCGACGGCCGTCTTCTCCTCACTTCAAAATCGCCGTGCCCTGCTCGTTGCGGCTTTCATTCACGACATCGGCAAAGGCCGCAAGGAAAGCCACTCGACGGTCGGAGCACGCATCGCGCGCAAGATCTGCCCGCGACTGGGCATGACGGCGGCAGAAACGGAACTCGTCGCATGGCTCATCCAAGAGCACCTGACGATGAGCAACTTCGCGCATTCGCGCGACATATCCGATCCCGATACGATCCGCGCGTTCGCCAACATCGTGCAAAGTCCGGAGCGCCTGAAAATGCTCCTGCTGTTGACCTCCGCCGACATCATGGCCGTCGGCCCGGGCGTCTGGAACGGCTGGAAAGGTCAGCTCCTGCGCACGCTTTATCACGAAACCGAACCGCTCGTTGCGGGCGGCCATACGCAAGCGCCGCGCGGTGAGCGGATCGAGGAGGCGCAGACGGCCTTGCGCAACGCCCTCTTCAACTGGCCGGCGAGCGACGTCGACAACTTCATCGCACGACACTATCAGAACTATTGGCTGCGGACCGATCTGGCGACGCAAATCGAGCATGCGAACGTCGTGCGCGATGCCATGCGTTCGCACACGAAATTCGCGACCGCGATCAAAACCGATTCCTTTACCGCGATAACGGAGCTGACGGTCTTCGCCCCGAACCATGCGAGGCTTCTCTCGCTCTTCGCCGGAGCTTGCGCTGCAGCCGGCGCCAATATCGCCGGCGCGCACATCACGACGACGCGGGACGGCTTCGCACTCGACACGTTTCTGCTCAATCGCGAATTCCCTGACGACGAGGACGAGCTTCGCCGTGCACGTCGCATCATCGATACGATCGAGCGGCTGCTGAACGGCAAGGAACAGCTAGCGGGGCTCCTGCAAAAGCGGCGCTCAGGTTCGAGAGGCGTCGAGGCCTTTACCGTCGAGCCGGAGGTCGTCATCAACAACGCCCTCTCCGATCGCCTGACGGTTCTCGAAGTTTCCGGCCGCGATCGCCCGGGCCTCCTCTACGAATTGACATCCGCCCTCTCGGATCTGTCTCTCGATATCGCTTCGGCGCACGTGACCACGTTCGGCGAAAAGGCCGTCGACGTGTTTTACGTGACCGATCTGGTCGGCAAGCAGATCGTCAACGAAGCGCGCCAGAACGCGCTCCGGACGCGGCTGCAATCCGTTCTCGATCCGGACACCGATCCTTTGAAAACTGCATCTGAACCCGCCCGCGCCTAACGGACGCGGCGAATGTCCTCGGAAAGCCGGAAATGGGACAAATGCAACGAGGCCTCGACGTGACTTGTCGGCCACTCGTCACAATTGAGGCCGTCCGACCATCAAAATGCCGGATGTCTGCCGGCCTAAGCCGGTCTAAGAGGGCAGCCTGCTGCCTTTGGCAAAACGCGAACCGTAAGCCGTTCAATCGATGAAACTCTATAAATCGTTCGCGACCGTCGGCGGCTTGACCCTTCTGAGCCGTGTATTCGGCTTCATGCGCGACATCCTGATCGCAGCGACCCTCGGCTCCGGATGGGTGGCTGATGCCTTCGTCGTCGCCTTCCGTTTCCCCAACCTGTTTCGCCGGCTGTTCGGAGAAGGCGCCTTCAACTCCGCCTTCGTGCCGATATTCGCCAAGAAGCTCGAAGGCGACGGCAAGGATGCAGCCCGCAGGTTTGCCGAAGACGCGATGGCGGGGCTTCTCTTCATCCTGCTGATCGTCACGTTCGTTTCGGAAATCGCCATGCCCGTGCTGATGTACGGCTTGGCGCCGGGCTTCGACGCGAACCCAGAGAAGTACGATTTGGCCGTGCTCCTGACACGGATCACGATGCCGTATCTGCTGTGCATGTCGATCGTCGCTTTGATGTCGGGCGCGCTGAACTCCGTCGGGCGCTTCGCCGAAAGCGCATCGGTTTCGATCGTGCTCAACGGCGTCATGATGATCGCGACGCTCATCGCGTTGTGGTACGGCTACAAGGCGGGCCCCGAAGCCGGCATCATCCAGGCATGGGGCGTCTTCGCGGCAGGCTTCCTTCAGCTGGCGCTGCTGATGTGGGGCATGCACCGTGCGGGCATGCATCTCTCCATCCGCCGGCCGCGGCTGACGCCGGACGTGCGCAAGCTCGTGCGCCTCGGCATCCCCGGCGTTATTTCCGGCGGCGTGACACAGCTCAATATCGCAATTGGAACCGTCATCGCGTCGCTCCAGCCGGGCGCCGTTTCCCACCTCTATTATGCAGACCGGATATACGAATTGCCTCTGGCGATCGTCGGTATCGCCATCGGGATCGTGCTGCTGCCCGACGTTTCGCGCCAGCTCAGATTAGGCAACACCGCAGGCGTGATGGACAGTCAGAACCGCTCGCTGGAATTCGCGCTCCTGCTGACGATCCCGGCAGCTCTCGCCCTCGTTGCGATCCCGACTGACATTACCCGCGTACTCTTCGAGCGCGGCGCGTTCGGCCCCGAGGACACCAAAGTCACGGCATCGGTGCTGGCGTTGTTTGCGCTCGGCCTTCCCGCATTTGTGATGATCAAGGTCTTCTCGCCAGCCTATTACGCTCGCGAAGACACGGCGACGCCGATGCGTTACGCAACGATCAGCCTCACGGCAAACACGATCGGCTCTATCGCGCTGTTCTTCCTGTTGCGCCATCTCGGCATGATGCCCCAGCTCGGCATTGCCATCGCCACCACCCTCGGCGGCTGGCTCAACGCCTATCTCCTGTGGTCGACCTTGCGGCGTCGCGGCGACTTCATTGTCGACGCGCGGATCAAGCGGAACATTCCGCTGATCCTGTTTTCGAGCGTTGCCATGGTGGTCGCCCTGCTGGGCACGAGCCACGTCCTCGCGCCTCATCTCGATCACGGCGGCGGGTTTTTCATCAAAGCGTCCTTCCTGGCGCTTGAGATCGGTGTCGGACTGGGGGTTTTCGGCTTTTTGATTTTGGCCACGGGCGTCATGTCCATTGGCCAGCTCGGCCGCCTGACGCGGCG
The DNA here is from genome assembly GCF_902712875.1 of Hyphomicrobium sp. ghe19. Classification (NCBI taxonomy): domain Bacteria; kingdom Pseudomonadati; phylum Pseudomonadota; class Alphaproteobacteria; order Hyphomicrobiales; family Hyphomicrobiaceae; genus Hyphomicrobium; species Hyphomicrobium sp. ghe19. Next base: position 4,424,323 of record NZ_LR743509.1, on the reverse strand, counting down.
CCAAAACTAGCGACGAGAACTAGCAACAGGAACGAGCCAAAAGCCTTCGCTCTTGCGCGGCGAGCCTCCGCACGCGATAAGGCCGCCGGATCCCTTCAACACGGTACGTACTCCAATGAAAATCACGCCGCGCGTTTTCTCCGGCATGCAGCCGACCGGCAGCTTGCATCTCGGCAACTATCTCGGCGCGATGGTCAACTGGATCAAAATGCAGGAGACGCACGAGTGCATTTATTGCGTCGTCGATCTGCATGCGATCACCGTGTGGCAGGACCCGGCTGAACTCAAGAACGCGATCCGCCAAGTTACGGCTGCCTATATCGCTGCCGGTCTCGACCCGAAGAAAAGCATTCTCTTCAATCAATCGCAGGTCAGCGCCCACGCTGAGCTCGCCTGGGTCTTCAACTGCGTCGCCCGCCTCGGCTGGCTGAACCGCATGACCCAGTTCAAGGAGAAGGCCGGCAAGGACCGCGAGCAGGCATCCGTTGGTCTTTACGCCTACCCGAACCTGATGGCCGCCGACATCCTCGCTTACCGGGCAACGCACGTTCCCGTCGGCGAGGACCAGAAGCAGCATCTGGAGCTTGCCCGCGACATCGCGCAGAAGTTCAACAACGATTTCTCGGCCTCGATCATCGCCGAAGGCTTCGCGGACGGAATTTTCTTTCCCCAGCCTGAGCCGGTCATCACGGGCGCGGCGACACGGGTCATGAGCCTGCGCGACGGCTCGAAGAAGATGTCGAAGTCCGATCCGTCCGACCTCTCGCGGATCAACATGACGGACGATGCCGACACGATCGCCAAGAAAGTCCAGAAAGCGAAGACCGACACCGAGCCGCTGCCCAGCGAGGAAGGCGGCTTTACCGGCCGCCCGGAAGCGGAAAACCTGATCGGAATCTATGCGACTTTGGTCGACAAGCCCGTCGACGCCGTGCTGGCCGAATTCGGCGGTCAACAATTCTCCGCGTTCAAGAAGGTTCTGGCCGACGCGCTCGTCGCGAAGATCGAACCCATCGCAAACGAGATAAAGCGGCTGACCGGCGATCCGGCCGAGATCGATCGTATTCTCGCTGACGGATCTTCGCGGGCGCGGGAAATCGCGACCCCCATCATGGGCAAAGTCAAGGACATCGTCGGCTTCATCAGAAGCTGACGAATTCACCGGCACTGGCCGTTGCAGCGATTGCCGAGGAATGGCAGCATCGCGTCCATGAAACCTCGCCGCTCCTTCGAAGAAGGCCATCGCCGCAAATTCCTGATCGTCGTCGACGAGAGCCAGGAAGTCGAAAGCGCGCTCTATTACGCCGCGAGCCGCGTTCAGCGCTCATCGGGCCTGCTCGTCATGCTCTACGTGATCGAGCCGAGCGAGTTGCAGCATTGGGCGGGCGTTCACCAGGTCCAGCTGGACGAAGAGACGACCAAGGCAAAGGCGCTGTTCCGCCTTTTCCGGCGAAAGCTCGCACATGCCGGATTTGAGAGCGTCGAGACCGAGGACGTCGTGCGCGAAGGTCGCACCGCCGAAGAAATCAACCACGTCATCGCCGAAGACGAGGATATTGCCATCCTCGTGCTCGGGGCCTCGATCGACGCCAAGGGGCCGGGTCCGCTGGTGGCGTCCTTGGCGACCGCGCGGGCAACCGGCGGCTTCGCCGTACCCGTAACAGTAGTCCCAGGCCAACTTTCACTCGCGGAAATCAAGGCTTTGGCCTAAATTGACCCCCTGTCAGCCAGGGGGCAATACCTCGACATGGGCAGCCGCGATACCTATATTTGAAGCCTTCCAATCCTGCCCGTGCGGTACGGCGCGCGTGGAACAACGACCACGAAGTGAGGCAATATGTTTATTCAAACGGAAGCCACGCCCAATCCGGCGACGCTGAAGTTCATTCCGGGACGAGATGTCCTCGCCGACGGCACTGCGGATTTCCGCACGAAGAACGATGCATCTGCATCGCCGCTCGCCACCCGGCTCTTTTCGATCGAGGGCGTTGACGGCGTCTTCCTTGGCTCCGACTTCATTTCGGTCACCAAGGGCGACATCGAATGGCAGCACCTGAAGCCGATGGTGCTGGGCGCCATCATGGAACATTACATGTCCGGCGCGCCCGTCTCCGAAGGCGAAGACGCCAATGACAACGCCTCGGAAAGCTATGACCCGGAAGACGAGTCGACCGTCGCAACGATCAAGGAATTGCTCGAGACGCGCGTGCGCCCGGCCGTCGCCCAGGATGGCGGCGACATCACGTTTTCAGGCTTCCGCGACGGCGTCGTCTATCTCCACATGCGCGGCGCCTGCTCGGGTTGCCCGAGTTCGACGGCCACGTTGCGCAACGGCATCGAAAACCTGCTGAAGCACTTCTGCCCCGACGTGCAAGCCGTGCAGGCGGTCTAAGACGAGATTTCATCCCTTCGAACCCCGCTTCGGCGGGGTTCTTCGTATTTGGACTTCAAAACGGACAGGACATCATGGCCGAACCGCTCGCTCAAACCACACTCGACCAACTGTTCGACGAGGCGCGCACCAACAACAAATGGCAACCCAAGGAGGTACCCGACGCCCTCCTTCGCCGGATCGTCGAGCATATGAAATGGGCTCCGACGAGCGCTAACTGCTCCCCGGCCCGTTTCGTCTTCGTCAAATCGCCCGATGCAAAGGCGCGCCTGAAGCCTCACCTCAGCGCCGGCAATGTGGATAAGACGATGGCCGCACCAGTAACGGCCATTATTGCGTACGATTTGAACTTCTACGAAGCACTGCCGAAGCTCTTCCCGCATACCGACGCCAAAAGCTGGTTCACGGGCAAAAAGCAGCACGCTGATACAACCGCGTTCCGTAATGGAACGCTCCAAGGCGGGTATTTCATTCTCGCGGCGCGCGCCCTCGGGCTCGACTGCGGTCCAATGTCAGGCTTTCAAAATGCGGGGGTAGACGCCGAGTTCTTTACCGGAACAGAAATTAAGTCGAATTTCCTCTGTAATTTGGGGTACGGGGATCCGGCGGGGGTCCACCCGCGCTCACCACGCTTCACGTTCGACGAAATAGCCACGGTCATTTAAAAGCTCCGCCAGGAATGAACATACTTTCGCTCGACACCTGTTTCGATGCTTGCTCGGCCGCGGCGGGCCGTGGGCTTCGTTCCCTCACCCCGGGCATCGCCTTTGCCTTCGAGCCCATGCAAACGGGGCACGCGGAGCGCTTGCTGCCGATGATCGGGGCGGTGATGTCGGAAGCCGGGCTTGAATTCAGGTCCCTCGACCGTATCGCGCTGACCTATGGCCCTGGCACGTTTACCGGCACGCGCATTTCCGTCTCCGCAGCGCGGGCGCTGGCGCTCGCGACAGGCGCCGAGTTCGTCGCTCTTTCAAGCCTCAGATTGATGGCGATGAGCGCACGAATTCCGGCCGCCCCAACGCGGCGCATCGCCATCGCGACCGACGCACGGCGCGGCGAGGTCTATTTCGAGGTCTTCGACCGCCACACGATGCAAACCGTCGTCGAGGCGCAATGCGCGACGATTTCCGCCGCAGCCAAGTTGCTGGGACAAGGACCGATCGTCATCGCGGGTTCCGGCGCCGAGCTGCTCGCAAGTGAAGCCAATCGCGAAGGAGCCGAAGCGACGGCGATCTTGGCCGACCTGCTTCCCGACGCCCTCGATATGCTTTTCCCGGCCTGCGAGCTTCCCGTTTCGCGAACGGTGAAGCCGCTCTATCTCCGTGCACCTGATGCAAAGCCCCCAGCGCCGAGCCCATTCATCGGAGCCGGGGCATGACGAACGTCACGCCGTTCCGAAATTTGAAGCATGCGAGCATGCTTTGGGCGGCGCCGGATCGAGCCGAAGAAATCGCAACGTTACACACCAAACTTTTCGATCCGCCTTGGGATGCCGCAGCGATCAAATCGCTTCTGGAACACCCGGCCGCAACCTCCCTGATCGCGGTCGCAGGCGGCCAGAAAAAAGCGGTCATTGGCTTCCTGATCGGCCAGCTCGCCGCCGACGAGGCCGAGATCCTCTCGATCGGCGTCTCGCCGGACTGGCAGCGCGTCGGGCTCGCAACCGGCCTCCTCGAAGGTTTGATGCGCGCAGCGCGGCGCGGCGGCGCAAAACGCATATTCCTTGAGGTTGCAGAGGACAACGCGAGCGGCCTCGCCCTCTACCGCAAACTTGGATTTGTCGAAGCCGGGCGGCGAAAGCGCTATTATGAGCGTCCCGGAAACGCCCGCGTCGATGCCTTGACGCTCGTCCTGACGCTCGAAGATTCTGAACAGCCGGCCTGATGTAGACGCGCAGCCTTGTCACTGCCTATAACCCGGCCATACTCCGGCGACGAGGAATAGTCGCGCTTAAGCCAAAGCCCAATCGCTATGACCCTGCCGGCCGCAAAATCCGAGACGTCTATCGAATCGCGATGCGCGGAATGCGGACTGCGAATGACGGGCCAACGCCGCGTCATCGCCCAGGTGCTCTCGTCCGCAACCGACCATCCCGACGTCGAAGAGGTGCATCGCCGCGCCCATACGATCGATCGAAGAATTTCGCTCTCGACCGTTTATCGCACGCTCAAGCTGTTTTCCGCGAAAGGCATTCTCGAACGGCACGAATTCGGCCACGGCCGTGGACGCTACGAAGCGGCGCCGCGCGAGCATCACGATCATCTCGTCGACATCGAAAGCGGCCGCGTGATCGAATTTTCGAATCCCGAAATCGAGGAATTGCAGGAGCGCATTGCACGCGAACTCGGTTTCGAGCTGGTCGGCCACCGGCTGGAACTTTATGGCGTGCCGCTCGCGAAGAAAAAGCCTTCGAACCGGAAGGGCTAGCGACCAGAATGGCAAACGGCTCACTTCGCGCCTCAGCCGTACTCGCAGCTTTCATGGGCTTCACGCTGCCGCTGATGCCGGTACAGGCTCTCCTATTGAAGTTCGCGCCCAAAGCCGCACGGCGCTTTCCGAATTGGTACCACAGTCAAGTCTGCCGGATACTCGGAATAACGCTCGAGATCGATGGCGCGGTCGTCGAAGATTCGCCCGTGCTCCTCGTTTGCAATCATACGTCCTGGCTCGACATCCCAGTGCTCTCGGCGCTGGCGCCCGTTTCGTTCGTGGCGAAGCTCGAAGTAGGCGGCTGGCCCTTCGTATCAGCGCTCGCGCGCCTGCAGCGCTCCGTGTTCGTCGACCGGACGCGACGGCAGGCAACAGGTGACGCCGCAGCCGAAATCATGACGCGGCTGAAACAGGGCGACACGATCGTTCTCTTCGCCGAGGGAACCTCGAGCGACGGCAATCGCGTGCTCCCGTTCAAAACCTCGCTGTTTGGAGCCGTCTCGGGCGTGGCCGCGCCGTCGGACCCGCAGGTCGTCGTCCAGACTGCAGCCGTCGTCTATACCCACGTCCGCGGCATTCCGTTGACGCGCGCCGACCGGCCGCGCATCGGCTGGTACGGCGACATGGAGATGACGTCGCACGCCTGGGGCGTTCTGCGATCGGGGCCGATAACGGTCACGATCAAGGTCGGGCCCCCCGTTCCCCTGAGCGACTTCAAGGACCGCAAGGATTTGGCCCTGAAGACCGAACGGGCGATCCGCACAGCCGTTCTCGGCATCCTCCGCGGCCGTCCGGGCGATCCCGGCCTCGTTCCGGTCGAACCGTCTCAGGAAAGCCGCCGGCAAAAGCTCGCATTGCCGCAGGTCCGCAGCGAGAAATGGACATAAGCGCGGCTTTCTATGCTATGCGCTGGTCCGACGAGTTCATGAGCAAATAAGACCATTTCGAGCCGGCCATTCACGTGCAGCGCGCAAACCCGAAAACCTATTTTCTGAAGACGTTCGGCTGTCAGATGAACGTCTACGACAGCGAGCGTATGGCGGAGGCTTTAGCGCGCGACGGCTACAGCCAGACCGATGACGTGGGCAACGCCGATCTGGTGATCCTGAATACCTGCCACATCCGCGAGAAAGCCGCCGAGAAAGTCTATTCCGATCTCGGACGCATCCGCGACATCAAGGACGCGCGCAAACACGGCGGCAAGGAAACGGTCATCGCGGTCGCCGGCTGCGTCGCCCAAGCCGAAGGCTCGGAGATCACGAGGCGTCAGCCCGCGGTCGATCTCGTCATCGGCCCGCAGAGCTATCATCGCCTGCCCGAGCTGATCGTCCGCGCCGAAACCAAAAACGAGCGCATCGTCGAAACGGAATTTCCGGGCGACGAGAAATTCACCGCGATGAAGGCGCCGCGCCGCGTCTCTTCGCCGTCGGCGTTTCTCACCGTCCAGGAAGGTTGCGACAAGTTCTGCACGTTCTGCGTGGTCCCCTACACGCGGGGCGCCGAGTTTTCCCGTCCCGTCGCCAAGCTCGAAGCGGAAGTGCGAGAGCTGGCAGTTGCCGGCGCAAAAGAGCTCGTTCTCCTCGGCCAGAACGTCAACGCCTACCACGGCGAAGGCCCGTCGGGACGCGCCGTCGGGCTCGCGGAATTGATCCGCAGGCTGGCCGAAATCGACGGCATCGAACGCATTCGCTACATGACGAGCCATCCGCGCGACATGAGCGACGATCTGATCGCCGCCCACGCCGAGGTGCCGCAGCTGATGCCGTTTCTGCACCTCCCCGTGCAGTCCGGCTCCGACCGCATGCTGACGGCCATGAACCGCAAGCATCGCGCCGCGGAATACATCGACCTGATCGCGCGCGTTCGCGCGGCGCGGCCGGACATCGCGCTGTCGAGCGACTTCATCGTCGGCTTCCCCGGTGAAACCGATGAAGATGCCGAAGAAACGATCGCGCTTGTAAAGGCCGTCGGATTTGCCCAGGCCTTTTCGTTCAAATACAGCCCCCGGCCCGGAACCCCGGCCGCCGGGCTCGAAGTGCAAGTCCCCGAAGACGTGAAGACCGCGCGGCTGCATCGGCTCCAGGCGCTGCTGGATGAGCAGCAGACCGCCTTCAACGCCAAGACGCTCGGAAGCACCATGCCAGTGCTTTTCGAACGCCCTGGCCGTAACCCAGGTGAATTCGTCGGCAGGTCACCCTATCTACAGCTTGTCCATGCGGTAGGAGATGGCAATTTCGCCGGCCAGACGGCGAATGTGGCGGTAACGGAAACCCGGCGCGTCAGCCTGTCAGGTGTCATACCTGCAGCATAAGCGAGTTATACTGATTGAGTTCGGTTGTCGTTTGAGGTTGGCTGTGCGTTAACCACACCGGAGCATGCCGAACCTCTTTGTCACATGCTAACGTTGGGATAGTGGTCGATTCGAATTTGAGAGATACGGCTAGAAGAGCACGAGCAACCAGCAAGGGAGTGTCAGGATTGGCAGCATTCCGCGGGGCCTCCGCGTCGGCATCGAAACGGCCCAATAAGCCGGAGTTCGAAGATGCTCGCGTCGTTGTACCCTTTGAAGACAATCGGCTGCTCACGCAGTTGCTTGGGGAATACGACAGCCACCTGGCCCTCATAGAAGACCGATTAGGCATCGACGCGCATGCCCACGGCAACGTCGTCATCCTGACGGGGCCCGCAACGTCCTGCGCCAATGCGCGAAGTGTCCTGGAACGCCTCTATTCCCGAATTGCAAAAGGCGAAACGATCGGCCCCGGCGATATCGACGGGCTGATCCGTCATGCCCGCGCCGAAGGGACCGCTACGTCCGAGGGACAAGCCCAAGTCGCCACGCGCCGCCGCGTCGTCAAAGCGAGGACGCCGACGCAAAGCACCTATATCCGCGCCATCGATAAGCACGACCTCGTATTCGGTCTCGGACCGGCTGGCACCGGCAAGACCTATATCGCTGTCGCTTTCGCGGCCCAGTGCCTCGAGCGCGGGCTTGTCGAGCGCATCATCCTTTCGCGTCCCGCCGTCGAAGCCGGCGAGCGTCTCGGCTTTCTGCCGGGCGACATGCGTGACAAGGTCGACCCATACCTCAGGCCGCTCTACGATGCTCTTTATGATGTCCTGCCGCCCGAAAAGGTCGAGCGCGATATCGAAACCGGCGTCATCGAGGTTGCGCCGCTGGCGTTCATGCGTGGCCGCACACTGGCCAACGCTTTCGTCATTCTCGACGAAGCCCAGAACACGACCAGCATGCAGATGAAGATGTTTCTGACCCGCATCGGCGAAGGATCGAAAATGGTCGTGACGGGTGATCCGTCGCAGATCGATCTACCGCCGGGTACGAAGTCGGGCCTCGTCGAGGCTGTCGATCTGCTCGACGAGGTGGATGACATCTCGATCGTGAAGTTCCTCGCGGGCGATATCGTTCGTCGCGATCTTGTCGCCAAGATCGTCGACGCCTACGATCGGCCGAAGGACATCCAACCCAAATAACCATGCCACGGTCTCAAAAAGCATCTGCTTCGGTCTTCGAGATCGAAATCGTCGAAGATGACGGCGACTGGTCGCGCGTGAGCAACCTGGACGGCGTCATCGACGATGCCGCCCGTGCGGCTATTCTGGCGGCCGGCGACGGCTTGCAATCGGCGTTCCTGACGATCGCCCTATCCTCCGACGCCATCGTCGCCGATCTTAACGAGCGTTTCCGCGGAAAAGCTAAGCCCACGAATGTATTGTCTTTTCCGGCGGGCCACGGCGCCTCGGACGGTCAGCTAGGCGATATCATCATGGCGCTGGAAACCGTTGAACGCGAAGCCCTGGAACAGGGCGTGCCGTTCGAGCATCACGTGCAACACTTGGTGGTGCATGGCGTGCTGCATCTTTTAGGCTATGATCACGAGACGACCGCCGACGCGGAACGTATGGAAACTATTGAAATTGAAATACTTTCAAAATTGGGCGTTGCAAATCCCTACACGGGCGCTCTGGAAACCGGTACAAATGACTGACCGGACTTCCCCCCATGGCCATGACCGACAACACACAGCATAAGACAGTGTCCGACACCCTAGACGACGACAGTCGATCCTTCGGTCCGCACGGCTGGCTCCAGACGGTCCGCGCCAAGCTTGGCCTTGTCGTGCCCCAGAACGTCCGCGACGCGCTCGAGGGCGCACTGAGGACCGGCACGTCGGCGAACTTCACCGACGCCGAACGCAAAATGCTCGAACGGCTCCTGCGCTTCGGCTCGAGCCGCGTCGCGTCGCTGATGATCCCGCGCGCGGATATCACCGCCCTCGACGAGGACGAGCCGATCTCCGAGCTCCTTCAGACATTCAACGAGGCCGGCGTCTCGCGCATACCGCTCTTCCGCGAAACGCTCGACGATCCGCGCGGCATGATTCACATCAAGGATGTGCTTCGCTGGTTGATGGCGGAGGCGACGGGGCAGCCCGTCAAAAATACCAAAACCGACCCGGAGGCCGAGAAGCCCGCGGCTCATCTGTTCGATCTGAGAAGCGTCGATCTCAGCCGGCCCATCACGTCGGTCAAGATACGCCGGCAGATCCTGTATGTGCCGCCATCGATGCCGGCAGTCGATCTGCTCATTCGCATGCAGTCGACGCGCATCCACATGGCCCTCGTCGTCGACGAGTACGGCGGCACCGATGGTCTCGTCACGATCGAGGATCTGATCGAACAGGTCGTCGGCAACATCGAAGACGAGCACGACGATGATGAAGAAACGAATATCGTCGTCGATCCGAAGCTCGGCATCGTCGCGGTCGCCCGCACGCCGATTGAAGAGCTTGAGAAGCATCTCGGCGTGAAGCTGGTGCCCGATGATGAAGAGACCGAAGTCGATACGATCGGCGGTTTGATCTTCTCGATGCTGGGGCGCGTCCCGGCCCGCGGCGAGCTCATCCGTCACCCGACAGGTGTTGAGTTCGAAGTGCTCGATGCCGATCCCCGGCGCGTGAAAAAACTAAAGGTCCATCCGCCGCGCGCGCCCGTCACCAACACGAAGTCATTGCCTGAAACGCCGAAGGCGTGATGGACGCCACAATCGCAAATCCACGAGCGATCTCGGGCATTCGCTCCAGGATCACGACGCTTCGCGGCTGGCGGCAAATGCTCGCAGCCTTTGTTGCTGGCGGCCTTTCGGCGCTGTCATTCGCGCCGATTTTCGCTTTCCCGATTCTTTTCCTGACGCTGCCCGTCTTCGTCTGGCTCATCGACGGCAGCGCCAATTGGCGTCGCGCATTCACGGCGGGTTGGGCGTTCGGTTTCGGCTATTTCTTTTTCAATCTTTTCTGGATCGGCGAAGCCTTCCTTGTGGAAGCCGACAAGTTCGCGTGGCTCCTGCCGTTCGCGGTGACTCTATTACCCGCGGGGCTTGCGCTGTTCTGGGGGCTCGCCGCCGCAGCCGCACGCGTCTTCTGGTGCGAAGGCATCGGCCGCGTTTTCGTCTTCGCCATAACGCTTAGCCTTGCAGAATGGCTGCGTGGACATATCCTGACCGGGTTCCCCTGGGACCTCGTCGGTTATGCGCTGACGTACCCTCTCCCACTGATGCAGAGCGCGGCGCTCTTCGGCGCCTACGGGCTGACCGCAATCGCGCTGTTCGTGTTTCCGGCACCTCTCGTGGCACTCGGCGACAGCCGCGGCCCGCTTTCGCTGCGGAAGATCGTCGACGCCGCAGCGCTTGCAGCGGTGCCCATAGGCCTCCTCCTCGCCTATGGCCTCTGGCGATTAGAGGCGCCGCAAGCGTTTGTGCCCGATGTAAAGCTCCGGATCGTTCAGCCGAGCGTTCCCCAGCGCGAAAAATGGATGTCGGAATTTCAGCGCCGCATCTTCGACGATCACATCGCGCTCTCGCTCGAAAACCCGGCGGGAGAAAAGGATTCGCTGCAGGGCATCACGCACCTCATCTGGCCGGAAGCGGCGATGCCCTTCTTCCCGCTGGAAGCACCGGTCGCCCTCGACATTCTGGCGAATATCCTGCCTCCGGGAACGACGCTCATCACGGGTGCCCTCCGCCATGACCCGTCACCCGCCCCCGGCACGGCCGCGGCACCCGATGCCCGGGCGCTGAACAGCATCCTGGTCTTGAACGAGCGCGCCGAACCGCTGGCGACCTACGACAAGATCAATTTGGTCCCATTCGGCGAATATGTGCCCTTGGAGGCCGCGCTGTCTAAGGTCGGCATCCAAAAGCTCACGCATGGCCGCGGTTCGTTTGCGGTCGGCCGGGAGCCCCGGCCGCTGATGACGATCCCGGGCCTGCCGCCCACCTTGGGCCTCGTCTGCTACGAGGCCCTCTTTCCAGGCAACATCGTCCAGGGAAGCCAGAGGCCGGGCGTTCTGATGAACGTCACGAATGATGGCTGGTTCGGCGAATCAACCGGCCCCTACCAGCATTTCCACCAGTCGCGCATTCGCGCAGTGGAGGAGGGCGTCCCCCTCGTAAGGGCCGCGAATAATGGCATTTCCAGCGTTGTCGACCCCTATGGACGCACGCTCCAATCGCTGGGATTGAACGTGCGGGGTCAGATCGACAGCGCCCTGCCGGAGGCAATATCTCCGCCTCTGTACGCAAGGCTTGGCGACTGGACCTTGGCGCTCATTCTGGCAGCTTTCGCAAGCGCCGCTTTCCGACTTCGGAAAAATGGCCGTTAATCAAAGTGTTGAAGTCAACTTGTCGCGGAGGCGGTCAAACATTGACGCCCGTCTCCCGTGCACCTAGGAAGTGCAGAGCCTTTCTCGATGGGAACTGGTGGCTGTACGCGTGATGGTGAACGAAATATCTATCGAAGACGACACAAGCGAAGAAACGCCGAAAGGTTCTCGTCGCGCTAATCCGATGGACGTCCATGTCGGCTCACGCGTGAGACTGCGGCGCATGCTTCTCGGGATGAGCCAGGAGAAACTTGGCGAACATCTCGGTCTCACATTCCAGCAAGTTCAAAAATACGAGAAGGGCGTCAACCGCATCGGCGCGAGCCGGCTGTTCGATCTCGCCCGCGTTCTCGGCGTGCCGGTGCAGTTCTTCTATGACGAGGCACCGCTGGGCGCCCACGCTGCAAGTGTTCAGATGCCTGGCTTTGCTGAGACCCAGCCCGGCGAGAGCTATGTCGTCGACTTTCTTGGCACGCGCGAAGGGCTCGAACTGAACAAAGCCTTCGCGCGGATCACCGAACCGAAGGTGCGCCGCTCGATCGTCGATCTCGTTCGCGCGCTGGCCGGCGAAGAAAGCTGAAGCGAAGCTTGAGCACTTCGATATTCGGCGGAGCCTCCGGTTTGGCAGAAGGGTCGCTAGGTCGCGGCCTGTTTAGCAAGCAGCTGCACGCGCTGGCTTGACCGAACCCACCAAGATTGCGACAAACCGGCGCTTTTCAAGCGGCCGGCATCGCCGACATTGAAGACATCTGGCAACGATCGCCGAGACCTAATTTCTCAACACGGGGGCCACAGTGGCGCGCAAGTCCTTCCTATTCACGAGTGAATCCGTCTCTGAAGGTCACCCGGACAAAGTCTGCGATCGCATTTCCGATGAAGTCGTCGACGCGTTCTATCGCGAAGGCGCCAAGGAAGGTCTCGACCCCTGGGGCATCCGCGCCGCATGCGAAACGATGGCGACCACAAATCGCGTCATCATCGCCGGTGAATCGCGCGGCCCCAAAGGCGTGACCGTCGCCGCCATCCAGGACCTCACGCGCAAAGCCATCAAGGATATCGGCTACGAGCAGGAAGGCTTCCACTGGGCGAACTGCAATATCGAAGTTCTGCTGCATTCCCAGTCGGCCGATATCGCAGCCGGCGTCGACGCCAAGCAGCCGACGAACCAGGAAGAAGGCGCTGGCGATCAGGGCATCATGTTCGGATACGCCTGCAACGAGACGCCGGAATTGATGCCGGCGCCGATCTACTACGCACACAACATTTTGCGCGACCTCGCAGTCGCCCGTAAAGCCAAGCAGGGCGATGCCGCCAAGCTCGGACCGGACGCCAAGAGCCAAGTGACCGTTCGCTATGAGAACGGCAAGCCCGTCGGCGTCACGCAGATCGTCGTTTCGCACCAGCATGTCGTCGAAGACCTGACCTCGCGCCAAGTTCGCGACATTGTCGAGCCTTTCGTCCGCGCGGCGCTCCCCGACAGTTGGATCAGCAAAGACACCGAATGGCACATCAACCCGACCGGAAAATTCTTCATCGGCGGCCCTGATGGCGACACTGGGCTCACCGGCCGCAAGATCATCGTCGACACCTACGGCGGCGCAGCGCCCCACGGCGGCGGCGCATTCTCGGGTAAAGATCCGACGAAGGTTGACCGCTCGGCAGCGTACGCGGCGCGCTATCTCGCCAAGAACGTCGTTGCGTCCGGCATTGCGGATCGCTGCACGATCCAGCTGTCGTATGCCATCGGCGTCGCCAAGCCTCTGTCGATTTACGTCGATACCTACGGCACGAGCAAAGTCGATGAAGCCGTGATCGAGAAGGTGCTCGGCGAAGTCATGGATCTGACGCCGCGCGGCATTCGCAGCCATCTCGATCTCAACAAGCCGATCTATGCCCGCACCTCCGCGTACGGTCATTTCGGCCGCCCGGCCGAAAAGGACGGCGGCTTCTCGTGGGAGAAAACGGACCTTGCCGCCAAGATCGCCAAGGCCGTTTCCTGACGCGAACGAGCCGGGCCCGTGAGATTCAAAGGCGGCTGCGCAAACGGCCGCCTTTCCTTTTTGATGTGATGTAGCGCGCAAATGCCGGCCGACGACCACGAATTGAGATCATTTGGACGAAGGCGCGGACGAAAGCCGAGCGCGCGCCAAGCTTCCCTGTTGAGCGAAGATCTGCCCCGGTTTTCGTTTGACCCGGCGAAGCTGCCGGAAGGCTTCCGGCAGCATTGGCTCGAAATCGGATTCGGCGGCGGTGAGCACCTTCTCTGGCAAGCCCGCCAGAACCGCGACGTTGCGCTGATCGGCTGCGAACCCTTCGAGGACGGCGTCATCAAGGTCCTGACTGCCGTCACCTCCGAAAACTTGGAGAACGTGCGCGTCCACATGGGCGACGTGCGCGAAATTCTGAAGTCCGTCGCTCCTAGCTCGATCGATCGCGCCTTTATCCTCTTCCCCGACCCCTGGCCGAAGCGAAAGCATCGAAAGCGCCGACTGGTTAATTCTTCCCTGCTGAAACTTTTGGCACGCGTCATGCGGCCGGGCGCCGAACTGCGCATCGGCACCGATATCGGCGACTATGCGCGCACGATGCTTGAAGCTTTTGCGACGGAACCGGCCTTTGCATGGCAGGCAGCGACCCCCGCGGACTGGCGCGACCGCCCGCTCGACTGGCCGGAAACGCGCTACGAGGCAAAGGCGGTGCGGGAAGGCCGTCGGCGCTATTATTTCCGCTTTCTACGTCGATAGCGGCAACCGAGCCTTGCACAAAGGCGAGATCTCGCCTATTTAGCAGTCATTCCAATAACACGTCGATCCGATAGAGAGTGGACCGCAAGGCCCGCTCCGGACGAACTTTAATCTCGGGAACGCCTTTGCAGGATACCATCGCCAATAGCTCGGGTCAGCCGTCGGAACAGGATTCCGATACCGGCCGCTTTCTGCGCGAGACAGGTCTTGCAGCAGACGTTGCAGCTGTTGTCGAACCCGTTCTCGAAGATCTCGGCTTCCGGTTGGTCCGCGTGAAGATTCAGGGCGAAGGCCGTGACCGCACCGTCCAGCTCATGGCGGAACGCCCCGACGGCTCGATCAACGTCGATGACTGCGAAGCGATCTCGAAAGCTCTTTCGCCGGTGCTCGATGTCAACGACCCGGTTTCCGGCGCCTATCGCCTCGAAGTTTCATCGCCCGGCATCGACCGCCCGCTCGTTCGCCCGAGCGACTTCGAGGATTGGTCGGGTCACGAAGCCAAGATTGAACTCAATGAAGCGATCGACGGTCGTAAAAGGTTCAAGGGCGTGCTCGAAGGATTCGAGGACGGCGAAGTCCGGATCAAAACCGATACCGGCGAGCATGGCGTTCAGCACCTCGGCCTGCCGGTTCATTTGATATCCGACGCGAAACTGGTTCTGACGGACGAACTTATTCGCGAAGCACTACAGCGCGCCAAAGAGCGCCATTCCATCCGGCCCGGTGACGGCGCCGAACTCGACGAAGACGACCTGGAGGATTGACCCTATGGCCATGGCAGGCATCAGTGCCAACCGGCTCGAGCTTCTGCAAATTGCAGATGCCGTCGCCCGCGAAAAGACGATCGACAAAAAGATTGTCATCGAGGCGATGGAAGACGCCATCCAGAAGGCCGCGAAGTCGCGCTACGGCGCCGAGAACGACATCCGCTGCGAGATCGACCCGAAGACTGGCGAAGCAAAGCTGACCCGCGTCCTCGCCGTCGTCGACGAAGTCGAGAATGACGCGACGCAGATCAACGTCCAGGACGCCAAGAAGCGCAACCCGGATGCCAAAGCCGGTGACATGATTGCCGAAACGCTGCCCCCCTTGGAATTCGGCCGCGTCGCGGCTCAGAATGCCAAGCAGGTCATCGTCCAGAAGGTCCGCGAAGCCGAACGTGACCGCCAGTTCTCCGAATACAAGGACCGCAGCGGCGACGTCATCAACGGCACCGTAAAGCGTGTTGAATACGGCAACGTCATCGTCGATCTCGGCCGCGCCGAAGGCATTATCCGTCGCGACGAAATGATCCCGCGCGAAAACGTTCGCCTGGGCGATCGCATCCGCGCCTACATCTACGAAGTCCGCCGTGAACAGCGCGGCCCGCAGATCTTTCTGACGCGCGCGCGCCCCGAATTCATGTCGATGCTGTTCCGCGCCGAAGTCCCCGAGATCTACGACGGCGTCGTCGAGATCAAGTCGGTTGCCCGCGATCCGGGAAGCCGCGCGAAAATCGCAGTTATCTCGAAGGATTCCTCCATCGATCCCGTCGGCGCTTGCGTCGGTATGCGCGGCGCTCGTGTGCAGGCCGTTGTGAACGAACTGCAGGGCGAGAAGGTCGACATCATTCAATGGAACCCGGACGCGGCGAGCTTCATCGTCAACGCGCTCGCGCCCGCTGAAGTCACCAAGGTCGTGCTCGACGAAGATTCAAATCGCATCGAGGTCGTCGTTCCTGAAGCCCAGCTCTCGCTCGCGATCGGCCGCCGCGGCCAGAACGTGCGCTTGGCATCGCAATTGACCGGCTGGGACATCGACATTCTGACCGAGCAGGAAGAAAGCGAACGCCGGCAGAAGGAATTCGCCGAGCGTACGCAGCTTCTCATGGATTCGCTCGACGTCGACGAGGTCATCGCTCAGCTTCTCGTGACCGAAGGCTTCGCGACGATCGAGGAAGTCGCTTACGTCGATATCGCCGAAATCGCGCACATCGAAGGTTTCGACGAGAACACGGCCGAGCAGATTCAAAGCCGCGCCCGCGAATATCTCGAGCAGCAGGAAGCTGATCGCGACGCGAAGCGCCGTGAGCTTGGAGTCGCCGACGAGTTGGCCGAGATTCCGGGCATCACGACCGCGATGATGGTCGCGCTCGGTGAAAACGGCATCAAGACCGTCGAAGATTTTGCCGACTGCGCGACCGATGAACTCATCGGCTGGACCGAGCGCAAGAAGGACAAGGACAAGGACAAAGAAAAGGACAAGGACGGCGACGCGCGTCACGCAGGCTTCCTGGACGGGTTCGAGCTGTCGCGGACCGACGTCGAAAACATGATCATGGCGGCTCGCGTCCACGCGGGCTGGATCAAGGCTGAAGATCTCGAAAAGCCCGCTGGCGACGACGAAACCGAAGCTGCCGATACCGGCAGCGTCGGCGTCGAAGGCTAACGGGAATGTCCGGAGAGGCAACAAACAGGCGTGATGGCAAAACGGCAAAATCGGCCTACACGGGATCGGACGGAGCAAGGCTCCGTCCCGGGTTCCGAGCGGTTGTGCGCCGTCACGCGCCAAGCCCTTGATCCGGAGAACCTGATCCGCTTCGCTTTGTCGCCGGACGGCATAATCGTCCCGGATCTCGACCGGCGTTTGCCGGGCCGCGGCGTCTGGGTCGGCTGCGAACGGGGCCTAATCGAAAAGGCTGTTTCGACACACGCCTTTTCAAAAAGCCTTAAAATGAAGGCGGAAGCCCCGGTAGATCTTGCAGAACGCGTAGATGATCTTATCGTTAAGCGCGTTGCGGGAATGCTATCCCTCGCCAATAAAGCGGGCAACGTTATCGCCGGATTTGAAAAAATTTATGCCGCGCTCGAGAAGAAGCCAGTAAGAGCGATACTCCATGGCTCCGATGCGGCCTTGGACGGACGAAGTAAAATTGATCGAAAATACAAGGCCATTCAGGCCAGCCGGGGCGCTCCTGCCGCAATTGTCGATGTTCTGACCATTGCGCAAATGAGCTTGGCCATTGGCCGCGGAAGTGTGGTACATGCTGCCCTCACACCCGGAGGACTGTCTGATCGGTTTCTGGAAGAAGCGGAGCGGCTTCTGCGCTACCGGTCATCTGCGATTGAGGCCACCCCAGTGGCCGCCGGCGAAATTTCTGAACTATCTAGCTGAAGGCTGAACGGATAACGCATGACGGATTCGAACGACCAGACCGATAAGACCATCCGGGTCGGAGCGCGCAAGCCGCTGTCGCTGCAGCGAACGGTCGAGTCTGGCCATGTGCGGCAGAACTTCAGCCACGGGCGGTCCAAATCCGTCGTGGTCGAAAAGAAGAAAACACGCAGGCTCGGCACAGAAGCGGAGCCCAACTCACCGGCAGCGACCGAAACGATCGAGCGGCCAACGCCGCCCTCGAGAATTCCGCCGCCGTCGCCCCAGAATCAGCCGAATGCAAACGAGCGATCCGCTGGCCGCGTCCTCTCCAACGAGGAACGCGCCGCACGCGAACGCGCGCTTGCCGCCGCCCGCGCCGACGAACCAAATCGCGCCGCCGAAGTCGAGCCGATCCGTTTCGAACCGGTTCCGCGGCCGCCCGAGCCGCAGCCCCGCGCCGAGGCTCCGGCCCAGCCAGCACAAAGGGAGCCCGCACCCGCTGCCGCCGCTGCACCACCTCCTGCGGCAGCAGCGACTGCACCTTCGCAGCCCGCGTCGCCGGCGCCGTCTGCACCGGTTGCGCGCGAACAAAACGCTCCGCAGCGTGAATATCGTCGCGACTCCGGTCCGTCGTCATCGCCGCGCGGAGAGGGTGGCCGTCCGCCATTCCAGAGAACGCCAAATCGTCCGTCGGCCAACACGGCATTCATGCCGCGTGGTGAAGCCGGTCGCCCGCGCGAAATCGAGCTGCCGACGCCCGCACGCCGCGGTGCTCCCGCTGCAGATTCGACGACGATCGAAAAGCCGACGCGTCCCGCACGTCCGCCCGTTGCTCGCCAGCAGGTCGAAGAAGACGATCGCGGCAAACGCGGCCCCGGCGGCGTGAAAATCGCGCGTCCGGCCGTCAAGGTTCAGGACGATGGCCGTCAGCGTCAGAAGCTCACGATCACGAACTTCGACCGCGAAGCCCAGGTTCGCTCGCTCGCCTCTCTCAAGCGCAAGCGCGAGAAAGAAAAGCTCAAGGCGATGGGCATTCAGCAGACCCGCGAGAAGATCTCGCGCGAGGTCATCATTCCTGAGGCCATCACCATTCAGGAATTGTCGAACCGTATGGCCGAGCGCGCCGTCGATCTCATCAAGTATCTGATGCAGCAAGGCGCGATGCATAAGATCACCGACGTGCTGGACGCGGATACGGCCGAGCTCCTCGTTCAAGAGTTCGGTCATACGCCGAAGCGCGTCTCGGAAGCCGACGTCGAAATCGGTTTCGTCGGCGACAAGGAAGGCGACGATATCGCCCTCGAACATCGCGCGCCTGTCGTCACGATCATGGGCCACGTCGACCACGGCAAAACGTCGTTGCTCGACGCGATCCGCTCGACGAACGTCGTGTCCGGTGAAGCCGGTGGCATCACGCAGCACATCGGTGCCTATCAGGTCACGGCGCCAAACGGCGACAAGATCACGTTCATCGACACGCCAGGCCACGAAGCCTTCACGGCCATGCGTGCACGCGGCGCGAAGGTGACCGACATCGTCGTGCTTGTCGTCGCAGCCGATGACGGCGTCATGCCGCAGACGGTCGAGGCGATCAATCACGCCAAGGCCGCCAAGGTGCCGATCATCGTTGCGATCAACAAGATCGACAAACCGCAGGCCGACCCGAACCGCGTCCGCACCGAACTGCTTTCGCACGAGATCGTCGTCGAAAGCATGGGCGGCGACACGCTCGAAATTCCGGTGTCCGCGCTGAAGCGCACCAACCTCGACAAGTTGTTGGAAGCGATCCATCTGCAGGCGGAAATCCTCGACCTCCGTGCCAACCCGGCGCGAACGGCTGAAGGCGTCGTCATCGAAGCAAAGCTCGAGCGCGGTCGTGGCCCTGTCGGCACCGTCCTCGTTCAACGCGGCACGCTGCACGTTGGCGACATCATCGTCGCCGGCATGGCATGGGGACGCGTTCGCGCGCTTCTTAATGACCACGGCGCCAATATCGCAACCGCCGGACCTTCGGTTCCTGTCGAAGTCTTGGGCTTCGACTCGGCTCCGGAAGCCGGTGATCAATTCGCCGTCGTCGAGAACGAGGCACGCGCCCGCGAACTGACCGACTACCGTGTCAGAAAGCGTCGCGAGACCTTGGGATCGGCCGGTACGAAGAGCTCGCTCGAGCAGATGATGCAGCAGCTCAAGGACGCTGGCCGCAAGGAATTCCCGCTTGTCGTCAAGGGCGACGTGCAGGGTTCGCTCGAAGCCATCGTTGGCGCTTTGAAGAAAGTCGGCAACGACGAAGTCGAAGCGCGCCTCGTGCATTCGGGCGTCGGCGGCATCACCGAATCCGATATCGCACTGGCAGCTGCGGCGAAGGCCGTCGTCATCGGCTTTAACGTCCGCGCCAACGCGCAGGCGAAGCAGGCCGCCGATGCTCAGGGCGTCGAGATCCGCTATTACAATATCATCTACGATCTCGTGGATGAAGTGAAGGCGGCGATGTCGGGTCTTTTGGCTCCGACGAAGCGCGAAATCTTCCTCGGCTACGCCACGATCAAGCAGGTCTTCACCATCACGAAGGCTGGCAAGGTCGCCGGTTGCGTCGTCACCGAAGGCAAGGTCGAGCGCGGCGCCAAGGTTCGCCTGCTGCGCGACAACGTCGTCATCCACGAAGGCACGCTTTCAATACTCAAGCGCTTCAAGGACGACGTCAAAGAAGTCACCGCCGGTCAGGAATGCGGCATGTCCTTCGCGAACTACCAGGACATCCGCGAAGGCGACCAGATCGAGTGCTTCCAGGTCGAAACGATCGCGAGAACGCTCTAATCGTCCACGTAAGCCGCCGTGCGGGAGCTTCCCGCGCGGCGTTGCTTCGTTGACCACCACGCTTGCTTCGCTCTCTGAGCCGAAGTGTTTGTTCAATTCCAATGAAAGAGGCCGCGCGCGGTCCCATCCTGCGGCGGTCGGAACATGACAGATCTGACGATTAAGCTGCCTCTGCGGCTGACATTCCGCCTGACGCGCGATGATATCGCGGCGTACGAGCGTCTGCCGCGCGAACTCACGCGATCCGGCGCGCTCGCATTCTTTGCCACGATCTTCGCTTGCGGCATGGCGCTCGCGGTTTTCGGCGAGCAACTCGAAGGCCTCGTGCCGGAGACACTCGCCGGCTATAGCCATATCATTTTTTCGGTCGTCGCCGGAGCGATCGGCTTCGCGGTTTTCAGCCTCGCGCTGACGCTGCTCTCGCACTGGCGCATCGCGCGAGCTGAGTATCCCCCAGAGGATACGGAGATCGAAATCTCGGAAGACAATTTAAAAATTCGCGACGGCCGGCCGGCGCGAATTCTCGAATGGAAAAGCATCGCCCGCGTCATTGACACACCGGCCCATGTATTTCTGTGCGTGACGCCGCGCAACGCGGTCATCGTGCCGCTACGCGCCTTTCAATCGGTTGCTGACATGCGCGCGTTCGCCGATTTATCAGAAGCGCTATCGCTAGGAGCCGACGGCGATGCCTGAGCGAGGAAAATAGCAATGCGATCGAAGAGCAAAACAGCATCGGCGAAAGCGCCGTCACAGCGCATGCTGCGCATTGGCGAGCTTATCCGGCATAAACTTTCGGAGCTGCTGTCGCGTGGCGAAATCCACGACGACGTACTGGCATCGCACGTCATCACCATCCCCGAAGTTCGCCTCACGCCGGACCTCAAGCTGGCGACGGTTTACGTCATGCCGCTGGGCGGCAACGACGTGCGCCCGGTCATCCTGGCCCTGGCCAAAAACAAGAAGTTCATCCGGACCGAAGTCGCAGCGGCGCTGAACCTGCGCTACGCACCGGACTTGCGCTTCCGCGAAGACGAAACATTCGAGGAAGCGACGCGTATCGATCGCCTTCTCGACAGCGAACGAGTTCGGCGCGACGTCGAAAAAAAAGATTGAACCTTCTCTCCCATTCCTGATGGGAGGAAGCATTGAGAGAAAAGATGGCACGACGCAAAAAAGGTAACGCCGTTAACGGCTGGCTGGTCCTCGACAAGCCGATCAATATGACATCGACGCAGGCCGTCGCCGCTGTGCGACGCGCGTTCAACGCGCAGAAGGCCGGGCACTCGGGAACGTTGGATCCGCTGGCGACAGGCATTCTTCCGATCGCGCTCGGCGAAGGAACGAAGACCGTCTCGTTCGCAGTCGACGGCGAAAAGGCCTACCGCTTCACGGTTCGCTGGGGCGCCGAAACCGACACCGACGATACCGAAGGCAAAATAACGAAGACCAGCGACGACCGTCCGGCACGCGCAGACATCGAAGCGCTGTTGCCGCGCTTCCACGGCGAGATCATGCAGGAGCCGCCCGCTTATTCCGCCATCAAGATCGCCGGCGAGCGCGCCTATGACCTTGCACGCAGCGGCGAGACGGTCGTGCTCGAGCCGCGCCCTGTATTCATCGACAGCCTGACGCTCGTCGATATGCCCGATGACGCGACAAGCGTGTTCGAAGCCCGCTGCGGCAAAGGCACCTATGTGCGTGCGCTCGCGCGGGACATGGGCCGGATCATGGGTTGCTACGGCCACGTTATCGCCCTGCGCCGGACGCAGGTCGGTCCGTTCGACGAGGGCCGCGCGGTGGCGCTGGAAACGCTCCTAGCAGCCGCCGAGTCGGGCGATCCCGATGAGGTGTTGAAATACCTTCTTCCCGTCGAGTCGGCGCTCGCCGATCTGCCGGAGCTGCTCGTCTCGCAGAGCGATGCAGCAACACTTGCACGAGGCCAGACCGTTTTGATCCGAGGCCGCGATGCCCCGATTATGTCGGGCCCCGCCTACGCGACCTCCAAGGGCCGGCTTGTCGCGCTCGGAGAACTCGCCAAGGGCGCGCTGCACCCGACACGCGTCTTCAACCTCGGATAGCCAAAGGTCAAATCGGCTTAACGTATTGAAGACGCTTGAGGATTTATGCTCGAATTCAAACTCGCCTTTGGCGGGCATTCGTGTAATAAGTAGCCCATCCGCGCGGGCTCCGTTTCCGCGCGGCTTTCGTTTGCGACCCCGCTGGACGACATCCCGGCTGGCGCCGCTTTATTCAAACTCCAAATCCGAAAGGAGAATTCGATGTCGCAGGTAGCACCACACAGGCGTGTGGCGAAGACGGCCGTCATCAAAGACAGCGCAACCAAGGCCAACGACACCGGCTCGCCGGAAGTTCAGATCGCGGTGCTCACCCATCGCATCAACGAGCTGACCGAGCACTTCAAGATGCACAAAAAAGACAACCACTCGCGCCGCGGCCTTCTCAAGATGGTCAGCCAGCGCCGGCAGTTGCTTGACTACGTCAAGGCCAAGGACAACGCTCGTTACCAGAAGATCATCGAGAAGAACGGCATCCGCCGTTAATTCGCGCGCTCATTTCAGCGCTTCAGTCAGGACAGGCCGATGGCCAGTCACACGAATCGATAAACAAGAAAGCCGCCGGCGCTTAACTGCGCCGGCCGCCGATAGCGCTCGTCCGGCATGAGGCCGGCGGGCTGACCGACCGAACAGAAAAGCGAAAACGAAAGATTGAACATGTTTGATATCCATCGCGTCGAAATTGATTGGGGTGGCCGCAAGCTGAAGCTCGAGACCGGCCACTACGCCCGCCAGGCGGATGCCGCAGTCATGGCGCAGTACGGCGATACGACTGTGCTGGCGACCGTTGTCGGCGCCCGGTCTGCAAAGCCCGGAATCGATTTCTTCCCGCTGACCGTGAATTATCAGGAACGCACTTACGCCGCCGGTAAGATCCCTGGCGGCTACTTCAAGCGCGAAGGCCGCCCGAGCGAGAAAGAGACGCTGACGTCTCGCCTGATCGACCGTCCGATCCGCCCGCTCTTCGTCGAAGGCTTCAAGAACGAGACGCAGGTTGTTGTAACCGTCCTCTCGCACGACCTCGAGAACGATCCAGACATCCTCGGCATGGTCGCGGCCTCAGCCGCGTTGACGCTTTCCGGCCTGCCGTTCCTCGGCCCCATTGCCGGAGCGCGTGTCGGCCTGATCAACGGCGAATTCGTACTGAACCCGATGGTCGATGAGATGAAGGACAGCGTCCTCGATCTCGTCGTCGCCGGCACGAACGACGCGGTGATGATGGTCGAATCGGAAGCCAAGGAGCTGCCCGAGTCGCAGATGCTCGAAGCCGTGATGTTCGGCCACAAGCACATGCAGCCGGTCATTCAGGCGATCATCAAGCTCGCCGAGAAGGCCGCCAAGGAACCGTGGGACATCAAGATCCCCGACAAGGCGAAGTACGCCGCTCAGGTCAAGACCATCGCCGAAGCGACCCTCAAGGAAGCGTTCTCGACGAAGGAAAAAGGCAAGCGCCAGGATCTCGTTTCCCAGGCGAAGAAGCAGATCACCGAAGGCGTTTCCATTCCGCCCGACAACCCCGATGAGAAGGTTCTTCTCACCGACGCGTTCAAGTCGCTCGAGATGGACATCATGCGTGGCGACGTCCTGAAGACGAAGCGGCGCATCGACGGACGCGACCTGAAAACGGTTCGCCCGATCCTTTCGGAAGTTCACGTCCTTCCGCGCACGCACGGTTCGGCGCTCTTCACACGTGGCGAGACGCAGGCGCTTGTCGTCGCGACACTCGGCACCGGTGAGGACGAGCAGTACGTCGACAGCCTCGAAGGCACGAAGAAAGAGCGCTTCCTGCTCCATTACAACTTCCCTCCATACTCGGTCGGCGAAGTTGGCCGTATGGGTTCACCTGGCCGCCGCGAAATCGGCCACGGTAAGCTTGCATGGCGAGCCATCCGTCCGATGCTGCCGCCGCAGGAAGAGTTCCCCTACACCCTGCGCGTCGTCTCGGAGATCACCGAGTCGAACGGCTCCTCGTCGATGGCAACGGTCTGCGGTACGTCTCTCGCTCTGATGGACGCGGGCGTGCCGTTGAAATCGCCGGTCGCTGGTATCGCGATGGGTCTGATCAAGGAAGGCGACGACTACGTCGTTCTTTCCGACATCCTTGGCGACGAAGATCACCTCGGCGACATGGACTTCAAGGTGGCCGGCACCGATAAGGGTGTCACGTCGCTGCAGATGGACATCAAGATCACGGGCATCACCGAAGAGATCATGCGGATCGCCCTCGATCAGGCGCAGGAGGGTCGCCTCCACATCCTCGGCGAAATGTCGAAGGCGCTGACAGGTGCCCGCACCGAGCTCGGCGAATACGCGCCGCGCATCGAAACCATCAAGATCCCGGTCGACAAGATCCGCGAAGTCATCGGCTCCGGCGGTTCGGTCATCCGCGAGATCGTCGCCGAGTCGGGCGCCAAGATCGACATCGAGGACGACGGCACGGTGAAAATCGCGTCCGCCAACCGCGAGTCGATCGAAAAGGCACTCGCCCGCATTCGCGGCATCACGTCCGAGCCTGAGGTCGGCCAGATCTACAAGGGCAAGGTCGTGAAGATCATGGAGTTCGGCGCATTCGTGAACTTCTTCGGCTCGAAGGACGGCCTCGTCCACATTTCGCAGCTGTCACAGGGACGTCCTGAGACCGTCGGCGAAGTCGTGAAGGAAGGCCAGGAAGTTTACGTGAAACTTCTGGGCTTCGACGATCGCGGCAAGACCCGCCTGTCGATGAAGATCATCGATCAGGCAACCGGTCAGGAAATTCCGCGCGCCGAAGGCGAGCCGGAAGAAGTGTTCGAGAGCCGTCCGCCGCGCCGCGAAGGTGGACGCGGTGGCGATCGCTCGCGCGGTCCGCGTCGCGAACGCAACTAAGGCGTCGTACTTCTAGAATTGATAAAGCCGCCGGATCATCGATCCGGCGGCTTTTTTTTTCGTCACTCGAGTGTCTCGACTGAGAGGAATGCAATCAATACCACCAGCACTTGCCGTGCTTGCAGACGTGGTTCGTGCACTGAACGCGGCCGATGCCGGGCACATGCTTATGCCAGCCGTTGAGTCCACGGCGGCATGTCCGGTGCCAGCCGTGCGTTTTCTCGACGCTTGATTGTGCGGCCCCGACGCCCTTGAGCGCGCCAAGAGATCCACCTGTCGCTGCAATGCCTTGTGACGCAGCGGACAACACACCCACCGCCACCATCGCTGCCACGAGCGAAAGTTTTCGAGCCATTCGGCTACTCCTCTCCCCTGGAGGCAAGGCCTCCTGCCAAGTTTTACGCGGCGACGCTAGCAGGAGAGGATAATGACCGCCATCGGATCAGTGACGGCGGAGAAGCTATGCCGTGTCTGCGTTGCAACTCGGCGTCAGGCTTTCGCGAAATGCGGCACCTCTGGCCAGAAAACGCGTGCTTTTTCACTCACTTCGTCCGGATCACCGGTTGTCAACAACGTCAGCGTACCGCCTTCACCCCCGTCCAGGTAATTCGTTCGGCGGGCGAGATAGTCTTCGAAGCTGTCGGCCACGACCTCGGGCTGCGAAAGAATGCGCGTGAACGGCGGGAGATATTTCCTGAAGAGAGGTTCGACGAGCGGAAAGTGTGTGCACCCGAGGATCGCGCGATGCGGCGGCAAATTCCCGGTCTGACCGAGGAGGCCGGCAACGCCGTCGCGGACCAGCACATCGAGCTCCGCCAGCGGACGTTTGTTCTCGATTGCGCCCGCAAGCTCCGAGCAGATCTGCTGGACGACCGTAACCTTCGGACAGCGCTTGCGGATCTCCTCCGCGTAGACGCCGGATGAGATCGTCCGCGTCGTCCCGAACACGCCGATGGTATCGGTATTGTACTTCTGCGGATATTGCGGCGACGTCACCGCCCAAGGCGTCTGCGTTGCAGCCTCGACGGTCGGGGCGACGATACCGAGGACGTTATGCGCGCTGGCCCACTTGCTCTCCGGCAGCCACTGTTGCTGCAAGCGCCGAAGCGCGACGGCCGTCGCCGTATTGCAGCCGAGCAGCGCGAGCTTGGCCCCGCGCGCGAACAGTTGCTCTACGCAATCCCGCGTAAAATCGACGATGTCTTCCGATGGTCTGTCGCCATAGGGGACGTGCGCGTGATCGGCGAGATAGACGAAATCGACGGTCTTGAATCGCTCGACGAGCGCTCGAAGGACGGTCAACCCGCCAAGACCTGAATCAAATACCCCGATCATGGCCGCAGTGTTTGCGACGCCCGCTGGCGAACGTCAACGGCCTCCAAATGTCACTCCGCAGCAGCGGACGGCGAACGGCTGGCTGTCTTGCCCTCGGTGTCGTGCTCCTTGAGGCCTTCAAGCGATGGCATCGACACGGTGTTATAGCCGCAATCGACAAAATGGACTTCGCCGGTAACCGCGCCGGACATCGGCGACAGCAGATAAAGTGCCGAGCCCGCAACCTCATCGAGGGTTGGCGTACGCTGCAGCGGCGAGTTATCGCGCTGGAAATTGAAGATCACGCGCGCGTCGGAAACACCGGCGCCCGAAAGCGTGCGCATCGGACCGGCGGAGAGCGCGTTGACGCGGACGCCCTGCGGTCCGAGATCGGCAGCAAGATAACGGACGGATGCCTCGAGCGCGGCCTTCGCAACGCCCATGACGTTATAAGACGGCACCCAGCGCGTCGCGCCGCCGTAAGAGAGCGTGATCAGCGAGCCGCCGTTCGGCATCAACGCCGCAGCGCGCTTCGAGATTTCAGTGAAGGAGAAGCACGAGATCACCATGGAGTTGATGAAGTTCTCGCGGGTGGTATCGGCGTAGCGCCCGGCAAGCTCCTTCGGATCGGAATAGGCGAGCGCGTGAACGACGAAATCGAGGCCGCCCCACTCTTCCTTGATGCGCGCGAAGACATTGTCGACGCTTGCAAGATCGAGAACGTTGCATTCCTCGATGATTTTCGAACCGAGCGATTGCGCGAGAGGTGCAGCACGGCGGCCGAAGGCGCCGCCCTGATACGTGAAGGCGAGTTCGGCGCCTTGACCCGCGAGAGCGCGCGCAATTCCCCAAGCGATCGACCGATCGTTGGCGACCCCCATTACAAGACCGCGCTTGCCCGCCATCAAAGGGCCTGGCTTTGCGATATCGAAGTCGGTCATAGGAAGCCTCGTTTTGTCACCAAAGGTACGCCCGCGAACGTCAAACCAGCCGGCACCGCGCTTATATACTCTCATAGCCCTCACCGTCCGCCGCTACGCACTTCCTAGCGGCGACCAGGAAAGCTTTCGTTACTCAGGCATCATGCCGGCGGAAGATAAGAGTGGCATTTGTGCCGCCAAATCCGAAGCTGTTCGACATCACACAGTTAAGTTCCGCGTTGTCTATACGCTTCAGAGCGATTGGCATATCGGCGAAGGCCGGGTCAAGCTCGTCAATATTGGCGCTCTCGCAGATGAAACCGTTGTTCATCATGAGAAGCGAGAAAATCGCTTCCTGTACGCCGATCGCGCCGAGCGAATGCCCGGTTAACGATTTCGTCGCCGAGATGACCGGTGCGCTGCTACCGAACACCGCACGAATAGCCTCGATCTCTTTCGCGTCGCCAACGGGTGTGCCCGTTCCGTGCGGATTGAGATAATCGATTTTCGGCAAGCCTTTGCCGTCGAATCCTTTGAGCGCCAAGCGCATGCAGCGCTCCGCACCCTCGCCCGACGGCGCGACCATGTCGTAACCATCGGACGTCGCGCCATAGCCTGCGATCTCAGCATAGATCTTGGCGCCACGGGCTTTCGCGTGCTCCAATTCCTCGAGCACGACGACACCAGCGCCGCCTGCGATGACGAAACCGTCGCGATTCTTGTCGTAGGCGCGGCTTGCCCGCGTCGGTGTGTCATTGAAGTGCGTCGACATGGCGCCCATCGCGTCGAAGAGGTTCGACAAGGTCCAATCGAGTTCTTCGCACCCACCGGCGAACATCACGTCCTGCTTGCCCCACTGGATCATCTCGGCAGCATTGCCGATGCAGTGCGAGCTTGTCGCGCAAGCCGACGAAATCGAATAGTTAACGCCCTTGATCTGGAAAGCCGTAGCGAGCGCCGCGGACGGGCCCGAGCACATGGCCTTCGGCACCTCGAACGGTCCGATCTTCTTCGGGCCGCCGGATTCGAGCGTAACTTCAGCCGCCTGGACGATTGCGCGCGTGGACGGTCCGCCCGAGCCGACGATGATGCCGGTGCGCTCGTTGACGACGTCAGACGCCTCGAGGCCCGAATCGCGGATGGCTTGATCCATCGCGATCCAGTTCCAGCCGACGCCAGGCCCCATGAAGCGCTTCGGCTTCCGGGGAACCATCGCCTCCCACTCGATTTGTGGGGCTCCGTGGACTTGGCATTTGAAGCCCAACTCGGCGTACTTTTCCGCACGAGAAATACCGGACTTCGCCTCTCTCAACGAAGCGAGAACTTCTTGGGTGTTGTTCCCTATCGAGGACACCACACCCATGCCAGTCACAACTACGCGCCGCATGCGCTCGTTCACTCCCGCGGTTCCTGCTGCCGCCCGCTTTGACAGCCGGGCTCTCTGCGCAAACGCTTAAGAGCCTTCGCTCGACTTGAGTAGGACCCTTAGGTCCTTGGCTGTGTATATCACCTCGCCATCGGCCTTAAGGACACCGTCGGCCTCTGCGAGCTTCAGCTTCCGGGCAATGACCCGTTTAATGTCTATGACATATTCGAGCAGTTTTACGTCAGGCGTAACTTCACGCGTGAATTTGACCTCGCCGCAGCCCGAAGCCCGGCCTTGGCCGGTGAGACCGAGCCAGCCGAGATAAAATCCCGTCAACTGCCAGAGAGCGTCGAGACCGAGACATCCCGGCATCACCGGATCGCCCTTGAAATGGCAAGCAAATAGCCAGTCCAGGCGCTCGTTGCCAGCAACTTTGAGCTCGGCGACGATGAGGCCTTTACCGTGTGCGCCGCCGGTTTCGGAGATCGACGCGATGCGATCAACCATAAGCATCGGCGGAAGCGGCAATTGCGCATTCCCCGGGCCAAACAGTTCGCCGCGCCCGCAGGCCAGCAAATCATCAAATTCGAAGCTCGAACGGCGTTCCGCCACTGGTCCCCTCGTTTCATGGCCAACTATGCGGTGTTCGTTCACATTATGCTCCGGGAAGGTCAAGATAGGGGGGTCGTAACATACACCTGCCCTTGCGCCTAGCAGTGCTGGCCGCTGCGTGTAACAGGGCGTTGACCGGTCTTAAAGACCCATTCTCGCCGTAAGTTGCGGCTTTTAAGGCAAGTGACTATACTCAGATCAATTGGGCGCGTTTCGTAGGGACTGACATCATGTTGGTCCAACGTGGGGACGCAATCACGGTTCTGCAAACGCAAATGTCTGACAAATCTCCGGCAAGCATGGCAACAGAAGCACCGCTCTCCACGCCAGAGCTCCTGCGAAAAGCGGGCCTCCGGCCGACCCGGCAGCGCATGACGCTCGGCAAGCTGCTGTTCGACGGCGGCGACCGCCACGTGACGGCCGAGCAGCTTCACGCCGAAGTCGCGGGCCTCGGCGAGCACGTCTCCCTCGCAACCGTTTACAACACGCTGCATCAGTTCAAGCGCGCGGGTCTTCTGCGCGAGTTGGCGATCGAGGGCTCGAAAGCCTACTTCGACACCAACACATCCAATCACAATCACTTCTTGCTCGAGCCGAACGGCGAGCTGATGGACATCCCCGGCGATGCGATCACCGTCGCCGGCCTCCCCGAGCCGCCCGAAGGCCTCAAGATCACGCACGTCGATGTGGTCGTGCGCCTGACGAAAGCTTGAGGCAAAAGAGCTACCTGATCGTCTCGATCGCCGGTCATCACAAGTAACGGCCTACTTGAACGTCTCGCCTTCGTAGACGCCCCAGAGCTTCTTCTGCTCGATGTAGCCGCTGTATTGGTCGACCGTTACGCGGCACCAGCGCCCGTCGCACATGTGCAGGTCGGCGATGACACCCGCTTCGACATTCGCGACCACGTTCGTGTGCTCGCTATCGCTCGCCATGATCGGCACCAGTGGCGGCGAACTCCCGGTCTTGCGTTCCCAAGGCAGAACGAGGGCCGTTCTCCGGCCCGACAGCAACGACTGCAAAACCCAGCCCGTGGCGCCCTCGGCGTCGCGCACCTGCCGCCAGATCTCGAATTCCTTGATGACTTCCAGTGGAAGTCCGGCGCGCCGATAGACCCATGAGGTCGGGTAATCGGTCCCCGGCCCGTTCCTGAGATTGACCCTGTCCGACTTGAGACTGACGAACCGCGGCACCGGCAAGCCGCTTCCGGCGAGCGCCGGCGAATCAGCCGCCACCGCGCGCCCAGAGACCACCACAGGCGCTATCACAATTGCTCCGAGGGCCAATGCGATTGCTGCAGCTGCGAGGGCTGCCCCGAGGCGCGTTGCTCTCACGCCCGCTATCTTGGCCTGTATGGCCCGAACGCCGGTCGCCCAGCCGCTTCCAAGCGTTAGCCGCAACCCCACCCGCGGCCGGGCGTGTCTATGCTCTAGGAACGATATTGTCATTGAAGCGGCCTGCAACCCCGCGTGTAACCCCGCGCTCGCCAAAGAAAACGGCTAGCGTGCCTTCGTCTTAGGCGTCCGCAACTGATTTCAGGACTTTGTCTTCGCGAAGACCATCTGATAGACACGGGGCCGCACTTTCTCAAGCGGCCTCGCAACGGACATGTGAACGCCGCGATTTCTTGCAACGGGAAACGAATGCCCACCCCCCAGAAGAAACCTGTTGTCGTCGTCACTCGCAAGCTGCCCGATGTCGTCGAGACTCGGATGTGCGAGCTTTTCGACACGCGCCTGAATATCGAAGACAAGCCTCTCAGTCAGGCTCAGCTGATCGAAGCCGTCAAAACCGCGGACGTCCTCGTGCCGACGGTGACTGACCGCATCGACCGTGCCGTGCTGACGCAAGCCGGCCCGAAGCTTCGCCTCATCGCAAACTTCGGAACGGGCGTCGACAATGTCGATCTCGACACCGCCCGCAACCGGGGCATCCTGGTCACCAACACGCCCGGCGTGCTGACCGAAGATACCGCCGACATGACGATGGCGCTCATCCTCGCGGTGCCCAGGCGCCTCGCCGAAGGCGCAGCGTACATGCGCGACCCCGCGACAAAATGGTCCGGCTGGTCGCCGACATGGATGCTCGGCCACCGCATCTACGGCAAGCGGCTCGGCATTGTCGGCATGGGCCGCATCGGCCAGGCAGTCGCCCGTCGCGCCAAGGCGTTCGGCTTGCAGATCCACTATCACAACCGGCGTCGCGTCCTCGAAGAGATAGAGGCGGAGCTTGAGGCGACGTTCTGGGAAAGCCTCGACCAGATGCTGACGCGCGTCGACATCGTGTCGATCAACTGCCCGCACACACCCGGCACCTATCACCTGCTGTCGGCACGGCGGCTCAAGCTGCTGAAGCCGTCGGCTTACATCGTCAACACGGCGCGCGGTGAAGTCGTCGACGAGAACGAGTTGGCTCGCCTTCTCGAAGCGGGCGCGATCGCGGGCGCAGGCCTCGACGTGTTCGAGCACGAGCCGGCCGTCAATCCGCGGCTGTTGGCGTCGGAGCGCGTCATCGCGTTGCCGCACATGAGCTCGGCGACGATCGAAGGCCGCGTCGACATGGGCGAGAAGGTGATCATCAACATCAAGGCGTTCGCCGACGGGCACGCGCCGCCCGACCGCGTTCATCCTGCGATGCTCTGAGCTGAGTTTTACCGGCGGCGACGATAAGCGGCGCCGCCGGTCTCAAAACTTTAGTCTCGAAATTTTTCTGAAATTTATTCCGCGGCGCACGCCGGATTGGCGGCAGTCTGACCTGACGCAAGATCGGTAATCGTCGGATCCCGTCCCGTCAGAGGATTGTCCGGATCCCAAGCGATTGTAACAACCTCAAACCGCGTGGCGAGCGCGTCGTAGATAAGCAGGCGTCCGGCAAGGCTCTCGCCGAGACCCAACAGCTCTTTCACGACTTCCGTTGCCTGCAACGTCCCGACGGCACCCGCGACCGGTCCGAGCACGCCGACCTCTTCACAATTGGCGACAAGTCCCGCCGGAGGCGCTTCCGGAAAAACGCAACGGAGTGACGGGTAAGGGTTCCCCTGCGAATCTTTCTCGTGCGGCTTGAAGACCGAGACGTAGCCGTCGAACGATCCCAGCGCCGCATAGGCAAGCGGCCGCTTCGCAAAATAGCACGCATCCGAAACCAGATAACGCGTCGCGAAATTGTCCGAGCCGTCGGCAACGATGTCGTAGCGCGAGATGATGTCTAGCGCGTTCGACGCATCGATGCGCTCCGCATAAGTCTCGACGGTGACGTGCGGATTGATGCGAAGGATCGCGTCACGGGCGCTGTCGACCTTCAGCCTTCCCGCATCCTCGGTGCGATGCGCGATCTGGCGTTGAAGGTTATCGATTGAGACGGTGTCGTCGTCGATGATGCCGATCGTTCCGACACCCGCCGCAGCGAGATAAGTGACCACCGGCGAACCAAGTCCGCCGGCGCCGATAACGAGTACGCGCGCTGCCTTGAGTTTTTGCTGCCCCGGAGCACCCACATCACGCAGAACGAGGTGGCGTTTGTAGCGCTGCACTTCGTCTGACGTGAGCTGTGCCATGGGGCCGATAATCTTTCGCGCGTTGCGAGTGGGTTAGGTCTTCGGCTGCGGATCGACGAAGAGCTCGCTGGAGAAATAGCGCTCCGCGGACGACGGCGCAAACGTCACGATCGTCTTCCCCGCGAATTCAGGCCGCTCGGCGACCGTGATCGCAGCAGCGACGTTGGCGCCGGTCGAGATACCGCCGGGAATACCTTCGACCTTCGCAACCAGGCGTGATGTTTCGAATGAGGTATCGCTCGAAACGGTCACGACTTCATCGATCAGGCTTTGGTCGAGATTGCCCGGAATGAACCCGGCGCCGATGCCCTGGATTTTGTGCGGACCACGCGGCTGACCGGAGAGGATCGCGCTGGTCGTCGGTTCCACAGCAAATATCTTGAGACCCGGAATGCGCTTCTTCAGGACCTGGCCGACACCCGTCAACGTGCCGCCGGTGCCGACACCGATCACGAGCGCGTCGATCTTGCCCTTCGTGTCGTTATAGATTTCTTCCGCCGTCGTCTTTGCATGAACGAGCGGGTTGGCCGGATTGTCGAACTGCCCGGGGATGACCGCATCGGGAAGCGTCTTCGCAATCTCTTCGGCTCTGGCGACCGCTGCCGGCATGCCCCCAGCACCCGGGGTCAATTCGAGTTCCGCGCCGAGGTGCGACAGGATTTTTCTGCGCTCGATCGACATCGTCTCGGGCATGACGAGGATGAGCCGGTAGCCACGCGCCGCTGCGACGAATGCGAGACCGATACCGGTGTTGCCCGAAGTCGGCTCGATGAGCACCGTCTTGCCCGGCTTGATGCGGCCTTCCGCTTCCAGCGCGTCGACCATCGCGACGCCGATGCGATCCTTGACCGACGACAGCGGGTTGAAGAATTCGAGCTTCAGCAAAATATCGGCATTGAGCTTCGCAGCCGCCTTGATCTTCGAGAGTCGCACGAGAGGCGTATGACCGATCGTTTCGGTGATGCTCTCGTAGACGCGGCCGCGCCCCCAGCTCTTCGTGGCTTCGAGTGTTTTGATCTCAATCGTGTCTGTCATGGTTATCTCGACTCGCCCTCGGATTGACGCGCTCACAGTGCGCAATATGGGAACGGTTCTCGCAGGTTCGAGGGTCACCCTCAAGAGGTGAGGAACGCGCACAGAGGCCCATAAGCATTGCACTTTTTGTGCTTAACGCACCTGCACGTGACCTCACATTTGGGATTTTTTTTGCGCCTTGCTCGATCGTTTGGCAACGGCTTTCTGCCGCCCGGTCACGGCATGGGATGGGGCCTCGCTAATCCCCGTAGACCCGAAACCGCCCGCACCCCTTTTTGTTGCAGTCAGCCTTTTGGCCTCGCGGAGTTTTACGCGCGCAACCGGAGCAACAATCATTTGCGCGACCCGTTCACCGCGCGCCACGACAAACGGGTCAGTCCCGTGATTGATCAAAATGACAGCGACTTCACCTCGGTAATCGGCGTCGATCGTGCCGGGGCTATTGAGAACCGTCACGCCGTGCTTCACGGCAAGCCCCGATCGCGGACGAACCTGAGCTTCCATTCCGCGTGGCAGCTCGAAGATCAAGCCCGTCGGAATAAGCGCGCGTGCTCCTGGCGCGATGGTGACACCAACATCGCCCGAAACTGCCGCCACGAGATCGAACCCCGCAGCGTCCGCCGTCTGATAGTCGGGAAGTGGAAGACCTTCTGCGTGCTCGAGACGCCTGACCTTGACCTTCATTCAGCGGCCGTGCGTTTGGCGTGAAGCTGCTCCGCGGCGCGCTCCATGAGTTTTCTTGCAACCTTCGCCTTGCTCATCTCAGGCCAGCTATCCACACCGCTTGCGGTGATCAAATGGACGGTATTGTTTTCGCCGCCCATCACACCCGACGACGGCGAAACGTCGTTGGCGACGATCCAGTCCGCGCGCTTGGATTTGAGCTTCGCTTGGGCATGGGTCAATACATTCTGCGTTTCAGCCGCGAACCCGATGACAAGACGCGGTCGCTCTGGCCCCGGCCGTGCGATCATCTTCAGGATGTCCGGATTTTCCGTGAGCGAAAGCGTAGGCGCACCCGCCTTCTCGGACTTCTTGATCTTTTCGGTCTGGATGGTCTCGACGCGCCAGTCGGCGACCGCCGCCGCGAACACTGCGATATCGGCGGGTAATGCGGCCTTCACCGCCTCCAGCATTTCTGCAGCGGTCTTGATGCGGACAATTTCGACGCCAGCCGGTTCGCTGAGCGAAACGGGGCCGGTGATCAGCGTCACGCGCGCGCCGAGTTCGGCCGCCGCAGCCGCGAGTTCGAAACCCTGTTTGCCTGATGAGCGGTTCGCGAGATAGCGGATCGGATCGATGGGTTCGTGCGTCGGACCGCTCGTGATGATGACGTGCCGTCCTTCGAGGACGCCGCCGCGGGATGCACCCGCTTCGAATGCGCCTTCTATGGCAGCGATGAGATCGGGAACCTCTACGAGACGGCCAGGCCCAGCTTCACCGCGCTCC
Organism: Hyphomicrobium sp. ghe19; assembly: GCF_902712875.1. Taxonomy (NCBI): domain Bacteria; kingdom Pseudomonadati; phylum Pseudomonadota; class Alphaproteobacteria; order Hyphomicrobiales; family Hyphomicrobiaceae; genus Hyphomicrobium; species Hyphomicrobium sp. ghe19. The sequence goes on along the minus strand of NZ_LR743509.1, from coordinate 4,388,938 downwards.
GCCATCTCGCCGACAGCCGGCCCAATAATCCGGATGCCGTCGGCCTTGAGCTGCGCAACGTTCCGGCGCGTCGCCGGGTTGCGCCACATCGCAGGGTTCATCGCGGGAGCGAGAACGACGGGCTTTTCGGTCGCAAGCAGAACGGCCGTCGCGAGATCGTCGGCATGGCCGCCGGCCATCCGCGCGATGAGATCGGCCGTCGCCGGTGCGACGACGATCAAATCATTGTCACGCGCCAGCCTGATGTGCCCGATCTCCCGTTCATCGTCGAGATCGAAGAGGTCGGTCAGCACCCGCTCGTTCGTCAATGCGCCGACGGAAAGCGGCGTCACGAAATGATGGGCGGCCTTGGTCATCACGGCGCGAACGCTATGGCCACGCTCCCGGAGCCGCCGGATCAGGTCCAGACACTTGTAGGCAGCAATTCCGCCACCGATGATCAGTAGGATACGCTTGGCCGACGACAAATCGTTAAGTCCCGTTACCGCTCGATAGAAACACATTTTAGCACATTCCCCCGCAGCGTGAGGTTAAGCCGTTCGCCAAGAGGGCAAATTTCACTGCCGTTTTCACGGGCGCCCCCGTGCCATTTATCCGGTTTTGACCTATATCCGCCGGAATGCGCACTCTGGAGGAATTGACCCATGCGTTTCAAAATCCCTTCCCTTGCCATCCTGGCAGGCCTTGCCGCCGCCTTGGCGCCGGCCCTGGCTGAGGCCCACGAGGTGACCGTCAAAGGCGTAACGGTTGCCCATCCCTGGGCGCGCGCGACCCCGGAAGGCCAGAAAGTCGGCGCGGCGTTCGCCGAGATCAAGACCGACAAGGATACCTCCGACCGCCTGATCGGCGTTTCATCGCCCGTCGCCGCAAACGGCGAAGTCCATTCGATGACGATGGAGGGCGATGTCATGAAGATGCGCCGCCTCGACGGCATCGACCTGAAGCCCGGCCAATCCCTCGTACTGAAGCCGATGGCCGATCACATCATGCTGCTGGGTTTGAAAGAGCCGCTCAAAGAGGGTGACCTCGTCAAGCTCACGCTGACCTTCGAAAAGGCCGGACCCATCGAAGTCGAAGGAACCGTCGAAGCGCCAGGCGCCATGGGCCCGCACGGACTTGCCAAGCAGCCCGTTGATGATTCGATGGGCTCAATGCACCACGATATGCCACATGAGTAAAACAACGCCGCAAAACGACCTTCGTGCGATCGGCAACTGATCATCTTTCGGGCATCGAAAAATCGAAAATTATTTATGTCGCGCGGTGACTTGACGCAGAAGATCGTTTGGTACATGGTGCCGCCACTTGCGATGGCCGGGACCGGTCGCAGGACAAAAAACGAATAAAGGTCCAAGTCTAGGGACGAAGCTATCGGGGTGGTTCGGTAACACGAACCGCCCCATTGCGTTCTAATACCCTTCAAATTCCAAACACGTGACTTCTCTCAGGATCAGCACCGCGCGCGCGGATCTCGATATCCCGAACCGCGCCTGCAGGCCGATTGCGTCCGCTGCCTTGATCGTAACGCCTTTCTGACGCCAATAGCGCGCTTTGGATGCTGTGTCGGGGGCGCAGAGAGGGTGAAAATGGGTCTGGGGGATATTGCCGGCGCGAGTCGGCCTTCTGGTCGCCTGCTGCTGGCGAGCCTGCTGATTTGGCTGATCTTGGCGATTGCGTTGCCGTTGTCGGCTCTGACGCTCAATGTCATTCGCATCGGCGGATTCCCGCTTGGCTTCTGGATTGCGGCGCAGGGCGCAATCATCGGTCTCGTTGCGTTGGTCGCTTTCTATGCTTGGAGAGCCGGCGGCGTACCCGCGCGCGAGGGCATCCGCCCTGCACTCATATTCGCGGGCGAGATCGTCGGTGCAGTCGCGCTTCTAGGTTTCACCGGTTACATCGCAGCAATGGGCTATGACGGCCTGGCGCTACCGCTCGGCCTCGTCGCCGGCGTTGCCTTGCTCGCAATTCTCGTAGCGCCGCGCTTCGTTCTTTATCCCGTACAATCGATCAGCGGCTTCTTCGCGATCCGCTACGGCGGAAGCTTGACGCGTCGCTTGGCGTTCCTCATCGCGTCGGCTGCAACGGGCCTGCTACTGGCCGCCGACATTAGAGCGGGTTCGCTCGCGTTGCAGAGCCTCATCAACATCCCGATGCACCAGGCGATCCTCGGTATCACGGTCGCGATCGCAGCGACTTGGCTTGCAGGCACATTCTTTGCGCCGGCAAAAATGAGCGGCGGATTGGGCTTTGTCGCCGTCGCCGTCGGACTGCTCGCAACACTCATTGCACTCGCAGTCTTTGCAAGCGGCTCGGCGATGCCGCACTTCTCGCTCGGATCTGCCCTTGAAAGCCACGCCAACCTCAATCAGGCGCTCGTCGTCAATCGGTTGTCGGACGTCAAATCCTTGACGCCGATGACGTCGCCATTCCTGCTTCTTTCTATGCGGAATTTCGCGGGCCTCCTGCTCGCAGTCGCGCTCGGCGTCGTCGCGGCGCCCCATCTGCTCGGGCGTCACGTGTCGCAATCGGCTGTCGCTCCAGGCGGAGCCGTGAAGCGGACGGCGGTGGCCCTCGTCGCCGTCGCCATTCTGATCGCCAGTCTTCCGCCGCTCGCGATCTACAGCCGCATCGGCTTCGAAGAGGTGATGTCCAAAGGCATCGAAATTGCTGCGATTCCCCAATCGTTCGCCGAGGCGAGTGCGCACGGCTGGGTGAAAGTCTGCGACCAGACCTCTATCGCATCGGCCGATCTTGCCGCGGCGTGCGCCAAGGCTTCCGGACAGCGCGGCTTCCTGAGACTTCAGGATCTGGCGTTCACGACGGACGGCTTCGTCGTCGCTGCACCCATGATTTCGGGCCTCAGCCCCGTGTTGGAATATCCGCTGCTGCTCGCGGTCGTGCTCGCGTCGGTGCTCGTCGGAAACGCGCTTATCTCCTCGATCGTCGTCGCCGATCGCGAGATCAGAATGACGCGTGACGAGCGCTCGCCCGATATGGATTTTCGTTCGGTGTCGGTCGGCGGAACACTTCTCGTCGTTGGCGCGCTGGTAGCGCTCTTTGCCGCTATCGGAACGGGGCTGCTCGCCGCCGAAGGCTTTGCGTTGCTGGCCGCAGGTATCTTCCCGTCGCTCGTTCTTGGGCTGCACTGGCGCCATATGAACGCCTCCGGCGCGATTGCAGCGATGCTCGTCGGAACGCTGATCACCGCCGCCTATCTGCTCGGTGTCCACATCTGGCCGGTTGAACTGTTCAGCCTTTCGGGTGGCCTTTCGGATGCGCCGCCAGCGGCCGCAAAACGCTTCGTGGAGCTCCAGGCTGCACTCGCCGCAGCGACGACCCCTGAGGCCGCAGCACTCGCGCACGCGGCGCTCGTCAAGCACGTCACGACGATTGCCAACTGGGGCGGCCTGAAACCGGCAGCCATCACGCTCGTCGCTGTCCCTGCGGGCTTCATTGCAGGACTTTTGATCAGCCTTCTGCTGCGATCGCGAAAAAAGACGCCCGAAGCGCCCGCCTGAAACCTTCGCGCGCGCGAACGAGTCGCCTAGAGTTGGGCGCGTGACCACGCGTCCGAGAAGCGGCGCAACGCACGACGGCACCAACGCAATGGCTGACGAGATTTACGATCTCCTCGTGATTGGCGGCGGCATCAACGGCGCGGGAATAGCCGCCGATGCGGCGATGCGTGGCCTGTCGGTTTTCCTCGCCGAAGCGGACGATCTTGCGGGCGCAACGTCATCGGCAAGCTCCAAACTCATCCACGGCGGCCTCCGCTACCTCGAACATTTTGAATTCCGGCTCGTTCGCGAAGCATTGGCCGAGCGCGAAGTGCTTCTCGCGAAAGCGCCGCACATCATCCGCCCGATGCGCTTCATCCTCCCGCAAGTCGCCGGCATGCGACATGAGCTGATGATGCGCGCGGGACTTTTTCTCTATGATCATCTGGCCTCCCGCGAGTCCCTCGGCGCGTCGCACGCCATCGACCTGCGGCGAGATCCAGCTGGCGCGCCGCTCGTTTCCGAATTGCGTCGCGGCTTCACGTATTGGGACTGCGCGGTCGACGATTCCCGTCTCGTCGTTCTGAACGCGATCGCCGCGCGCGAAGCGGGAGCACGCATCGCAACGAGAACGCCCGTCACCGGCTTAGAAGCCGAAAATGGCGTTTGGACAGCCGCTCTCGGAAATTCAGGACGGCGCGTTGCAGCCCGCGCCGTCGTCAATGCTGCCGGACCTTGGGTTGCGAAAGTGGCAGCCCTCGCGACAGGCCAGCGGAATGCGGCACGACCAACAGTCAGATTGGTCAAAGGCAGCCATATTACCGTGCCGCGCATCGCCGGCGCCGACGACGCTTACACCTTTCAAAACCCGGACGGCCGCATCGTTTTCGCGCTGCCGTTCGAAGACGCCTTCACATTGATCGGAACGACCGAGGAAACATTCGCGGGCGATCCGCGCAACGCCAGCGCCTCGCGCGAAGAAGAAGATTACCTGCTCGACGCCGCCAATCGCTTTTTCCGCGAGCGCATCACGCACAGTGACATCGTTTGGAGTTTCGCCGGCGTGCGCCCTCTCGAGGACGACGGCAGCGAAAGCGCGTCCGCTGTAAGCCGCGATTACCGGCTCAATCTTGCGGCCAATGAAGAGCCGCCCCTTCTTCACGTGATCGGCGGCAAGATCACCACCTATCGCAAGCTCGCAGAGGCGGCACTGAAATTACTGCACCCGTATTTTCCGCAAATGCATCCGAGCCGGACACGATGGACGCCGCTGCCGGGCGGCGATCTTGGTGGCCGAACTTTCGATGTTTGGTTTGAACACTTCGCGCCCGAAAACCGCGGGTTCGAGCAGGGCTTCCTTCGCAGGCTCGCCCGGCGGCACGGCACGCGAACCTCGAAGATCATTGCGGGCGCCACGTCCGCAAAAGACCTTGGCGAAGACTTCGGCGGCGGCCTCACCGCGCGCGAAATCGCCTATCTGAAATCAGAAGAATGGGCTGAGACCGCAACCGACGTTCTCTGGCGGCGAACGAAGACAGGCTTGCACCTCAAAGGCGACAGCACGCGCATCGCCGATCGCGTCCAAGCCTGTCTCGACAAATCTTGATCCCCGCCGGCTGGCGAGGCGCGCTTACATCAAGCGGCGGCGTTGAGCGCGAAGAGCACACGTCGCAGGGCATACCGATTCCGCGCAGAGCAACTGATTGGCGCTGCGAAGAGCGGCCGCGAGCGCCAGCGCACCATTCAAGGTGTCGCCGATGTCCTCGGTGCCGATCAGTGCCGAAACCGACGCCGTCAAAGCCTGCCGCTCATTATGCTGACAGGCAGCGATGATCGAGATCGCGAGACACTCGTCGCGGCAGAAACTGCGGCAGCCGGCCGGTGAGATTTCGATGTCGCGCTGAGCACTGGCTTTCACCGCGCGAACGAACTTCGAAAGATCGAGAAGCAACGTCTTGGCATTCTCGGGGCCGAGCATGCCTGAGAACGTGTTCCACGCATCTTCCCAGCACTTGATGTCGCCGGTCGACAAGCCGGCAAGCCAGCAACGGAAGCCGACGCCAACGAGCCGTTCCGGCGCGCGCGCGGGAAGCGGCACGACCTTGGCCGAGCGGCGCACATGCTGGATGGAGGTGTTCGATGCCGAATTAGCCATTGTTGCAAATCTCCGCCGAGAAGCGCGTGGAATTTGCGCATGAGCTGGAGCGGCAACCGGCGTCGGAATTGGTGGCGCTATCGAGCGCCCAGAGAGCAACTGTCATTTCGACTCCAATAATCAGGGTTCAAGGCCCCGGTATCGGTTAGCGCCAACGATGGCGCGGGCATCGCGATGACGCCTTACCTTTGAGCTAGCGCGAGGAAGATGGCTCGGTCAACCATTTGTAAGCGGCTGCGCTTACATTAGAATTTTTATAATTTTCAACTGGCTAACCGGGCGCGTTCAACAGCCTGGCCGGCTACCCCATCCGGCGCGAGAAGTCGCCGAAAACGATCAGTGCGGCAGTTCCGCCTTCGGGAATACTTTCGATCTCGAACTCGGCGCCCATCTCGCGAACGAGACGCGCAACGAGCGGCAGGCCGATACCCGTGCTGGCCGCCCAAGGCGGCTGCAATTCTGCGGCGGACGCCCTGTAGGCGGCCGAACGCGTTCCATTCATGCCGCGGCCCGTATCGCTCACGACAAGGAAAACGCGCCCGTCGCCGATATGGCCCGTCTCCACGCGAACATCTCCGCCGCGCGGCGTGAACTTGATAGCGTTCGTCAACAGGTTCAGCAGGATCTGGCGAAGCGCGGTCGGATTGGCGACGACGTGCGGGCTGCTACCGTCGCTCTTGAACTCGAGGGTCAATCCGCACGACTGCGCGAGCGCCTGCACGCTCGACACCGTCCGTTCCACGATCGCATTGAGATCGAGCGCGATGAGCCGCGCCACCGGCACGCTCGACGACCGGTCCCGGTTCAAAAGCAACGACGTGATGACGTCGAGCGCATGTGTCGCGCTTTCGTGGATGTCCGCCGCATAACCCAGATATCGCTCGTTCTTCATCTCGCCGAGCCGTTCGTCGCGCATGATCTCGGAAGCGGCGGCGATGGCCGTCAGCGGCGTTTTGAGCTCATGCGCGAGCTTCGCAAGATGATCGGCATCCATCACGATGAGTGGCGCAGGCGCGGTCTCCACCGCCGTCGCATCGGCTGCTTCTGCCGCTCGCAACGCATCGATTTCCGCGGTTACGGCCGCATACAGCGGAGCCAAATTGCGACTGCCGGAGGACGCGGCCGCTGGAATTTTCTGCTCGGGATCCGGCGTCTCGGCTTCGTCGGCAACGTGAAGGAGCAGAACTTTCGAGCCTTTTTTGCCCTGCCTCGTGACCCGGCATTTCAAGCGCTTCAGGAGGCCGCTGTTCCAGAACACCAGCGTCTCGACATCCCCCTTGCGGTAATCGCCCTGAAGCGCGACCTGGGGCGCGATCTGACGCAGCCTCGCGAGGGCGGGCGTTGCGGGATCGAGCGCAATGGGAAACGACGCATAGGGAAAAAGCCCGAGCGCAGCAGCCCCTGAAGGGGTCGCACCGAGAATTTCAGCGGCCTCTGGATCGATCGTAATGACGGCCTGCGTCGCGGGCGCGGCGTCGAGTAGCGCAGGATCATCGCGCCGGATCGGCATCGCCGGCATTGCGGGTTTAGCGGAGACCGCCATAGGGAAAATCGCCCGTTCAAAAGGCTCATGCGCAACGCACCACGATCATCTACGTGATTTGCGGACGGCCATAACGGCAAACGCGTGATTTTCCACTGTCATCGGCGGCGAGAGGGGCCGCCCGCGAGCACGGCCCACCCCAAACGCATCGGACTACAATCTCGGGTAGAGCTCAGTTCAGGCCACGACTCAGGCGGCCTTATCCAGCACGGCTGCGCGCAGCTTCACAGGATCTCGCTCGCCGTGGTCGGCCAGATCGAACAATTTCTCGATGATGTCGTCGTCGGGAATGTTGAGCGACCGCTCGTGAGCTTCTTCGATGATGCTCTTAAGCAGCCGATGGAGGTCCTTGAGCTCGTCGGAACTATAAGGGCAAAGCGTCATGGTGTTCTGCATCCCCCCGGAAACAGCGTCGTGATGAACCAATTGGCGTACGAACGCAACGGGACCGTTCGGGTTCCTCGCGTTGCCGCTACGATCTGTAAGGGCACACAAAAACAGGTAAACTCAAGGCGAGAGCCATAAGTCGCCCTTGACCCTAGGCTCCCGCTGTGTTGGAAACACGCGGCGTGCGCTCCCATCGGGAACGCGCTGTAGCCGGGATTCATTAAAGCGCGACGACGCGGTGATTTGCACGTGCAACGCCCCGCCCGATTGCCCTAAAATCGTCCCAGGCCATTTGGCATGCCGCCTTAGCTCAGTTGGTTAGAGCGCTAGATTGTGGATCTAGAGGTCCCCGGTTCAAATCTGGGAGGCGGTACCAATTCCATCCGATACTCCCCGAGCAATTTTGATCTTGTCCTGGATTAGGGCATGGACGCCACCGCTCCACCAGTCGTGTCGGTGATCAACATTCAATGCCGCACACCGATATTTATACTCCTTCCCAATAAAATCCGCTAACGTCCTTTCCGGCCAACCGGGGGGAAGGCGCGTGTGACGGAAATTTCGACCGATCTCGCTGAAGCATTGGTCGTCGATATCGTAAATCGCAAGGGCTCCGTCGAGCACTACTACCATTTCCTGCTGGGCTTCCTCGCACCTCTGATCCAGCTGATCACGACGCTCCGTGATGACGCCAGTACGATCTGCGTCAGAAGTTGCGGGCCGATGGACGGCCTCATCCGCGAGGTTCTGCCCAACGGCATAAAGATCCTTCCGAAGCTCGAGCATGCGCTGCTCCTCAATGAAGCGCGATCGTCGAACAATCCAAAACTGCGCTTTAAGACGATCTACGGCTTCGACAACCGCAGCTACTACGACCGGGCCGCTTTCAGATGCTTGAAGCGAGAACTGGAAGCGAGATTATTCGCTGGCGTGGAATGCGAGAAGCGTGCGTTGCGTGACGCGTTCCCGGCCACTGGACCAAAAATCGTCTTCATCGATAGAGGCGACCCGACGCTCCTCTATTCGACAGGTGACTCCGAAATAACATCCGCTGGCCGGGATAGGAGGTCGATTAAAAATTTCTCGGAATGCAGCGACTTTCTGTTGTCGCGGAATCTGAATTTGCTGCCCTGCACGTTGGAAGGAAGGTCGCTCTCGTTCCAGATTGCCCTATTCGACACGGCCGATATTGTTATCGCGCAGCATGGAGCGGCCCTCACGAATCTGGTATGGGCCGACGAGAAGCTGGACGTCGTCGAGATCATCCCGCGCGACCGCACTCAAAAATCTGACCACTTCAAGTCCTTGGCCCACTGTCTTGGTCAGCGTTATCATTCGCTGGCGCAGGGGCAAAGTCACGGACCCATAGATTGCGAGATGCTGGCGCGGGCGCTCGCAAAAATAGTAAGCGATAAAGCGAAGCCTAGAAATTCCGGCGGCCTATTCGCCAGAATTGGAAATCTCTTGCGATCGCATTGGTGATTGAGCGCGAACGCATCACTTCACCTGCCGCTTCTCCAATTTCCGCGCCAGCGTCCGCCGGTGCATGCCAAGCCGCCGCGCGGCTTCCGAAATGTTGAAACCTGTGTCCACCAGCGTCTGGTGGATGTGCTCCCATTCGAGCGTCTTGATAGACGTCGGCCGCTCGGTCAGCGCAACGGCGCTGTCGCCCTCGGTCCTGCCGAACGCTTCCTCGATGTCGTCCGAACTCGACGGCTTCACGAGGTAATGCCGCGCGCCGAGCTTGATCGCCTCGACCGCCGTGGCGATACTCGCAAATCCCGTCAGCACGACAATCACCGTCGACGGATCGTGCGCGTGCAAAGCCTCGACGCACGCGAGCCCGGATTCACCGTTGAGCTTCAGATCGACGACCGCATAGCCCGGCGTCCGCACTTCCAAAATCGCCTCCAGGGCCTCGCGCCCCGGTGCGACGTCGACCACATACTCGCGCCGCTCGAACGATCGCTTCAGCGTGTTCGCGAAGGCGGCATCGTCTTCGACGATCACAAGCGTGCGATTAGTTTCCATGCGATCGCGCTCCGAGGGCCAAGGCGGCGAGCGGCAACTTCAGCGTCACAGTTGCGCCGCCTCCATGTTCCTGGGGCCGATTGGCCGCTGAGACGCTGCCCCCGAGCTTGCGTATCACATTCACCACGAGGAACAGCCCAAGGCCGCCGCCCGGCCGCCCCTTGCTTGATTGATAGGGCTTGCCGAACTGGGCGAGCATCTGCGGCGCAAAACCTGGTCCACGATCCGAAACGCGGATGGCGAGCGCGTCTCCGATGCGTTCGACGAAAACGCCGATCCATGCGGGAGACGAATCGTAAGCATTGTCGATCACGTTGAAGACGACCTGCTTCAGCGTCGAGTCCGACACGATCGGAAGATCCGCGCCGAACGCGTTGGTATAATCGAGCGATGCCGGCGACCGGGCGCCGCGCCATTCTTCAACGAGCTCGTTGACGAAGGTATTGACCGTCGTCACGCGCGGCGCTTCTCCGCGGGCTTCGCCGGCCGATAACAGCACGCCGGTCAGGATCGATTTGCAGCGCTTCACCGCCGCCTGCATTTCCTCGACCTCTTCCAGCAACTCAGGGCTCGATGCGATCGCCGGTACACGCCGCCAGTCTCCGAGAATGACAGAGAGCGATGCGAGCGGCGTACCGAGTTCATGCGCCGCGCCGGAGGCCAGAAGGCCCATGCGAACGATGTGATCTTCCTCGACAGCGTGCTGCTTCAAGGCCGCAAGCCGCGCGTCGCGCTCCCGAAGATTGCGCGTGATGCGCGTCACGAACACCACGAGCAAAGCCGCATCGAGCGCAAAGCAGATGAGCATTCCGGCGATATGAAGCTTGAAGAGGTCGCCGAAGCCTTCCGGCACGGAGAGCGGCCGGTAATCGACGGTGAGCAGCGCGAAGCTCGCGCATGTCGCGGCGACGACCGCCCACGTCGAGCGCCGGTCGAGCAGCACGGCGGCGAGCGTCACCTGCAAGAGATAGAGGAACGTGAACGGGTTCGTCGCGCCGCCGCTGAAGTAGAGTTGCGCGGTCAAGGCAGCCACGTCGAACATCAGCGCGCCGAGCAGAGCGGCGTCGCCGGCATCCCGGCCGTTTCTGAGCCACGCAAGGCTTGCGAGATTAAGTGCGATCAGACCCGCGATGATCACGGCCATCGGCAAAAGCGGCAGGCCGATGCCAAGGACGAACTCGACGAAAACAATCGTCGCAATCTGACCCGCGACGGCGATCCAGCGAAGCTGGATCAGCAGCAGCATGTTCTGGGTAGCGGCAGGATCGCCCGCTGGTGGAGCCCCAGAAACATTCCGGGCATCGCCGCCCGTAACGCCATCTGAAACAGCCGGCCCGTCTTCGCTTGCCGAACCGGAGACTGTCTCAGTGCGGCCCAGCATGTCGCGCTAAGTCCTATGTCGCTCCGGCGGCGGAACAGATCCATCCGCCATGGAAGTTCCGGTCTTGCCGACGGCCTCAGATGCCTGAGCCGTCCGCCGAATGCGAATTTCCTCGCGCGCGACCCGGACCGTCGCCACCGCGAGCATCAACGCCAGCGTGAACCAAGTCAACGCATAGACGAGGTGATTGTTATGGAAGGCGACCACGGTCAATCCGCCGACAGGGAATCCGCCGGGGTTTGGCGTTGCATCCGCATCGATGAAATAGGGCGCGACGTTCGTCAGGCTCCGCGCGGCCGCAATCGCTTCCACATCCCGGGAAAACCATCGGTTCGCAGCCGGATCGTTGCTCCGCAGAAAGGCGCCCTTCGGCTCGGTCAGACGAAGTAGACCCGTCACCGTCACGTCGCCGTCCGGCGCGCCGGCAGCGCGCGCCCCCGGGTCCCGGCGATCCGGCGGCACAAACCCGCGATTGACGAGAACCGTGAAGCCATCCTTGGTCTCGAGCGGCGTCACGACCCAATAGCCCGCCCCATCGTTCGTCACGGCAGTGACGAGCGCTTCACGATCGTTGCGGAAATGACCGGTGGCGGTGACCCGGCGATATTCGTCGGTCTTGGCGTCGATCGACGTCCAGTCGGCAGGACCAGGTGCGGCCGTTGGCTGAGAGTGAACCCGCTGCTCGACACGTTCGATAAGATCGAGCTTCCACGCGCGGCGTTCGACCTGCCAGACGCCGAGCGACAACAAACCGGCGATGCCGAGAAGTCCTATGATGCCGAGTATGGCGAGAGAAAAGGCCGAACGCGGGCGCTTCGCGCGCCCGCCATCCAGTCCTTCGTCCCCGAATTCCCCGCGCCCCTTGGCGTCGGCGTTCACGGCAGCTGGCTCGGATCCATGCCCGGCATCATGTTCGTATTCATGTGGTACATGACCCACAGTGAACCGGCGAGCGTGATCACCACCATGACGACGGTGAAGATCAAGGCCATCATCGTCCAGCCGCCTTCCGAACTCGGCGTCATGTGCAGGAAGTAGATCATGTGCACGACGATCTGCACCGCGCCCAGGATGAGGATCGCGATGGTCGTCGCTTCGTTGCTGCCGAGCTTGCCGGTCATGACGAGCCAGAAAGGAATGGCCGTCAGCACGACAGAAAGGCCGAAGCCGATCAGGTAGCCGCGCAAAGTCGATTCCGGATGGCCGCTCTCGTGACCGTGTGCGTCGTGGCTGTGCTCGCCGTGCGGACCCGAGCTCATCGGAGCACTCCCATCAAATAGACGAAGGTGAAGACGCCGATCCAGACGACGTCGAGAAAGTGCCAGAACATGCTGAGGCACAAAAGGCGCCGCTTGTTGGCTTCGATCAGGCCGAACTTCCACACCTGCACGATCAGCGTGATCATCCAGATCAGGCCGAAGGTGACGTGCAGGCCGTGCGTACCGACAAGCGTGAAGAACGACGAGAGGAACGCACTACGCTGCGGCGTCGCTCCCTCGTGGATCATATGAGCGAACTCGTAGAGCTCGATGCCAAGGAAGGCGGCGCCGAAAAGCCCTGTCACCGCGAGCCAGAACAGCATCGCATTCTGGTTCTTCTTCTGCATCTCGAGCACCGCGAAACCGTAGGTGATCGACGAAAGAAGCAGCATCGACGTGTTCAACGCGACGAGCGGCAGATCGAAAAGCTCTTTCGGCGAAGGCCCGGCCGCGTAGTTGGCGCCGAGAACGCCGTACGTCGCGAACAGCACCGCGAACACGAGGCAGTCGCTCATCAGATAGAGCCAGAAGCCGAGCATGGTGCTCGAACCTTCCGGATGGTCATGCTCGTCGGCGACGTAGAAGACCGGAGCCTCTTTCGTCTCGGCAAGGGCTGTGCTCGCCGCTGTTGTCGTCGTCATCGATTATGCCCGTGCGGTCTGAAGGAGCTGCGTGCGCGCGCGCTCGGTTTCAACGACTTGCTCTCGCGGAATATAGAAGCTGCGATGGTAGTTGAACGTGTGACCGATCGCAGTCCCGATAAGCGCCACGAACCCTACGATCGCAAGCCACCAGATCTGCCAGATCATAGCGAAGGCCACGAGCGCACTGATACCGGCGAGGATGATGCCCGCACTCGTGTTGCTCGGCATGTGGATCGCCTTATATCCGCTCGCCGGACGTTCATAACCGCGCTTCTTCATATCCCACCACGCATCGTTGTCGTGGATCACCGGAGTAAAGGCGAAGTTGTAGACAGGCGGCGGCGACGACGTCGACCACTCGAGCGTACGACCGTTCCACGGATCGCCGGTCCAGTCGCGCAGCTTTTCGCGGTTCTTGATGCTGACGGCGATCTGGATGAGGAAGCAGGCGATGCCGATGGCGATCATGACCGCGCCGAGAGCCGCGATGATGAACCAGATCTGCAGCGACGGATCGTCGAACACGCGCAGGCGGCGGGTGACGCCCATCAAGCCGAGGACGTACAGCGGCATGAAGGCGAACCAGAAGCCGATGACCCAGAACCAAAACGACATCTTGCCCCAGAACGGATCGAGCTTGAAGCCGAACGCCTTCGGGAACCAGTAGGTGATGCCGGCGAACATGCCGAACACGACGCCGCCGATGATGACGTTATGGAAATGCGCGATCAGGAAGAGGCTGTTGTGCAGCACGAAGTCTGCCGGCGGAACGGCGAGAAGCACACCGGTCATGCCGCCGACGACGAACGTCAGCATGAACGCGACCGTCCACATCATCGGCACTTCGAAGCGGATCCGGCCCCGGTACATCGTGAACAGCCAGTTGAACATCTTCGCGCCCGTCGGGATCGAGATGATCATCGTCGTGATGCCGAAGAACGAGTTGACGCTGGCGCCGGAGCCCATCGTGAAGAAGTGATGCAGCCAGACGAGATACGACAGGATGGTGATGACGACCGTCGCATAGACCATCGACGTATAGCCGAAGAGCCGCTTGCCGCAGAACGTCGAGACCACTTCCGAGAAAATGCCGAATGCGGGAAGTATGAGGATGTAAACCTCGGGATGGCCCCAGATCCAGATGAGGTTCACGTACATCATGGCGTTGCCGCCGAAGTCGTTCGTGAAGAAGTTCGTGCCGGCGTAGCGGTCGAGCGAGAGGAGCCCGAGAACGCCTGTCAGCACGGGGAACGCGGCGACGATGAGGACGTTGGTGCAGAGCGCCGTCCACGTGAAGACGGGCATCTTCATCAGGGTCATGCCTGGGGCGCGCATCTTTACGATGGTCGCGATCAGGTTCACGCCGGATAGCAGCGTCCCGACGCCCGCCACCTGTAGCGACCATATGTAATAATCGACACCGACATCCGGACTATAGGCGATGTTCGAGAGCGGCGGATACGCAAGCCAGCCAGTACGCGCGAACTCGCCGATGAACAGCGAAGCCATCACGAGAGCCGCGCCGGCCGTGGTCATCCAGAAGCTGAAGTTGTTGAGGAACGGAAAGGCGACGTCGCGTGCGCCGATTTGCAGAGGAACGACGTAGTTCATCAAACCCGTGACGAGCGGCATCGCCACGAAGAAGATCATGATCACGCCGTGTGCGGTGAAGATCTGATCGAAATGGTGAGCCGGCAGATAGCCTTCCGAGCCGTTGAAGGCCACAGCCTGCTGGAGGCGCATCATGATGGCGTCGGCGAAGCCGCGAAGCAGCATCACGAGACCGAGCACGATGTACATGATGCCGATGCGCTTGTGATCGATGCTCGTGAACCACTCCTTCCAGAGATAGCCCCAAAGCTTGAAGTAGGTGAGAGCGCCGAACGTGGCGACGCCGCCGATGGCGACGGCGATGAATGTCGCGACGAGGATCGGCTCATGAAGCGGCAACGCTTCTAGCGTCAGCCGTCCGAAGATGGCCTTCATGAGTTCTGGGTTATCAAACATCTTTGTATTCGTTCCCGGTCAGGAGTTTGACGGTCGCGGTGCGAAGGATTGGAACGTCGCTGCCGGACGCGGCAGACCCGCACCCAGAAGGGGCGTCGAGCTCACCGGCGTCACTTGCACGTCCGCCATATCGGCGCCCATCGGATCATTTGTCGTGCACACGCTCGCGACGTAAGCCTTTGCCAGGACCGGCGCCGAACCACGTCGAGCGGATTTGTCGTATTCAATGCTCTGAACCAGATTGACACCCGCAAGGCCGAGGCCGCCCTTGGCGTCTATGGCCGCCATTTCGTGCATGCACATTTTGCCTGGCTGGACGCAGAGATTGACCACCCGGTGAAAGAGCTGCGGATCGACGCTTGAATACTTCCTTACAGCGACACCTTCGCTCGGCCTTTCGAGATCGAGGTATTCGGTGAGCCCGAGATTGCCGCCGCTAGCCTTGATGTCCGCAACCCATTTCGCAAAACCGGCTTCGTCTCTGGCAAGGAAATCGAAGCGCATCTTCGAGAAACCGTCGCCGCTGTAGTTCGCCGAAAAGCCTTTGAAGTCGCCGGGCTTGTTGATGACGGCATGAAGCTGCGTCTGCATTCCCGGCATCGCGTAGATCATGCCGGCAAGCGCCGGTACGTAAAAGGCGTTCATCACCGACGACGCCGAGATGCGGAAATGGATTGGCTGGTCGACAGGCGCCGCCATCTGGTTGACGGTCGCGATACCGTAATCCGGATAGATGAACAGCCACTTCCAATCGAGCGCGACGACGTCAACCTTGAGAGGCTTCACCGCGTGAGCCACGGCTTGGCCCGGAGCGGTGCGCCCCAACGGACGGAAGGGATCGAGCAGATGCGTCGCCATCCACGTGATGGCGCCAAGGCAAATGATGATGAGCAGCGGAGCCGCCCAGATCACGAGCTCGAGATGGGTGGAGTGATCCCAGTCGGGATCGTAAGGCGCCGACTTGTTCGAATGGCGATACCGCCAAGCGAAAAACACCGTCAACGCCATCACCGGAATGATGATGAACAACATCAGCACGGTGGAGATGATGACAAGATCGCGCTGCTGGATGGCGACGTCGCCTGCAGGGTTCAACACGATTGCATTGCAGCCGCCCAGCAAAGCGAGGAGTGGTAGAAGGGCAATATTCCGAAATAGCTTCAAGGCGGTCCGCGTCCCATCGACAGAGCTTCCTCGGTCTCTCCGCTAAACTTGCAGCGCTTTGAGCGACATTGGACAATTTGCCCAACGCCAGTTGGCCGCAGGATTAAACGCCGCTCAAAACGGCTGATGATGCAAAATTTTTGCCCAGCCGAACGGCGCTTTCGTCATCTCGAACTCTTGGTTCAAAATCACGCCGGTCGCGTCAGCACGTCCCCATGCTTCGTTCTTACGCTGCGTAGTTTTTTTGCTGGGAGCAAAGAACACTCGCTGAGGTCAGGCAGACCCTTTCAGGACTCCGCCATCCGATCAGCAAGCATGGCCGCGAAACTACTTTTCGTACGTCTTCGCATCCGCCCGGCCGGTAGCTCTCTTTAACGCGAGATCGCGAGCGCGCTCTTGAAACTCGGGATGCTGCGCAAACGACGCACGAAGCGTCTTCCATCCAGCAGCCAGTTGCTCGGCGAGGACGACGTCTTCGTCGCTGACAGTTGACGGACGATATTGCGCGGCATGTTTCAGAGCGTTGGCTTGGCGCTCCGTCTCGGCGATGTGTTTGACTGACTCGGCCAGCTTATTGTCGATTTCTGACATGGGAGAACACTCCTCGGTCGATTCAACCGCCGAAGAAGCCCCAGGTTGCATCCGCGTTGCATCGCGCAACGATGTCCGAGGGGTACGTCAGTGGGCCAATTCCGGCCGAGCGCCGACGCAGCAAGGCTCCCGAAAGATTGCGGGCTGGCGGACATATGAATGCGACAACGGCGTTCGACTGAAAGCCGAACGCCGCTGCAAAGAACTGGAAAAAAACCGAGAAGGCGGTCTGAGGGCGAAAGCCCGCTTATGCCGCCCGCGTCGACAACCGGCGCAGCTCGCTGACGAGCGTATCGGCTCTGCGCTTCGCAGAATCGTCCTTCGCCGTAGCCAGTTCCGCTTCCGCTGTCTTGAGCTCTTCAGCCATTGTGGCGGCCGAAATGTCGTCGAGATCGTAAGCCGACTCGGCGAGGACCGTCAGCCGCGACGGGTCGACTTCCACAAAGCCCGACTTGACGAACAACCGCTTGCGTACGCCGCCCGCCGTTACATCGAGCACGCCCGGACGGAGCGTCGAGATGACCGGCGCGTGTCCAGCGAGGACGGCGAAATCGCCGTCATCACCCGGCACGACAACCTGATCGGCGTCGACCGAAAGCAACACCCGCTCGGGCGAGACGAGTTCAAACCTGAATGTGCCTGCCATTTTAGTCCGTCACCCTTCGAACGCTTCGCTCAAGCCTGAGGCGGTTCATCTTCGCCGTCGCCCTCGGCGCCGGCCTTTGCCCTGACTTCTTCCGGCGTTTGCAGCTTGGTGCCGCAGAACGGACAGAAGAACAACGGATGGTCGACGAGACCCGGCTCATCTTCCTCGAGGTCGACCAACCCGACGGTCATGTAGATGACCCCGTCTTCGCCGACGGTGATCAGTGGTTCGAAATCGCCGCCTTCGAGAGCTTCCTTCAGCTCCTCGCAGCAGCTTCCGAACGTCTTACCGGCTTCCGCCATGAACTTCTCTCTCCTGGCGGCGCGTTCGCGCGGACCTCGGCCCGCGCAAAACCGCTCGGCCTGTGTTTATGCCGCTTCCGCGAGCTTCTCTGCCTTCGCGATCGCTTCGTCGATCGAACCGACCATGTAGAATGCAGGCTCCGGCAGGTGATCGTATTCGCCGTCGCAGAGGCCCTTGAAGGCCTTGATCGTATCTTCGAGCGGAACCTGCTTGCCGGGCGAGCCGGTGAACACTTCCGCGACCGAGAACGGCTGCGACATGAAACGCTCGATCTTACGAGCGCGTGCGACGGTCAGCTTGTCCTCTTCCGACAGCTCGTCCATGCCGAGAATGGCGATGATGTCCTGCAGCGACTTATACTTCTGCAGGATCGACTGTACCCGGCGAGCGACCTGATAGTGCTCTTCGCCGACGATGCGCGGGTCAAGCATACGCGAGGTCGAGTCGAGCGGATCGACGGCAGGGTAGATGCCCTTTTCCGCGATCGAACGCGAAAGAACGGTCGTCGCGTCAAGATGCGCGAACGATGCGGCAGGCGCAGGGTCGGTCAAGTCGTCGGCCGGAACGTAAATAGCCTGCACCGAGGTGATCGAACCCTTGTGGGTCGTGGTGATGCGTTCCTGCAGCGCGCCCATGTCCGTCGCAAGCGTCGGCTGATAGCCCACGGCCGAAGGGATACGGCCGAGAAGCGCTGACACTTCCGAGCCCGCCTGCGTGAAGCGGAAGATGTTGTCGACGAAGAACAGAACGTCCTGGCCCTGGTCGCGGAAATGCTCGGCAACCGTCAGACCCGAAAGCGCGACGCGAGCGCGAGCGCCCGGCGGCTCGTTCATCTGACCGTACACGAGGGCGCACTTCGAGCCTTGCGCCGAGCCCTTGTTCTTCTTCGGGTCGA
Organism: Hyphomicrobium sp. ghe19; assembly: GCF_902712875.1. Classification (NCBI taxonomy): domain Bacteria; kingdom Pseudomonadati; phylum Pseudomonadota; class Alphaproteobacteria; order Hyphomicrobiales; family Hyphomicrobiaceae; genus Hyphomicrobium; species Hyphomicrobium sp. ghe19. The sequence continues at coordinate 4,370,435 of NZ_LR743509.1, read as the reverse complement.
TGTTCACCTTCGACTCGATCATTTCGTAATAGAGGTCGTTGCCCTCACGCGTACGCTCGCCGACGCCAGCGAACACCGAGTAGCCGCCGTGCACCTTGGCGATGTTATTGATCAGCTCCATGATCAAAACCGTCTTGCCGACGCCGGCGCCGCCGAACAGGCCGATCTTGCCGCCCTTGGCGTAAGGCGCGAGCAGGTCAACGACCTTGATGCCCGTCACCAGAATCTGTGCTTCCGTCGCCTGATCTTCAAACGTCGGCGAAGGCTGATGGATGGCGCGAACTGCGCTCGTCTTGATCGGGCCAGCTTCGTCGACCGGCTCGCCGATGACGTTCATGATGCGGCCGAGCGTTTCGTCACCAACCGGTACCGAAATCGGCGATCCCGTATCGGAAACTTCCTGACCGCGAACGAGACCTTCCGTCGAGTCCATGGCAATGGTGCGAACCGTGTTCTCGCCCAAGTGCTGCGCGACTTCGAGAACGAGGCGGTTGCCGTGGTTCGTCGTCTCGAGTGCGTTCAAAATCTCCGGCAGCTGACCGTCGAAATGCACGTCAACGACGGCACCCGTCACCTGGTGAATCTTCCCTACGTTTTTAGCCATTTTTCTTCTCCAACGGATTTGATCAGGCGACGGACAGCGTCACCGGGATGTTGTTGCGCGTCGCCTTGGAATAGGGACAGATCTGATGGGCGTCTTCGATCAGTGCCTGCAGCTTGTCCTTGTCGGCGCCGGGAATCGAAAGCGTGAGATGCGCCTTGAGAGCGAAGCTCGTCGCATCCTTGTCGAGCGTCACTTCGCACGTGACCTTCGCTGCCTGACCGTCGAGACCGTGCTTTTTGGCGAGCAGCAGAACTGCCTGACCGAAGCACGACGACCAGCCGAGAGCGAAAAGCTGCTCCGGGTTATGGCCCTCGCCCGACCCGCCGAGGTCCTTCGGCAGCGCCATTGCCAGCGCCAGCTTGCCATCTTCGACAACCGCGCGACCGTCTCGGCCGCCCTTCGTCGTTGCACGCGTCACATAAGCCATCGCTCAGCCTCCGGATCAGACTGCTTCTGCGCCAGAAATGATCTCGATCAGTTCCTTCGTAATGTTCGCCTGCCGCTGGCGGTTGTACTTGATCGTAAGCTTGTTGATCATGTCGCCGGCGTTACGGGTCGCATTGTCCATGGCCGTCATCTGCGAGCCATAGAACGATGCCGAATTCTCAAGAAGCCCGCGGAAGATCTGCGTCGAGATGTTCCGCGAAAGCAGGAAGCCCAGAACCTCTTCCTCGCTCGGCTCATAATCGTGAACCGCCGTCGCGCCGCCCTTGGCTGCTGCGTCGCCCGGCGTCTCTGAGACAGTTGCCGGAATGAGCTGCAACGCCGTCGGCTTCTGCGCGATGACCGATTTGAATTCCGAGAAGTAGAGTGTCGCGATGTCGAATTCGCCCGCTTCGAACATCTCGAGGACGCGCTTTGCAAGCCCCTCGGCGTGCGAGAACGTCAACTGCCGAACACCTTGGAAATCTTTGCGTTCGACGATGTTCCGGCCAAGATCGCGACGCAGGTTGTCCGCGCCCTTGCGGCCGACCGTCAAGATCTTGACGGTCTTGCCGTTCGCGATCAGCCGATTGGCATCGGCGCGCGCAAGCTTCGCAATGTTGGAGTTGAAGCCACCGCAAAGACCGCGCTCGGCGGTCATGACAATGAGAAGATGGACCTGGTCCTTGCCCGTACCGACGAGCAGGGGCGAAGCACCATTCTTGTCGGCGACCTTCGACGCGAGGCTACCGAGAACCTCGGCCATCCGCTCAGCATAAGGGCGGGCAGCCGTCGCGGCTTCCTGCGCGCGGCGCAGCTTCGCCGCGGCGACCATCTGCATCGCCTTCGTGATCTTCCGCGTCGCCTTCACCGAGGCGATGCGGTTGCGCATTTCTTTTAAGCTCGCCATCGGGCGTTCTCCTCAAGGAACCCGATTAAGCTGCAAAACCCTTGGCAAACTTGTCGAGGAACTCGACCAGTTTCTTCTCGGTGTCAGCCGACAGCGCCTTCTCTTTGGCGACCGTGTCGAGGATCGTCTTCTCAGACCGAAGTCCGGCGAGAACGCCCTGCTCGAACTTGCCGACGGCCGAAACCGGAATACTGTCCAGGTAACCGCGCGTACCGGCGAAGATCACCGCAACCTGCTCTTCCATCTTGAGCGGCGAGAACTGCGGCTGCTTCAGAAGCTCGGTCAGACGAGCACCACGTGCGAGCAACCGCTGCGTCGCGGCATCGAGATCCGAACCGAACTGCGCGAAGGCCGCCATTTCGCGGTACTGTGCAAGCTCGCCTTTGATCTTGCCGGCGACCTGCTTCATCGCCTTCGTCTGCGCCGACGATCCGACGCGCGACACCGAAAGACCGACGTTCACGGCCGGACGGATGCCCTGATAGAAGAGATCGGATTCAAGGAAGATCTGGCCATCGGTGATCGAGATGACGTTCGTCGGAATGTAGGCCGACACGTCGTTCGCCTGCGTTTCGATGACCGGAAGAGCCGTCAGCGAGCCGTTGCCGGCTGCATCGCCGAGCTTGGCGGCGCGCTCGAGAAGACGAGAGTGCAGATAGAAGACGTCGCCCGGATAAGCTTCGCGGCCGGGCGGACGGCGAAGAAGAAGCGACATCTGACGATAGGCGACAGCCTGCTTCGAAAGATCGTCATAGGCGATAACGGCGTGCATGCCGTTGTCGCGGAAGTATTCGCCCATCGTGCAGCCCGTGAACGGCGCCAGGTACTGCATGGGAGCCGGATCCGACGCGGTCGCAGCGACCACGATCGAGTACTCGAGTGCGCCGCGCTCTTCGAGCGTCTTGACGAACTGAGCGACGGTCGACCGCTTCTGTCCGACAGCGACGTAGACGCAATAGAGCTTCGCGCTCTCGTCCTTGCCCGCATTCAACGGCTTCTGGTTGAGGAAGGTGTCGAGAATGACGGCAGTCTTGCCGGTCTGACGGTCGCCGATGACCAGCTCGCGCTGTCCGCGGCCGATCGGGATGAGCGAGTCGATTGCCTTGAGGCCGGTCGCCATCGGCTCGTGCACCGACTTGCGCGGCAGGATACCCGGCGCCTTGACGTCGACGCGCATCTTCTTGTCCGACTTGATCGGACCCTTGCCGTCGATCGGGTTGCCGAGACCGTCGACAACGCGGCCGAGAAGGCCCTTGCCGACCGGAACTTCGACGATGGCGCCAGTCCGCTTGACGGTGTCGCCTTCCTTGATCGTGCGGTCGTCGCCGAAAATAACGACGCCGACGTTATCGGCTTCGAGGTTCAGCGCCATGCCGCGAATGCCGCCGGGGAACTCGACCATTTCGCCGGCCTGAACGTTGTCGAGGCCATAGACGCGAGCGATGCCGTCGCCGACCGACAGCACCGTGCCGATCTCTGAAACCTCGGCATCCTTGCCGAAGTTTTTGATCTGATCCTTGAGGATCGACGAAATTTCTGCGGCCCGGATTTCCATTGAAACCTCTTCCCTGGTCGTTTCCATTACGGAGCCTGGTTCGGCCCCTTGTTCAAATTTCTTAAGCGCAGCCGGCGCACGCGCCGTTCAGCGCTAGTCGGCCGTCTCGCTTACGCTCCGGCTCCGTTCAACGCCACCTTCAGGTTCTGAAGCTTGGTTTTGAGCGATGAATCGATCATGCGGCTGCCGACCTTGACGATGAGGCCGCCGAGGATGCTCGGGTCGACGCGCGTCTGAAGCGTCACGTCCTTGCCGACCGAAGCCTTGAGCGTCTCCTTCAAGGAGGCGATCTGCGCATCATTGAGGGCGAACGCGCTCGTCACTTCAGCGCCGATTTCGCCGCGAGCTTTCGCTGCGAGCGCACGATAGGCTTTGATGATGTCCTGAACGACGAACAGACGGCGATTGGCCGTCACGAGCTTCAAGAAGTTTGCTGTGAGGCCGCTGATGCCGGCCTTCTCCAGAATTGCACCCACCGCGCGGCTCTGATCGTCCGCCGCGATGACGGGGCTGCGAACGAGGCGCACGAGATCGGCGCTTTCATCCAGAAGTCCCTGAAATTTTACGAGATCGCTCTCGATTTCCGCAGTCTTGGAACTTTCATTCGCAAGATCGAACAGAGCCGACGCGTAGCGCCCGGCCACCCCTTCAACGATTGTATCGTTCGTCGCCACGTCGCTCTCACCGTCGCGCCTAAGGCGCATAGAGGGCTGGGCATGAAAAGCCCGGAATTCCGCCCGCTCCAAGGAAAGGCCTTTGACAAAAGAAGAGCGTACGTAGCCGGTACCTTGCCAGCCGCCCCCTTTCAAAGCCGGGCTGTCCTTAACATGCACGCCCAAACGCTTCAACCATGCGCCAAGAGGGCGCGTTGCCGCATAACAAGGCTTAGGCAAGCCAAAAATCCGGCGATGGACTGCGCGGGCTCGTGGAAGCGCGGCCGGCGATTCCCGTGAATACTGAACAGAGGCCATGTATGCCGTTCAAACTGCGTTCAGGCAGGCCGGATTATAAAAATGAGAGTGTGCCGCGCGCCTAAGCGGGCCGCGCCTGCATGTTTGCGTCATACGACCAACGTCCCAAAAACTTCAGGGCCCGCTTTAGCGGGCCCTTTTTTAAAGCGCGTCGCGCATGATGATCGGGAAGCGCCACGGCACGACAAAAACCAGATCGAAACCAACATCGTGGGCTTGATACTGAGGATTTCGTGCGAGCCATAGATCGGCCGCCCGCCGCACCCGCCGGCGCATCGTCAGCGTAATCGCATCTTCCGCGTCTGCCACGTTCGGACGCCGCTTGACCTCGATGAACGCCACCCGGTTTTTCCGGATCGCAATAAGGTCGATCTCCCCAACGGGCGTCTTGAACCGCCTCCCGAGAATGCGGTGTCCCGTCGCCAGATAGAGGGCCGCCACGATCGTTTCCGCCCTGAGCCCGCTATGGTGCCGCCTGCGCCGCTCCCACCTTTGCCGGAATTCGTCGTTGACGTTCGAATTCATCACCGGCGCCCCTTCGACTTGATGCCGAGCCCGTAGACACGCGCCTTGGGAACTCCGAATTCATCCGCCAGTGCCCGGGCGGCGTCTTTCAAGCTCATGACTTGAAGCGCATCGGCGAGGCGATCGCCAAGCGTCTCATCGCTGACCGCCTGAGCCTGCTGAGGGCCGACGACAATGACGACCTCGCCCTTGAGATCCTCCGTTGCAGCTTCGGCGAGTTCCGCCAAGCTTCCGCGCCCGATCTCTTCGTGCAATTTCGTCAATTCGCGCGCAACCACCGCCTGACGGTCGCCGAGCAGCCCCGCCATATCGCTGAGCGTTTCCGCGACCCGGTGCGGCGCCTCATAGAAAACGAGGCTCCCGGGTACCGGCGAAAGTTCAGATAATCGCGTCCGCCGCGCCGCCTGCTTCGCGGGTAGAAAACCCGCAAAAAAGAACGCGTCCGTCGGCAAGCCGCTCGCGGTCAAAGCCGCCAAAAGGGCTGACGGGCCGGGAATTGGAACAACAGCCACACCCGCCGCAGCTACAGCTCGAACGAGCTTGAATCCGGGATCGGAAAGAAGCGGCGTTCCGGCATCCGAAATGACGGCGATGCGCTTGCCGGCTTCGAGATCCGCAATCGCCCGATCTATTTCGCGGTCTTCGTTATGATCGTGAAAGGGCCGCGTGCGCGCCGTGATGGAATAATGCTGAAGCAGCTTCGCAGAGTGCCGCGTGTCCTCGCAATAAATGACATCCGCACGCGCGAGAACGCCGAGCGCCCTGAGCGTGATGTCACCAAGATTGCCGATCGGCGTCGCGACCAAATAGAGCCCCGGCGCCAACGGTTCGGACAAAAGCCGCGCAATGACATCCTGGGCGCGGGCTGCCGGACGCGAACCGGGAACGGCCTCTAATTCAGACTGCAAAGATCGTTGTTCGTCAGACACCAATGTCGTCCTGCATCCCGGCGAACCGGATAACCATCAATACCAATATGAGGCGGGCCGTCACAAGCCTACGCCCGAACTCATAGGATTTGCAGCCTATCGCTTAAGAGCGAAAGGCTTAACGGAATATCGGAAATGGGACGAGAATAATTGCGGCGGACGCGACGCCCTAGGCGGCAATCGCATCGCCCATCGTCGGACGTGGCGACGACGGAGGCGCAATTCCGAGCACATGGACCGTCGCTCTGCGGCGCCGGCCGCCAACATCCATGACGGCTGTCAACTCATCGACCAAAGACGTCAAAGCATACTGGGCAAGATCGAGCTGCAGAGTTGCCGAAGCATGGCAGCGAGTCGCCTCCTCGGCCCGAGACGCAGCCCCGGTGATGATGCCGCTGATGTGACCCCACTGCTCCGAAATCGAGAGCCGCGGAGGCTCAATCCGCCGCGACCCAACCTGCCGCGGCATCTCCTTCGCCGGCGAACGCGTGAGCCGCGAGCAAACAAAATTGAAAATCGGCGCCGCCGCCATGGAAATAGCGGCCCAAACATTGGCGACCCTGATTTTCGGTGTATCTGCCATAGATAACAGAATCCGGATAAGTGATTAGAGAATAATTAAAGCTGGGATGATTTGGGGAAAGTTACAAGTATTAGTCTCGGTAAATATGTATTAATTTTTACGATTGGGAGAATAAATATCGAAGTGTATGGTCAATTGACCCGACCGTGAATTGCGGCGGCCGAAATACGAATCAATAAAGCGCCCGTACCGTAGCAAACCCGCATTATCCGGATGCCCCGAACTGACGACCGCCAAAGCGCGTTGATGAACAAGACGTCAACTGAATATGACGCGTCGAATATCGTCCGCTGTCGCGCCTTCGTCGCGAAGTATCCGCAAGCCCATATCCTGATTTGACTTTGAGAGCTTGCGCCCGTCGGACCACTTGATGAGCCGATGATGCGAATAGACGGGCTCAGGCAAATCCAAGAGTTCCTGCAAAAGCCGCTGCAAATCGGTGGCAGCCAGCAAGTCTTGTCCGCGCGTCACGTGCGTCACGCCCTGCCGCGCGTCATCGACAACGACGGAAAGATGGTAGCTCGCCGGTACGTCTTTGCGAACGATAACCGCGTCGCCCCATCGCTGCGGGTCGGCAGTCATTGTTTGCTGCGTGCCGTCCTCCGCGACCTCGACGAACGTGAGCGGAGCGTCTCCGCGTTTCGCCTTCAACGCCTTGAGCGCTCCGTCCATGTTGAGACGCAACGCGGGCGACTCGCCCGCCGCCATCCGTGCTCCGACATTCGCCGCTGACGCTCCACGCCAGAGCCCGGGATAACGCGGCGCGCCATCGGGATCGGTCTGCGCCGGATCTGCGGCGGCCGCGATCTCGCTGCGCGTCGCAAAGCAGGGATAGAGCAGGCCCGCTTGAATCAGCCGGTCCGCAGCTGCGAGATATTCGGAAAAATGCTCCGATTGCACGAGGACGGGCTCTTCCCAAGTAAGACCAAGCCAATTCAGATCCTCGAAGATCGCGGTCACGAACTCCGGACGCCGCCGCTCGATATCGATATCCTCGATCCGGAGCAGGAAGCGGCCGCCGTTCTTGCGCGCGACGTCGTGGGCGATGATGGCTGAGAGCGCATGGCCAACGTGCAAGAGCCCGTTGGGTGAGGGCGCAAAACGAGTGACGGAAGACATCAGTCGCAAGAGCCTGTTCGGCCCGCTCCGGGCGTATATGACCGCGCAACCGCCTCGACGACGCGATCGTATATTTTTCGTTCACTGGTCGGATAAAGCATGGCCCAACTATTTATGAGTTTGCCGCCGCACGTAAAGCTGACGCGTTGATAAAACGTTTCGCCGTTGCGATCTCCGGACAACACGAACCAGCGCGCCTTCACCGGCGCGTAGTCGATCTTCGCGGTCGCATACTGGTCGGAGATCAGGAATTGGCGATAGTCCTCCAAAGACTGGCGATCTGCATTTTCGAAGGCTCCCACAAGTAACTTTGCCTTGCCGTCCTTCGATAGATAGACACCACCCTCATCGGTCTTCGGTTGATCGCTCTTCGGCGTGAAAATATTGTCGGGGTAGGCAATGGCAAAACCGTGACGCTCATTTATGACGGTCACCCAGCTGTCTTGCCAAGATCGGGCGTGAGCTTGCAAAACACCGCTTACGTATAAAATTGCGGCAAATAGGATTCGAGCTATCCTTGCCATCTTTACGCTCTCCCACCACGCGAGACGCATCAAAACCCGGTATCGCTCTTTAAACGCAACTCTGGAGCAAAGGTTTGGCCGCGCAACGATATCCGACCGTGACGACCGAGCGCCAGCTCAAAGCTGCTGCAGCGAAACTCGCGCAGCAATGCAATGTCATGTCGCGAATATTCAAGCGCACGGGAACGCCGCCGATGCGAAGCTTTCCAGCAGGTTTTGCAGGGGTCGCCAAAATCGTCGTCGGCCAGCAGCTATCGGCACAAAGCGCCGCCGCGATCTGGTCTCGCGTAGACGGAGCATTCTCACCCTTCACGCCCGAAGCGATGCTGGCGCGAAGCGACGGCGATCTAAAAAATCTCGGCCTTTCGAACGGGAAGATACGGACGCTTAAAGCGCTTTCGCTGGCCGTGCTCGAAGAGGGTCTCGATTTCCCGACGCTGGATGCTGCAGACGAGCACATCATCGTCGAGCGGCTCACATCCATTCACGGCATTGGTCCGTGGACGGCCGACATCTACCTTCTCTTTGCTTTGGCGAGGCGCGATGCCTTCGCACCTGGTGACCTCGCTCTTCAGCTCGCGGTTCAGCACCACTTCAAGCTCGCGCAGCGCCCAACATCGGAAGAACTCGAGGAAATTGCTGAACGCTGGCGCCCCGCACGTGCCGTCGCCGCGCGCCTGCTGTGGGCCGATTACGCGTTTGCCCGCCGCGCTCTTCTGGGGAAACCCGCAAAGCCGATTGTCACAAAAACGTACAAGATATTGAAATAAAGCTCGAAAATAGCCGCCGCGACACATCCGACCGAATGCTTCACAGAATTGATATGCGCGGCTAGTATCCCCGCGTTCAAGTGGGGCCAAAAACGCGATTCGGCGGATCTAAACCGCGAGGTTTGCGCGACGTGAATGCTCACGTGACATTACCGGACAACTGTCCGGCTCTTGTACTGAACGCCGACTTCCGGCCGCTCAGCTACTATCCGCTGTCCCTGTGGAGTTGGCAGGATACGGTAAAAGCGGTCTTCCTCGACCGCGTGAACATCGTCTCCGAATACGAGCGATACGTCCGAAGCCCATCGTTCGAGCTGAAGCTTCCGAGTGTCGTGTCGCTGAAGACTTACGTGAAGCCCGCGCTGTATCCGGCTTTCACACGCTTCAATGTTTTCCTGCGCGACCGCTTCAGCTGTCAGTATTGCGGCGACAAGAGCGATCTGACGTTCGATCACTTGATCCCGCGCTCACGCGGCGGACAAACGCGATGGGACAACGTCGTCACCGCGTGCGCACCATGCAATCTGAGGAAGGGTGGTTTGATGCCGAGAGCTGCGGGCATGTTCCCCGCTCACGAGCCCTATCGACCGACCGTTTTCGAACTGCATCGCAACGGTCGGCTATTCCCGCCAAACTATCTGCACGAAAGCTGGCTGGATTATCTCTACTGGGATACCGAACTCGAACCGTAGTCCGGACCACCCAGCTTAAAGCCGATTCTACGCAGCATGCTTGATCGGATGCGCGCAAAGCTCTGCGGCGATCAGATCGACGACGCGTTCCCAATTGGCGCCAGTCTCAGCACTGAGCCCGAATGCGAGAAGCGCATCGGTCGGCGCGCCGCCATCCCGAAAAATTCGCGCGCACTGCTCACGGCTCACAGCCACGGCCTGATGCCACTGAATGGGACTGAGATAATCTGGAACAGACGGGGTCATCTGGGCGAACTCCGCAAAAAAAACGTTCTTCGAGGAACGATTCCCGAGGCTTGGCCGTTCCAAACGATGGCGGCAGACACACAGAGCGCCCTGACATCACTACGCGAGACCTTGTCACATGATGTCTCGATTGAGGGCTAACTCGATCACGCTCCGTGCGTCTGCCAGCTCGTTGGAAAGCCAGCTGCTCTCCGAAATCCTTTTGTCCAACGCCTTACAATTCGACACGCACGCGAACGCAACGGTTACGCTACTGCTACTGGGGCAATCGCAACTTCGCGACGGCGGCTGAAAGAACGGCGCTCCGCATGACGGTCAGCGCAACATCTCCAATCGGACGCCAAGCCCAATCTTCTGTATTCGCACTCACCCACGCATCGGCCTTTGGATGGGAATGGCGACCGTCGTCGGAAGTGCGGGCGAACCGCCGGGACATACGCATCGACGAAGTTGTCGAGGCGGCTCGCCTGAGATTTTTGAACGCACCGGACAGAACCTCTTTCGGGGTCTGGCCGCACTCGAACTCAACGCTACGCAACGAACGCTTACGAAACGCAACAACGCCACGCGTACTCAAATCCGGGGCGGAAACGGGCTCGGTTGAACGAGTGAAAACTGCTTCGAGCTTTGCTCTCGAAGAACGCAACGCATACGCCACTGGGAAGGCTCCCTACGCTTGACCGATATCCACACATTCCAACAACGCCCGTGTCCCGCGAACGAAGCAAGAATAGCCGTCACATTCGGGCAACGGGAAGGCGCGATTCTGTCTCTGGGATGAAATTCGAACTTTGTTTGCTTGACAGTATCGATCAGGCAACGAAATCAACGTTTTTCCGCGCCACGACATTTGTGGACAAGCATCAGAGATCGGCGGCGGTCGTCTCGTAGCTCTGCTCGCGCGCGGCCAAAGCGGCGGCGAATGAGATCAACATCAGGAAAAACGACGCGACGGCATTCCACCCGGCGAAGGATATGCCGAGAAAGCGCAAAGACGCTTCATCACACTTGATGACGTGGATGTTCTCAATCTCGCTTAGAAGGTTGCCGGCCGACGTCGTCAAAGATTGCCCGCCACCGCACGCCGCCGGACCCGGCCAGAATTTCCACTCGGCGCCGGCGTGGTAGATGCCGAGCACGGTGTTCGCCAAAAACGCGAGCCCGACGAGCAGAAAGAGCGCGGCGGCCAACCGGCGATGACCGCCGGCCGTCAGCACGAGCGCGATGAACAACACCGGGATGGCGGCATAATAGGCGTAGCGCTCGATCAGGCAGAGCATGCACGGCACATAGCCGCCGATGTATTGAAATCCGAGCGCTGCCGCGATCGTTGCGATCGACAGGAAAAGCGCGAGCGCGCCAAGCTGGTAATCCGTCCCTCGCGCCATTCGCTCGCCAAACGCCATGATCGAGATCCGAGCTAGAAGATGTACCGTACCGCCACGAACCCGCCGATGAGCAGCACGAGAAATGCCGTCGTCACGAGCGCTAGCCGGCCCTCGATGAAAGAGCGGATAGGCTCACCGAAGAAATATAAGAGACCGGCGACGAGATAGAAGCGCATGGCACGAGCGACGATGCTTGCGCCAACGAACGCTAAGATATCCATCTTGCCGACACCCGCCGCGATGGTCACGACCTTGTACGGGATCGGCGTCATGCCTTTGATGATAACAGCGGCGACACCGTACTCTTGAACGAAGGTCTCGAAGCCGTCGAGCGCGTGTTCGCGTCCGTAGAACTTCAGAATGGGCGCGCCGATAGCGTCATAAAGATAGTAGCCGATTGCGTATCCGAGCAATCCGCCGAGAACGGAGGCGATGGTCGCGATCGTCGCGTACCACCACGCCTTCCGCGGCTGGCTGAGCACCATCGGGATGAGCATGATGTCGGGAGGAATGGGAAAGAACGAGCTTTCCGCGAACGAGACGCCCGCAAGCGCCCAGGGCGCCCGGGCGCTGGCCGCCATCCGCATCGTCCAATCGTAAATTCCCCGAAGCATCTTCGCTGATTAACCGGCGCTTCGAAGGTTGTCTACGCGTTCCGGCGATTGAAAACTTTTTGAAAGCTTTGCGACAACCGCGTTAAGCACGAGACGGCCCTGAGGCGTCACGCGAATTCGATCGGGGCCGGGCGCATTCGTTTCAGGCCGCAATCCTGGGCCCGCGCAGGCGACGATGTCGTCAAGCTCGTTTCGCCGCCAGTTTCCCGAAGTGCCGGACCGTCCCGAGGTGTCTGACATTCCCGAAGTCTCTGAGTCGACTGCAGACTGAAGCAGGCCGAGATCTTCGAGTTCTGCGATGGCGGGCCTTGACGGGCGGGCGCCACCAAGCGCCGCGAGCCGGCCGAGATCGATACCCTCGCTGAGGCGTAGACCCATCAAGAGCATTTCATCCGCCTGCTCCTCGCGCGCAAGCGTCGTCATTTCTGTGAAGCCGTGACCCGCCTCCTCGACCCGGGCGACCCAGGCTTCCGGATTGCGTTCGGCGACCGTCGCCGTGCGCGTGTTCCTGACGAGAATGCGGCCGTGCGCGCCGGGCCCCACGCCCGCGTACTCGCCATAGCGCCAATAAAGAAGGTTATGCCGGCTCTCCGAACCGGGCCGCGCGTAATTTGAAACCTCGTATGCCGCGAGACCACGCTCGGCCGTCATCTCTTCCGTAATTTCGTAGAGCGCGCTCGCGTCGTGATCATCCGGGATGATCAGCTTGCCCGCGGCATGAAGCGCCGCGTACGGAGTGTCAGGCTCGATCGTCAGCTGATAGAGCGACAGGTGATCGCCTGCAAGATCGAGAGCTTCTGCAAGCTCCGCGCGCCAAGCCTCAGCCGTTTGACCAGGACGCGCGTAAATGAGATCGAACGAGAACCGCTCGAATGTTCCGCGCGCAATTTCGAGAGCAGCCTTGGCTTCCGCAACGCTGTGAATGCGCCCGAGCTTGCGCAGCTCCTGATCGTTCAGCGACTGCACGCCGATTGAAACGCGATTGACGCCCGCTTCCCGAAACCCCCGAAAACGGCCAGCTTCGACGCTGCCCGGATTAGCCTCGAGCGTAATCTCGGCGTCGGGCGCTATGCCCCAGCGCTTCGCGATGTGCTCGATGATCGACGCAACCGTATGCGACTGCATCAGCGACGGCGTTCCGCCGCCGAAGAAGATGCTCGTGACGATGCGCGCGCCTATGCGCTCAGCGACCCAATCGATCTCGCGTTTATACGCTGCGAGAAAGCGCGCCTCGTCCCAACCACCGAAACGCACGTGACTATTGAAATCGCAATAGGGGCACTTCTGGGCGCAGAACGGCCAGTGCACATAAACGCCGAATGTTTGACCCACTTCAGTCATGACTGCTCGCGGCCAACATGGCCTTGGACAATTGCCGCCACGCCGGTTCCTCGCTCGACGGCATCCTCCCGAGAGCGCGCGCCAAAGCGTCGAGATAGGATTCAAGCGTCGCGTTTTTCCAGTCCTGCCGGTGCGCAGCAAGATCGTCTTTCAAACGCTCGATGAAAGCCGCCGCCTCGACGCGCGTCGAAAGACTGGCGGCAGCCGCTGAAAATGCAGCGATGTCCCGCGTTTCGGCTTCATCTGTCGCCGCCCCGGGCGAAATTTCGTCGAGCATCGCGGCTTTGAAAGCGGCGAACGCGCGGGTCCGGTGCGATATCGCATATTTCTCGTCAGGCTTCATCTCGCCGAATGTCCGCGTATCCCCCTTGGGTACGAACATCGGATCGTAGCCGAAGCCGTTCCCGCCGCGCGGCGGCCAAACAAGATTTCCGAAGACCTTGCCCTCGAATGTTTTGACGTCGCCGTTTGGCCAAGCAAGGCACAGGACGGAGATGAAGTTGGCGCGCGGACCGCTATCGTTCCAGCCGTCGCGTCGCGTGATCTCGTCGGCGACCTTCTGCATGGCAACGCCGAAGTCCTTGCCGGAACCCGCCCAGCGCGCCGAATAGATGCCTGGCGCGCCATCGAGGCAATCGACTTCAAGCCCCGAATCGTCAGCCAGCGCCGGCAATCCAGATCCCTGCGCCGCAGCGACTGCCTTGAGCCGCGCATTGCCTTCGAACGTTGCCTCGGTCTCCTCGGGCTCTGCAAGGCCAAGCTCGCCCGCCGATACGGCATCGAGCCCATAGGGATGAATGAGCTGGTTGATTTCCCACACCTTGCCCGGATTGTGGCTCGCGACGACGAGGCGCGTACCTTTCGAAAGCCGCATCATGCAATTCCCCAGATACGCGGCTCGGCGATTTCGAGGCAGTTGCCGGCAGGATCGCGGAAATAAATCGACCTCCCCCCGCGCGGCCATTCGAAGTCGGCCTCGATATGCACGCCGAGGCTTTCAAGTCTCGTCAGCCACTGACCGATCGCTTCGCCCGACGCGCCAAAGCAAACGTGTCCTTCACCCTCCGCACCATGCGGGGGTACCGGAAGCGACGCACCGACCGTTGGAAATTGCGTCGCGTCAGGATTGAAAATCAGCAGCATCTGGTCTCCGCAGCGATAAAATATATGGCGACCCGGAACGGCCGCGAACGGCTCCAATCCGAGTGCGCGTCGATAGAAATCCTCGATCCGCGCAAGATCGGGAGCGTAAAGAACCGTTTCAAGAATTCTGAGTGGCGCGGGGGATGAGTTCAGATCGACGCCCATAGGAACAATCCAACGCTGAGCGCGCCGAGCGCGCTTCGAACACCGTGCAGCGTCCCCCACCTCTCGACGAGCGCGCGTGTGCTTTCGTCTGCGCTCTCGAGGGCCGTTGCTTCAAGCTTCTTATTAACGGGCATGATCACAAAAAGCGTAAACGGCCAATTGGCGACGAGCAGCAGCGCGCCGGCGAACCAGATCCACCGCCCCGTCACGATGGCCTCGAGCGTACCGAGGATGAACCCGATCGCGGCGAGAGATGCCTGCATCTGGAACCCTCGCGCATAGCTCGGCTTCCATTCGGCAAGCATCGCCCGGTTGTCGAGTTCGAGCCGCGCTGGCTGTTCCGCCCAATTGATGTAGATAGCCGCGCCCGTAAAGAGCGCGGCGACGACGAGGGTGAACTCTCCAAACATGGCCCCTACCCTTGCAAGGCTTAAGCGACCGTCAGCTTCTGGAGTTGGACCAGCTCCCCGATACCCTTCTTCGCGAGTTGCATAAGGTCGGTAAAGCGCTCCTCGCTGAAGGGCGTCGTCTCTGCCGTTCCCTGAATTTCGACGATTCCGCCTGTCCCGGTCATGACGAAATTCGCATCCGCGTCCGCGTTGCTGTCCTCGGCATAATCGAGGTCGAGAACCGGTTCGCCTTTGTAAAGTCCGCAGGAAACCGCCGCCACGTGGTCGCGCAAGACGTTTTCCTTCACCATGTCGCGCATTTTCATCCATTGGATGCAATCATGCAGAGCAACCCAGGCGCCGGTGATCGAAGCCGTGCGCGTGCCGCCATCGGCCTGGATGACGTCGCAATCGACCGTGATCTGGCGTTCACCGAGCTTCGTCAGATCGACGACCGCCCTGAGCGCCCGGCCGACAAGCCGCTGAATTTCCTGCGTACGCCCCGACGGATGACCGCTCGAAACTTCGCGGCGCGTGCGCTCATGCGTGGCGCGCGGCAACATCGAATATTCGGCGGTAACCCAACCGCGGCCCTGACCCTTGAGCCACTGCGGCAGGCGCTCTTCCAAGCTTGCGGTGCACAGGACATGCGTATCGCCGAACTTGATCAGGCAGGAGCCCTCGGCGTGTTTAGAAACGGCGCGTTCAATTGAAACGCGGCGCAGCTCGTCCGGCTTGCGTTTAGAAGGTCGCATGATTTCCCTGAAATGTTAACGTTGCGGCCGCGACCCTAATCAAGGCCCTGGGGTCCATCAACCGGAAACAAGGCTAACTTTACCTCATGACGCGCGCGGCATTTGACGCCGGGCCCCGCGGTTCATAGATTCAGACCGTGAGATTAGAGGAACATATGGTGAGTGCGACGCTGCTCGACGGCAAAACCCAGCTCCAGAGGCTGGACGAGCGGTCCCGGACTATTCTTCGAAGGATTGTCGAAAGTTACCTCGCCACGGGCGAGCCGGTCGGTTCGCGTAACTTGTCTCGCGCTCTGCCGATCGCCCTGTCGCCGGCGTCGATCCGCAACGTCATGTCGGATCTGGAGCAGCTCGGCCTCATCATTTCGCCCCACACCTCGGCCGGGCGCCTGCCGACCCAGCTCGGGCTGAGGCTCTTCGTCGACGGCTTGCTCGAAGTCGGCGACGTCTCGATGGAAGAGCGCCGCCAGATCGAAACCCAGATCGCCTACCGGCGCGACAAGTCCGTCGACCAGCTTTTGACCGAAGCCGGCGAGATGATCTCAGGTCTATCCCACTGCGCGGGCGTCGTGCTCGCCGAAAAGCAGGTCGCACGCCTGCGCCACATCGAGTTCGTTCCGCTGGAACCGCTGCGCGGCTTGGTGATCCTCGTGGACGAGGATCAGAACGTCGAAAACCGCATCATCAATTTGCCGGAAGGCTTGCCGCCCTCGGCGCTCCAGGAAGCGTCCAATTATCTGAACACTCACCTTCGCGGCATGACGCTGGCGGAAGCCAAGGCCGAGATCGAAAAGTCTTTGAATGTGGCCAAAGCCGAACTCGACCAGCTGACTCAGAAGGTCATCAAGGCCGGACTTGCCGAGTGGTCTGGCGTTTCCGACGACCGCAAGAGCCTCATCGTTCGGGGCCAAAGCAATCTCCTGAAAGACGTGACCGCAGCTGAAGATCTCGATCGCATCCGTCAGCTCTTCGATGCTTTCGAGTCGAAGCAAGATATTGTCGAGCTGCTGGGTGCTTCGGAAACCGCCGAAGGCGTGCGCATTTTTATCGGCTCGGAAAACAAGTTGTTCTCTCTTTCGGGCTCATCATTGATCGTAGCGCCGTTCCGGGACCAGACGCGTCACGTGGTTGGCGTGCTGGGTGTCATCGGGCCGACGCGTCTCAACTACGCCCGGATCATCCCGATGGTGGATTATACGGCGAAGCTTGTAAGCCGCCTCATCGGTTGAGATTTTGGCTTGCCACATGCATCCGCTGGACGCGTGCATTTTGAACCGCCTTGATTTTTCCCGTTCCGCGGCCGATATCCCGGCACCCTTCGAAATTCACCATTGGCATTTTCAGCGAAGAGAAAAATGAGCGACGAAAAGAAGCCGGTTGACGACACCGTTCAATCGCCCTCCGAGGCTGCAGCGACCTCCACGCCGGACGGCGTCGGCGTTGAGCAGCTCAAGGCCATGATCGGTGCCCTCCAGAGCGATCTCGACAAGAGGCTCGACGAGCTGACTGGTAAGCAGGATCAATACCTTCGCGCGGTTGCCGAAACCGAAAACGTCCGGCGACGTCTCGAACGCGAAAAGGAAGAGACGGCCAAGTACGCAATCGCCAAGTTCGCGAAAGACATTTTGTCCGTGGGCGACAATTTCCAGCGCGCCATAGCCGCGGTGCCTATGGATGCGGTCGAAACTGACCCGGCGTTGAAAGCGCTGCTCGATGGCGTCGTTCTGGCAGAGCGCGACTATAAGAGCGCTCTTGAGCGGCACGGCGTCCGCGTCATCGACCCGGCGGGTCAGCCGTTCAACCCGCATCACCATCAAGCCGTGATGCAACAGGAAGACACCAGCGTCCCGGCCGGTACCGTGCTGCAAGTCTATCAGGTCGGTTATCTTCTTGATGACCGTTGCTTGCGCCCTGCCATGGTCGTTGTTTCCCAAGGCGGCCCGAAAGCCGGAAAGCCTGGCGATGGGCCACAGGAGGCGCCGCAGGACACCCCCCCTCGGATGCCTGAGTCCGATGCTTGAGTCTGCGCTTGACGGCTCACCGCCCTAAGGTTTGGCGACAGAGTGTCTGGGGACAGACCTTAGGGATTTTAAAATATGAGCCTTCCATAAAAGGGGGGCTCACGTCGGCGAGGTGGCCTTGAGCCGCCGAAAGCCCTGAAAATAGATGCTTTTTACCAGACCCGTGCCGACCGCAATCGTGTAATTGAAAAGGCTAGAAAGTGATCTGTAGCGGGTGGAAGAAGCGTTGCACCCCCAAAACAGGCCCCTATATAACCGTCGGTTACGCAATTGAAATCCTGGGGACCGGTGCCTCTAACCTCTCGTTGGGGAGCACGACGGATGCCAAACAGGGTCCACCCGGTCTGCCGCAACTAAGAAGGATTGACTAGAATGGCTAAAGTAATCGGTATCGACCTCGGCACGACCAACTCGTGCGTCTCCGTCATGGAAGGCGGAAAGCCGAAGGTTCTCGAGAACTCCGAAGGCGCAAACACGACGCCGTCTGTTGTTGCATTTACCGCCGATGACGAACGCCTCGTCGGTCTCCCGGCCAAGCGCCAGGCCGTGACCAACCCGACGAACACCTTTTTTGCGATCAAGCGCCTGATCGGCCGTCGCTTCGACGATGCCGAGGTGCAGAAGGACGTAAAGCTCGTCCCCTTTCATATCATCAAGGGCCCGAACGGCGACGCCTGGGTTGAAAGTCACGGCAAGCAGTACTCGCCCCAGCAGATCTCGGCGTTCATCCTTCAGAAGATGAAAGAGACCGCCGAAGCCAAGCTCGGCGAGAAGGTTACGCAGGCGGTCATCACCGTTCCGGCTTACTTCAACGACGCCCAGCGCCAGGCAACGAAAGACGCCGGCCGCATCGCGGGTCTTGAAGTCCTCCGCATCATCAACGAGCCGACGGCAGCCGCACTCGCCTACGGCCTCGACAAGAAGAAGGAAGCCAAGACGATCGCAGTCTACGACCTCGGCGGCGGCACCTTCGACGTCTCCATTCTTGAAATCGGCGACGGCGTCTTCGAGGTGAAGTCGACGAACGGCGACACGCACCTTGGCGGCGAAGACTTCGACATGCTGCTCGTCTCCTACCTGGCCGACGAGTTCAAGAAAGAGCAGGGCATCGATCTCCGCTCCGACAAGCTCGCACTTCAGCGTCTGAAGGAAGCCGCTGAAAAGGCCAAGATCGAGCTGTCGAGCGCTCCGCAGACCGAAATCAACCTGCCCTTCATCACTGCCGATGCGTCGGGTCCGAAGCATCTCACAATGAAGCTGACGCGCGCCAAGCTCGAAAGCCTCGTCGGCGGCCTCATCGACCGCACGAAGGCGCCTTGCGAAAAGGCATTGAAGGACGCTGGCCTGAAGGCTGCCGAGATCGACGAAGTCGTTCTCGTCGGCGGCATGACGCGCATGCCGAAGGTCCAGGAAGTCGTGAAAGCGCTCTTCGGCAAGGAACCCCACAAGGGCGTCAACCCGGATGAAGTCGTGGCCATCGGTGCTGCGATTCAGGGCGGCGTTCTGCAGGGCGAGGTCAAGGACGTTCTGTTGCTCGACGTGACGCCGCTGTCGCTCGGCATCGAAACGTTGGGTGGCGTCTTCACGCGTCTGATCGATCGCAACACGACGATCCCGACCAAGAAGAGCCAGACCTTCTCGACGGCAGAAGACAGCCAGGGCGCCGTGACCATTCGCGTATTCCAGGGTGAACGCGAAATGGCGGCCGACAACAAGCTGCTCGGCCAGTTCGATCTCGTCGGCATCCCGCCGGCGCCGCGCGGCGTTCCGCAGATCGAAGTCACCTTCGATATCGACGCCAACGGCATCGTTCATGTCTCGGCGAAGGACAAGGCAACCGGCAAGGAGCAGTCGATCCGTATCCAGGCGTCGGGCGGTCTTTCCGATGCCGACATCGACAAGATGGTCAAGGACGCCGAGGCTCATGCTGCCGAAGACAAGCAGCGTCGCGAGCTCGTCGAGGTGCGCAACCAGACGGAAGCGCTCATCCATGGCACCGAGAAGTCACTCACCGAGAACAGCTCGATCCCGGCAGTCGCCGCGATCAAGGGCGACGTGGAAGCCGCAATTGCCGCCGCCAAGACGGCGATTGCCGGTGAAGACGCCGAAGCCATCCGCTCCGCGTCAACGGCACTCACCCAGGTCGCGATGAAGATCGGCGAAGCCGTCTACACCGCCAAGGGCGGTGCTGAAGGCGTCGAGGGTGGGGAACCCTCTGCCGAGAAGAAGTCGGACAGCGGCGACGATGTCGTCGATGCCGACTTCGAAGAAGTCAAAGACGACAAGAAGAAATCGGCTTAAGAGTCGAACTCGAAATCGCCCTCGGACCTCCCGGCCCCTCCCCGAATGGAGGGCCGGTCTGGTCTGAGGGCGAAAAATTGAGATAAAGACGCTAGTAATCGTTGCGACCATTCGCCGACCAGCAACATTTCACCTAACGGGTCATAGAACAGCGCATCATGGCTAAGCGCGATTATTATGAAATTCTCGGCGTCAAGCGGAGCGCCACCGATATTGAGCTTAAATCCTCCTATCGTACCCTCGCAAAGGAATGTCACCCCGACCGGAACGCGGGGGACAAGGAAGCGGAGCGCCGCTTCAAGGAGCTGAATGAGGCCTACGAGGCCCTGAAGGATCCGCAGAAACGCGCCGCCTACGACCAATTCGGTCATGCGGCGTTCGAAGGGGGCATGGGAGGCCGCGGCGGACCGGGCTTCGGCCCCGACTTCGCCTCCTCGATGTCGGACATCTTCGACGATCTGTTCGGCGAGTTCATGGGCGGCCGGCGAGGCCAAGGCGGCGGGGGCGGCCGATCGCGAACAGGCCGCGAAGCTGGCGCCGATCTTCGCTACAACCTCGAAATCACGCTCGCTGAAGCCTACGCTGGGAAGACAGCGCAAATCCGTGTGCCCGCGAGCGTCAAATGCGAAACGTGCGCAGGCGCCGGCGCCAAGCCCGGAACGAAAGCCAAAACCTGCACGACCTGCGGCGGCATGGGTAAAGTCCGCGCCAGCCAGGGCTTCTTCACGATCGAGCGCACCTGCCCCGTATGTCAGGGCCGCGGCGAGATGATCGATGACCCCTGCGTCGACTGCTCGGGCTCCGGCCGCGTGCAGAAGGAGCGCACGCTATCGGTGAACATCCCGGCCGGCGTCGAGGATGGCACGCGCATTCGCCTCGCAGGCGAAGGCGAAGCGGGCCTTAGAGGCGGCGCGCCGGGCGATCTTTACATCTTCCTGTCGATCAAGCCGCATGAGTTCTTCCAGCGCGACGGCGCCGACATTTTCTGCAAGGTGCCGATCGCGATGACGACCGCCGCGCTCGGAGGCCAGATCGATGTGCCGACGCTCGAAGGCACCACGACGCGCGTCAAGATCCCGGAAGGTACTGAAAGCCGCAAGCAGTTCCGGCTTCGCGGCAAGGGCATGCCGGTGCTCCGCTCGAAGGTCTCCGGCGACATGTACATCGAGGTCGATGTCGAAACGCCGAAGAACCTGACGCGCAAACAGCGCGAGCTGCTCGAGGAATTCGAGCGCGCGAGCCACAAGGAAACCAGCCCCGAGAGCGCTGGCTTCTTTTCCCGGGTTAAGGAATTCTTCGAAGGTAAGAGCGGCTGATCAGCTGCTTTGGCCAGAAATCGACGCCCAGGACTGACACCCCATGACTGACGCTGCCGCCAAAGATCCGCGACTGCTCTTCTTCGCGGGCAGTGCCCGCCTGAACTCGTTCAATAAGCGCCTGGCGAAACTCGGCGCCATGATCGCGGAAGCCAACAGCATTCCCTCGACGTTCGTCGACCTCGCCGACTATCCGATGCCGATCTATCATGGCGACCTCGAAGAGGAAGAAGGTCCGCCGGACAATGCCCGCAAGCTGAAGAACTTGATGAGGGCACACACCGGCATTTTCATCGTCAGCCCTGAGTACAACGCCTCGTTCTCGCCGCTCCTCAAGAACGTCATCGACTGGGTCAGCCACACCCGCGACGACGGAGAAGCGCCGCTCGAAGTCTTTCGGACCCGCGTCTTCGCGCTTGCGTCGGCGTCGGGAGGCGGCCTCGGTGGCCTTCGTGGACTGATGCAGCTCCGCGCCGTGCTCGAACTCGGAACCGGAGCCCTGGTGCTCCCTGAGCAGTTCGCGCTGCCCCGCGTCCGCGAAGCCTTCGACGACAACGGCCACTTGAAGAACAAGGACCAGACCGAGCAGCTGAAGTCGGTCATCCAGAAACTCGCACGCGCCGCCCGCGTGCTTCACGGCTGAGCAAAAAAATGATCGACCGCGCCACCCGGGACAAACTGATCGTCGCTCTCGACCTGCCGGCCTATGACGAGGCGCGCGCCCTGGTCGATCGCCTGGGCGACACCGTCAGTTTTTACAAGATCGGACTCGAGCTCCTGTTCACCGACGGATTGGCGTTGGCCCAGGAATTGAAGCGTGAAGGCAAGCGCGTCTTTCTCGACCTGAAGTTTCTCGATATCGGCAATACGGTCGAGCACGCCGTCGCCGCCGCGGCAAAACTCGGCGTCGATTTCGTCACGGTGCACGGCCACGACACGAAAACGATGACGGCAGCCGTCCGCGGACGTGGCGGCTCGGATTTGAAGCTGCTCGCCGTCACCGTGCTGACGAACCTCGATCAATCCGACCTCGACGAGCAGGGCATCGTGGCAACGCCGGGCGGCTTGGTCGTCGGACGTGCGCGCATGGCGGAGAACGCGGGATTTGATGGCGTGATCGCGTCGGGCCAAGAAGCCGCCGCCGTCCGCGCCGAGACCGGCCCGAAGTTCCTGATCGTCACGCCGGGCATTCGGCTGCCGGGCGCCGAGACCGGTGATCAAAGCCGTATCACCACGCCCGAAGAAGCGCTTCGTTTTGGCGCCAACCATCTCGTCGTCGGCCGTCCGATCAACGCTGCGCGCGATCCGAAAGCGGCTGCCGAGACGTTCCTCGCGCATATCGCCGGGGCTTAAGCATCTCGCCTAATTCGTCTGGCCGATCATGGCCTTGCCACAGCATCGCCCATCTCTGACCACGCCGAGCCCATACTCCGGGTTTACCCACCCTTAACCGTCCCGGGGATTAGCTGAGGCGGCCCACGGGTAAGAGTTGGCGGGGTTTTTTAAGCGTGATGCGTTGGCGTTGGCATTTGACCCAGCAAGCCCTGTTGCTTGCCGCGATGGTCGTTGTCGCCGGATCGGCCGTGATGCTGAGCCATGCCCGCGCCGACGAAGTCGCCGCCGAAAAGCCGCTGCCCTCGGCAATCGAAGCCGCCCTCATCATGAAAGAGATCGTGCCGGAAGCGCCGGTCTATATCCGCGTCTTCAAGGAAGAATCGGAACTCGAGGTGTGGAAGGCCCGCCCAAACGGCCGCTATGCCCTCGTCAAAACATTCCCCGTCTGCAACTGGGGCGGCACGCTCGGCCCCAAACGCGTGATGGGCGATAGCATGTCGCCCGAAGGCTTCTACCGCGTGACGCCTGAAGGGCTGAAGCCGGACAGCAAATACCATCTCGCTTTCAACATCGGCTATCCGAACGCCCTCGACCGCGCGCTCGGCCGGACCGGCAATTACATCATGGTCCACGGCGATTGCCGAAGCGTCGGCTGCTTCGCGATGTCCGACAAATACATCGAAGAAATCTACGCATTCGTGCGCGATGCGTTGAACGCGGGCGAACCCAGCATTCCGATCCATGTTTTCCCGTTTCGCATGACGGCCGAGAACATGAAGCGCCATGCCGAGAACGAGGCGCGGGCGACCTGGAAGCCTCTGCGGGAGGCCTTCGACGATTTCGCGCGAACCCGCGAACCGCCGAAGATTGGAATGTGCGGCAAGCGCTACGTCGTCAATGCCCTGACGCCCGTCGGCAACGATCCCAATGCCGACTGCCCGGCCGTCATTGGAAAGCGTATAGCGCCGCTGTCGCCGCGGTCGTCCAAGCGTCTCGTCAAAGCCGATCCTCGCCTCGAAGCCCAAGGGCCCAAACTGAAGTCCGCCGAGGCAAGCTTCGGCTGGACATCACCGGTCTCGGGCGCTGTATTCGCGTGGGGTACCGACAGCGGCACCCCGAGTGCGCGGCCCGGCAAACCCTCTCAAAACGAAAGCGACGCAGCGCTCGGCGCCATGCAGCCCATCCTGAAGCGCTGACAGGCTTCGGCTTCGCCGCGCCTTCCCTGCAACGAGTCCAGTTGCCCAAATGGTGCCGGTCCGGCTATGGCTCCTCGCCTGACAATCAGTGCCAGACTTTACGGCCCCAACTTCCAGGCCCCAAACTTCCGAGAAAGAGATTGCAATGCCGAAGGGATACGTCATCGCCCACGCCACAATCACGAACCCCGAGAAATGGGCTGAGTACGTGGCGAAATCGAAAATCGCGCTCGAAAAGTACGAGGGCAAGCCCATCGCACGCGGCGGCAAGAGCGAAATCGTCGAAGGCAACGGAACGCCGCGCAACGTCATCCTCGAGTTCCCAAGCTACGAGCACGCGCGCAACTACGCGACGTCGCCCGAATATGCGGAAGCGAAGGTGCTTCGCCAGGGCGCCGGAACGCTCGACATGACGATCGTCGAAGGCGTCTGATCAACCTCCTGACAATGTCATCCTCGGGCTTGTCCCGAGGATCCATCGTCCATCGCGTTCTCTGCCAAATGGATCCTGGGCATAAAGCCGAGGATGACAATCGAAATGGCCCACTTCCCAAGCAATGATGGACGGCCGGCATGGCGGGCACTCGTCCTGACATTGTTCCCGGAGATGTTTCCGGGACCGCTCGATGTCTCGCTCCTCGGCCAAGCCCGTGCGGCGAACATCTGGTCCCTCGATACATTGCAGATCCGCGACTTCGGCCTCGGCCGTCACCGCCAGGTGGATGACACGCCCGCAGGCGGTGGGGCGGGCATGGTGCTGCGCGCCGACGTTCTGGGCCCAGCGCTCGATCATGCAAAAACCATTTCGCCGGATTCTCCGCACATCTATCTGTCGCCGCGCGGCACGCCGCTGACACAGAGTTTGGCGCGAGATCTTTCCGAAGGACCGGGCGTAACCTTGCTCGCCGGCCGCTTCGAAGGCATCGATCAGCGCGTGATCGACGACAAAGGCCTCAAGGAAATTTCGATCGGCGATTATGTGCTCGCCGGCGGCGAGCTGGCCGCGATGGTCCTCATCGAGGCCTGCGTCCGGCTTCTGCCGGGCGTCCTCGGCGGCGCCGAAAGCCTCGCGAGCGAAAGCTTCGAAACCGGCCTCCTCGAATACCCGCAGTACACCAAGCCGCGTGATTGGGAAGGCCTTTCGATCCCGGACATTCTCCTCTCGGGCGACCATAAGAAAGTCGCGGAGTGGCGGCGCCGCCAGAGCGAGCAGCTGACGGCCGACCGTCGCCCCGATCTCTTACGTACCACCCGAACCTCAAAGTGACGTCGCAAGGCGCTTCGCCTTTGCATGGCCAGGATTTCTTGGGCAAATACGGAGGGACAAGATTCGCGGCGGCTTCACGGCATATCGCGAACAGGGCTCCAGGCCACGTGCGCGTCGCCAATTGAGAGACGGGGATGAAGAGTTTCAAGAACCTTCTGCTTGGTCCGCCGCGCCGGACGCTTGTCGGCGGAATGCTGATCGCGGGGACGCTGGTTGCATATCCGGCGTTCGCGGATGATGTTTCGCCGCCCGCGGCCCCAGTACCCTCGTCGACCGCTGTTACCGAGCCTGCCGCAGCGGTGCCCGAAGTCCAGCCCCCTGAAGTGCACGACGACGCCGTTCTGATGGCCGTGCGCAGCAAGCTCGCCGCTGGCCCGGCAGCGGAGGAAGACCGCGACCGCAAGGACCAAACCGCGCTCACCGATTTCTACGCCGCGCACCACGGAGAGGCGCTCTGGGTGACGGCGGCCGGCGTGAAGCCTGAAGCCAAGACGCTCGCAGCCGAAATCGAGAATGCCTGGGCGTACGGTCTCGATCCGGCGAGGTTCAAGCTTCCGGCTCTGAACGAAGGCGCACTGACCGCAACCGACACGGATTCGCTCGCCGACGCCGAAATCGAATATTCGAAGGCGGCTCTTCGCTACGCTCGCGACGCGCGCGGCGGCCGCATTCCCGATCCCGCCGAAATGCTGTCGACGAACCTTGACCGGCGTCCGCAATGGATCGAACCCAAGATCGTGATCGAAGCGCTCGCGACGACGCACGAGCCCGACGCCTACCTGCGCAGCCTCCAGCCGCAACAGCCGCAATTTGAAAAACTGCGCCAAATTTATCTGACGATGCTGCCCAAGGACGGCAAACCGGGCAAGCTCAGCACCGACGCCAAGCGCATCCGCGCCAACATGGAGATGTGGCGCTGGATGTGGACCAACATGGGCGATTTCTACGTCCTGAACAACATCCCCGAGTACATGCAGTACGTCTACAAGGACGGCGAAATCATCCGCTCGGAGAAGATCGTCGTCGGCCTCCTCGACAAGCAGACGACGATATTTTCGCGTCCCTTGAAATACGTCGTACTTCGCCCGGCCTGGCGCGTCCCCGAAAGCATCATGGTCAACGAGCTTTGGCCGAACCTCATTCGGGGCGGCGGCATGATGCGTCAGTACGGTCTGCAGATCGTGACCAAAGACGGCCAGCGCCCCGTCGACTACCGCAGCATCAACTGGGCGACGACGGACATCCGCAACTATGACGTGGTGCAGCCGCCGGGCCCGAAGAGCGTTCTCGGCCACGTCAAGTTTTCGTTCCCAAGTCAGCACACGATCTACATGCACGACACGCCCGACAAATGGATGTTCAAACCGGCGCAGCGAACGCTGAGCCACGGCTGTCTGCGGGTCTGGAAACCGATGCAGTTGGCAGAGCTTATCCTCAAGGAAGACAAGGGCTGGGACGCCGGCAAGATCGCCGAGCTCGACCGGGCGGGCGCGCTCAACAACGAGATTCCGATCACGAAGGAAATCCCGATCCACCTCGTCTATTTCACGGCGTGGGTCGGCGAAGACGGCAAGCTGAAAACCTTCCGCGACGTCTACGGTCACGAGAAGCGCGTTACGCAGGCGCTCGATGGCCAATGGAATAAGATCAATAAGGGCCGCGATCACTTGGCGCCCGTCGAGCCTTCATTCGACCCGTCCGCCGTCGCCGCGCGCGGACAGAACCTCGAAAACGATTACGGTGCGTACGGCCCGACTTCCAAGAAGAAGAACGCGAGCGTCGGCGACATGATCGGCAACGCCTTCGGCCTCAGCTACTGAGACCATCTGGCGAACTGATCAAAGATCAGCCTGCAATCAATGCGGCAAGCAATTGTCTGCGCTGAACAAATCGGCGCGCTCGGCATCGGTGGGAAGATATGCCGTGTACGCACTAAACCGTGGATAACTTCGCAGCGTAACGGGACTCGCCGACCCTGACGTGGTCAGCTGTCTGCGCAAGAAAGTCGTTCCTCAATTTGAGAGAAAGTGAGTATCGACATGGCACAGAATGAGAAAACATCTGCACGCGTGAGTGCGATTGCCTCCAGGGCGCTGCAGAACCCTCAGTCGCTGAATGCCGATGAAATTAAAGAGCTCGCCGCATCTGTTCTGACACAATCTTCAGATCATCAGAAATCGCAGCAAAACGCTCAGAACCAACAAAATCAGTCGAACCCTCAGTCGCAAGGTCAGCAGAAGCGTTAGGTCTGCTTTCGTCTTCCGTCAGCCTTTCGATCGAAAGGACGCAGCGGGTGGGTATCGTCATGATCCCACTCGCTTGCGCTTTTTCAGGGTGCTCGAGGTCGCCGACGTTCTGGCAGACGACCTTGACGTCCGCCGTATCCTTGACGAGCCAACCGACGCTCGCGACTTCTACTGGCCGCGCATCGGGCAGCGCCGCAAGATAACGCCACTGGCCGCATGGCTGCCTGCTGTCGAGCCACCTGATAATGACGAGCGGACATTCGGCCATTCCGCGCCTCCGAGTGTGATTCGACGCGAATCATAACAGACTCAGAGGGTTTTCGGGCCGCGTCCGGTCGCGACGCTCATTGCAGTGTGGCAAACCAACCAAGCCGTCGGCCGCAACTTGCCGCTTGAGCCCCAAAATCAGCGTCGCGCTGACGCAGAAGACTTCTCAGATGGACATGGACGCCGCTCCGGCGTTGAGATGAGCTGGATCTCCATCTCCGCCATCGCACCGGCCAAATGCGGCGACCCGGAACCTTTGACGCAGCGCCAGCTCGAGGCCGCGATATGAGCTTGGGCCCACTCGACAAAACCAGCCTCTTCCGCTATCACCCGGCCAACAACAATTCCCTCAAACGGGTTGCCCTTATGGGTTGCATGACCGGCTCGGGTCCTGATGGACGCCAAGTCGATCCTCTGCGTCATCAAAAAACGAAATGGAATCAATAAGATGAACATCATCCAACAGCTCGAGCGCGAGCAGATGGACGCCGTCCTCGCGAAGCGTGGCGTCCCCGAATTCGGCCCCGGCGATACCGTCAAGGTCATGGTCAAGGTCGTCGAGACCGTCGATGACCCCAAGGACAAGAAGAAGAAGGGCGCCGTCAAAGAGGCGACCGTCCGCTTCCAGGCTTATGAAGGCGTCGTGATCGCGCGTTCCGGCGCCGGCATCAACGAGAACTTCACCGTCCGCAAGATCTCCTACGGCGAAGGCGTTGAGCGCGTATTCCCGGTCTATTCGCCCTACATCGGCGAGATCGAAGTCGTGCGCCGCGGTAAAGTCCGCCGCGCCAAGCTCTATTACCTCCGCGGCCGCCGCGGCAAAGCCGCCCGTATTTTCGAACGTACGGACGCACGCGCTCGCCGCCTGAACGCCGCCTGGAAGGGCTTCAAGAAGCCGAAAGGCGAGGCCGAGGATCTGACGCAGATCAAGGGCATCGATATCGACCTGCAGAACCGCTTGAAGCAGCTCAACTGCTACAAGGTGGAGCAGATCGCCAACCTTTCGGACGAAGATATCGCCAACATCGACGAGACCTTGAACCTCAAGGGCGCGATCGAGAAGCAGGACTGGGTTGGACAGGCACAGCGTCTTCTCGCTGAGCTGACGGCCGCTGAAGTCCCCGCTGAAGAAGCCAAAGCTTAACCCCAGCCTCGGCTCAGGTGGCTATCGAATTAAAAGGCGCCGGGGAATTTCTCCGGCGCTTTTTGCATTAGAATTGCCGCGCGGTGTCACAAGGTATTTTGCCGGCGAACATTTCGCACTAAATATAGAACCGTAAGCACCGTCCGACGTGGCGTGGAGTCATATGTCCAACATCGAAGTATCGAAAACGGCCAGCCGCGACGGCAAGATTCCGCTGCACGGCCCCGAAGCGTTTGCCGCGATGCGCAAAGCTGGAAAGCTCGCAGCCGAAGCGCTCGATATGCTCGTTCCCATCGTCCAGCCAGGCGTCACGACCGCGACGATCGACGAACTGGTGCTCTCCTTTGCGCTCGACCACGGCGCCATCCCCGCGACGCTCAATTATCGCGGCTATCGCTACGCAACGTGCACGTCGATCAATCACGTCGTCTGCCACGGCATGCCCAACGACAAGCCGCTGAAGTCGGGCGATATCGTCAACATCGACGTCACGCTGATCGTCGATGGCTGGCACGGCGACACCAGCCGCATGTATGCCATCGGTGATGTTTCGCGCCGCGCCGAGCGCTTGATGCATGTGACGTATGAATCCCTGATGCGCGGCATCGCCGTTGTGAAGCCCGGCAACACCACCGGCGACATCGGCGCAGCAATTCAGCGGTTCGCCGAAGGCGAACGCTGCAGCGTGGTCCGCGACTTCTGCGGACACGGCCTCGGCCGCGTTTTCCACGACCGTCCGAACATCCTGCACTACGGCGAGCCGGGCGAAGGCACCGTGCTTGAGCCGGGGATGCTGTTCACGATCGAACCGATGATCAACCTCGGCAAGCCGCACGTGAAAATTCTGGCGGACGGTTGGACCGCCGTGACGCGCGACCGCGAGCTGTCCGCCCAGTTCGAGCACACGGTCGGCGTAACCGAAACCGGCTGCGAGATTTTCACCGAAAGTCCCGCCGGATTACACTTCCCGCCCTACGGCGTTCGCGCCGCCGCTTGATGGAGTGAATGTCGATGTCGCGCTCCGATGGATTTCGCGACAAGACAAGCGCTGCCGAGCAATCGACCTTTTTTTCAGTCGCGCCCGAAGCCGAAGCGAAACGCCCTCCCAGCGAAAAGGTGGCCGACGACAAGGTGGGCCACCGCCGCCGGCTGCGCGAGCGCTTTGAGAACGGCGGCGCCGACGCCCTCCCGGATTACGAGCTACTCGAAATGATCCTGTTCCGCGCCTTTCCGCGGATCGACACGAAGCCGATCGCCAAGCGGCTGATCGCGAAATTCGGGTCGTTTGCAGATGTTGTTTCGGCGCCCGGCAACCGGTTGAAGGAAGTCGAAGGCGTCGGCGATCGTGCCGTCGAAGAACTGAAACTGATCAAGGCCGCGGCTGAGCGCCTGACACGAGGTCAGATCGCCACGCGGCCCGCGCTGTCATCTTGGAACGGCGTCCTCGATTATCTGCGCCTCGTGCAAGGCTTCGAAACGCGCGAACAGTTCCGCATCCTCTTTCTCGACAAGAAGAACCAGCTCATCGCCGACGAGGTGCAGGGACAGGGAACTGTCGATCACACGCCTGTCTACGTGCGTGAGGTCGTGAAGCGCGCCCTCGAACTCTCGGCGAGCGCCATCATCCTGGTGCACAATCATCCGTCCGGCGATCCGACGCCATCGCGCGCCGACATCGATATGACCAAGCAGATCATCGACGCGGCGCGGCCGCTCGGCGTCGCCGTGCACGACCACATCATCGTCGGCCGCAACGGTCACGCGAGCCTCAAGGCCATGCGCCTGATTTGAACCGGACGTGGACACAGAAAAAGCGCTGGCAAACCCGCCAGCGCTTCCATTTTCTGCAACAATCGCCCTCTCGTCAAAGCCCGAGGAACTTGAACGGCTTTGTCTCGACGAAGCTGTCGTTGGCCGCGCCGGAATAGGTATTGCGCTGATCCGGCCCCAGATCCAGTTTGCGCACCTTGCCGGTTTCCTTCGAGAAATCGACCTTGCTGAAATCCACCCAGAACACATTCGGGGTCAGTGCCGAGTCGAAGAAATAGGTCAGGTTCTTCTGGTCAGCGACGGTGCGCCAGCGCGTGGAGGCAATGTTGGGTTGGTTTGGCGTACTGATGCCGAAGGGCACCGAGGCGTTCCGGATAACGCTGAAGACGCTGGCGGTCGCCTCGCGGGTGTCCTCTGACCTCGGAATGGCGTTCACATAGAACGCCGCGCGGGCGAAGCGGTCCGCTGCGCGGTTCGTTCCGGGCAGCATCACCGTGCCGCCGATGTCCTTCCAGTATGCGTTCAGCGCCAACTGCTGTTTGAAAGATGGCGAGTTGGTCATGACTTGGAACTCGCGACCGTGGTGAATAATCTGCTTGCCGTCGAGGTATTCGACGATGGCGCTGTCGCCGCTTGCGTCCGAGATCGACAGGTGCAGCGTGGCCAGACGGTCCTGCCCCGGCACCTTGTCGGTCACCAGGGTGAAGGGTTCGGACTGCAGATGCTTCACCGCCTCATCAACCGTCGCGAACTGGTCGAGCACATATTGCGCCCAGGCCGAAATCGCGAGCCCCGGCGTTTTGCCGTCGTATTCCGGATACTGCGACTCTGCCAGCCACAGCACATTGGCGACGAGGCCCGCCTCGTTCATTCCGTCGGTCGTCGAGATGTCATAGGCGGTTGCGATGACGCTGCCGTACTTCGCAGTCCACTTCACCGAATTAGGGCCCGCAGCGCCGTCACGTTCCATGCCGCGCGGCAGGATCCATAAGTTGGTGCCAATCTCTTCGCTCCAGTCCATGGACCGGGCCGTCATGTTCAGATTGTTGGCGCCAAGATAGACAAGGCGGGTGCAGGCGTCTGCAGCCGGCGTAAAGATCATGGCTCCGGCAAGGCCGCCCGCCATACAGGCGTTGACAATTGATGTCGTGATTTTCTTCATGACATGTCCTGATCGGATATGGGAAACATGGGACTGCGGCCAGTTTATCGAGCGGCGCCGTTCACGATCACATCGTCGTCGGCCGCAATGGTTACGCAAGTCTTAACGTCCTGCGCCTGATCTCGGCTGGATCGTCTCAAGCCCCACCCGCTTTGTCGATCGCGCTGTCGTAACGCGTATCTCGCATCGCCCAATAGACGCAGAGCGAGACGGCGATGCAGCCCGACACATACCAATAGAAATAGTGCTCATTTCCCAACTGCTTCAGCCACAGCGCAACCCATTCCGCCGTGCCGCCGAAAACCGCAACCGTGATCGCGTACGGCAAGCCGACACCGAGCGCCCGAACGGACGTCGGAAATAGCTCGGCTTTAACAACCGCGTTGATGGCGGTGTAGCAGGAGACGATCGCGAGTCCCGCCATCACCAGAGCAAACGCCTGCAACGGCTCGCTCACCGTTTGCAGTGTGGTGAGGATAGGCACCGTGCAGAGGGTTCCGAGCACGCCGAAGGCGATCAGCACGGGACGACGGCCGACGACATCCGACAGCGCACCGACGATCGGCTGCAGCAGCATGTAGATCAACAACGCCGACGCGGAGATCATTGTCGCCGTGTCTTTCGAAAAGCCGGACGTGTTGACGAGGAATTTCTGCATGTAGGTCGTGAAAGTGTAGAACGCCAACGTGCCGCCAAGCGTCAGCCCGACGACGATCGCGACTTCCTTCGGATGTCGCATCAGGGCTGCTATCGAGCCTTCATGGGACTTCGCGCGCCGGAAGGATTCCGTCTCGACGAGATCGCGGCGCATCACGAACGCGATGACGGCGAGGAGCGCTCCGATGGCGAACGGAATGCGCCAGCCCCACGCTTCGAGCTCAGCCGGCGTCAGCACAAATCTTTGAAGCACGATCAGCACCGACATTGCGGCCAGCTGCCCGCCGATCAGCGTCACGTACTGAAAGCTCGAATAGAACCCGCGACGCTCGGACGTCGCCATCTCCGAAAGATAGGTGGCGCTGGTGCCGTATTCGCCGCCGAGACTGAGCCCCTGAATCATGCGCGAGAGAAGCAGAATGATCGGCGCCGCAACACCAATGGTTGCATAGACCGGAGTAACCGTGATGAGAGCCGAACCGAAGCACATCAGCAGCACCGATGTCGTCAGAGCGACACGGCGTCCATGCCGGTCGGCCATACGGCCGAAAAACCAAGCCCCGATCGGACGCATCAGAAAGCCGACGGCAAAGATGGCCGCCGTGTTCAAAAGCTGCGCGGTCTGGTTGCCTTCGGGGAAGAACGCTTTGGCGAAATAGAGCGAAAAAGCCGTATAAACGTAGAAATCGTACCACTCGACCAGATTGCCCGACGAACCGATCAGAATGGCCTTAATCCGCTGAGGCATGCTCAACGCCGGCGTGGCCTTAATGTCTTGCACGCGCCTTTTCCCTCCGCATTTTTGCGTGAATCTAGCACGTGCCGCGCCGGAGTGCCGCAGTTCTGCTCGTAACGGGGACGCCATCCCCAGCGACATTGACGATTGGTAGACGGCCCCCCTAATTAGCAACCTTTACCGCGCTGCGAGCGGGCCGGAGATTTGAGAGCATGACAAAAAAACCGCATCACGCGAAGGTAATAATCCTAGGCTCGGGCCCCGCCGGATATACGGCTGCGGTTTACGCCGCCCGCGCCATGCTCGCGCCGACCCTCATCCAAGGTTCGCAGCCCGGCGGCCAGCTGACCATCACGACCGACGTCGAGAACTATCCGGGCTTCGCCGATCCGATCCAGGGTCCGTGGCTGATGGAGCAGATGCAGGCGCAGGCCGAGCACGTCGGCACGAACATCGTGATGGACCACATCAACAAGGTCGAGCTTCGCACGCGCCCCATCCGTCTCGAAGGCGATAGCGGCGACACCTACACGTGCGACGCGCTCATCATCGCGACGGGCGCGCAGGCGCGTTGGCTTGGCCTGCATTCCGAAGAGCACTTCAAAGGCCACGGCGTATCGGCGTGTGCGACGTGCGACGGCTTCTTCTACAAAGGCAAGGAAGTCGTGGTTGTCGGCGGCGGCAATACGGCCGTCGAGGAAGCGCTGTTTCTGACGAACTTTGCGAGCAAGGTGACGCTTGTTCATCGCCGCGAATTCCTGCGCGCAGAAAAGATTCTGCAAGAGCGGCTGTTCAAGAACCCGAAGGTCGATGTCATCTGGGATAGCGTCGTCGAGGAAATCGTCGGCACGCATTCTCCGAAATCGGTGACGGGCATCGTCCTCAAAAATCTCAAGACCGGCATGACGTCGGAAGTGCCCGCCGACGGCGTTTTCACCGCCATCGGCCACGCGCCCGCGACCGAGCTCTTCAAGGGGCAGCTCGAGATGACGCCGTCGGGCTACCTGATCACGGCGCCGGACTCGACCGCGACAGCCATTCCCGGCGTGTTCGCCGCGGGCGACGTCAAGGACGAGGTCTTCCGCCAGGCCGTGACAGCCGCCGGTATGGGGTGCATGGCCGCCCTCGAGGCTGAACGCTTCCTGACCCAGGTCGAAGACCAGGCCGACGCCGCCGAATAGGCTTCGGGCGCCGTTTGGAACGCAAAAAAGCGCGACAAGACGGCGCTCGGCTAACTAGCCCAGTTGCTATTCTGCTATGCACAGGTTGCATTGCGTCCAGTGCATAGCTAAATGCTATGGCCCATCAACTGCATTCGCAGGCTTCCACAATGGATTGGGATAAGCTTCGCATCTTCCATGCGGCCGCCGAGGCTGGCAGCTTCACTCATGCGGGTGAACAGCTCCACATGAGCCAATCGGCCGTCAGCCGGCAGATTTCAGCGCTTGAAGCGAACCTTCGCGTCACGCTGTTTCATCGCCATGCGCGCGGTCTCGTGCTGACCGAGCAGGGCGAGCTTCTGAACCGGACGGTCGCGGAGGTTTTTGCAAAGCTCCAGACGGCCGAAACGCTGCTCTCGGACTCGACGACGAAACCTTCGGGCGACCTCCGGATCACGGCGCCAATCGGCTTTGGAACGATGTGGTTGACGCCGCGCCTTCGCGAGTTCGGCGAACTTTATCCCGATATCCGCGTCGAACTGATCCTCAACGACGATCAGGTCGATATCGGCATGCGCGCTGCCGATGCTGCGATCTGGACCCGCGAACCCGAGCAGGCCGACCTCATCCGGCGGCCCCTGTTCGAGAGCCGCGTCCGCGCCTTCGCATCCGCGCAATACATCCGCAAATACGGCGCGCCCAAAAGCCTCGCGGATCTCGATCAGCACCGCATCATCGGCTACACGGGACCATCGGCCCAGCATCTCGACGCCATGTCCTGGATCGAGACGGCGGGCCGCAACGGCTCGGGCACGCGCGACGCCGCCCTCCGGGTCAACAGCGTCGTGGCGATCAAATATGCAATCCGTGCCGGTATCGGCGTCGGGATGATCCCGGATTACCTGACCGAGGAGCTGACCGACCTCGTGCCCGTGCTGACGGACATCGAGCAGCCTTCGCTGAATATGGTCTTCGCCTACCCGGAAGAGCTTAAATCCTCGAAAAAAGTCCAGCTGTTACGGGACTTCCTCATCTCGAAGATCTCAAAAAATAGAAACACCTGACGTTAATCGCGATGGTTTAGTTCGCGATCCGGCTGGCGCTACGGAGCCCTTGTCAGCTTATCGTACCTGCGACGAGCACTGATTTGCGGAAACCAGCGCTAGACGCTATCTAACCGGTTCATTCATCCTCATCCGCCGTTCCCGAAGGCTCAACGAAGTCATGGCAAAAACGCTCTACGATAAAATCTTCAACGATCACGTAGTTGAACAGTCGCCGGACGGAACGAGCCTCCTGTATATCGACCGCCACCTCGTCCACGAAGTGACGAGCCCGCAGGCCTTCGAGGGCCTCCGCATGGCCGGCCGTAAGGTGCGCGCTCCGGAAAAGACGCTCGCCGTCGTGGATCACAACGTCCCGACCACCGACCGCACCAAAGGCATCGCCGACGAGCAAAGCCGCGTCCAGGTCGAGACCTTGGCGGCAAACGCGCGCGACTTCGGGATCCAGTACTTCAATGAGCTCGACAAGCGTCAGGGCATCGTTCACGTCGTCGGTCCGGAGCAGGGCTTTACCCTTCCCGGCACCACCATCGTTTGCGGCGACAGCCACACCTCGACGCATGGTGCGTTCGGCGCATTGGCCCACGGCATCGGCACATCCGAGGTCGAGCACGTGCTCGCCACCCAGACGCTGATCCAGAAGAAAGCCAAGAACATGCGGGTGACGGTCGACGGCGTCGCCCCGCACGGCGTCGGCGCCAAAGACATTACCCTGGCGATTATCGGCGAGATCGGCACCGCCGGCGGCACCGGCTCCGTCATCGAGTACGCGGGCGAAGCCATTCGCGCGCTCTCGATGGAAGGCCGGATGACGGTCTGCAACATGTCGATCGAAGGCGGCGCCCGCGCCGGCATGATCGCGCCCGACGAGAAAACCTTCGCTTTCCTCAAGGATCGTCCCAAGGCCCCCAAAGGCGCGGCCTGGGATCTGGCGATGAAATACTGGGAAACGCTGCGCACGGATGAAGGCGCGCACTTCGATCGCGAAGTTCGCCTCGACGCTGCCAAGCTGCCGCCGATCGTTTCCTGGGGCACGAGCCCCGAGGACGTGACGTCGGTCGCGTCCTCTGTTCCCAATCCCGCCGACGTGCACGACGAGAACAAGCGCGCGTCGATGCAGCGTGCGCTCGAATACATGGGCCTGACGCCCGGCACGAAGATAACCGATATCCCGCTCGACGTCGTGTGGATCGGAAGCTGCACGAACGGCCGCATCGAAGACTTGCGGGCCGTGGCCAAGATCGTCGACGGCAAAAAGATCTCGTCGCGCCTTGCGTACGCGATGATCGTTCCAGGCTCTGGTCTCGTCAAAGAGCAGGCAGAAGCCGAAGGCCTCGACAAGATCTTCAAGGATGCCGGATTCGAATGGCGCGAACCGGGCTGCTCGATGTGCCTTGGCATGAACCCGGATCAGCTGAAGCCGGGCCAGCGTTGCGCCTCGACGTCGAACCGTAACTTCGAAGGCCGCCAGGGCTACAAGGGCCGCACGCACCTCGTCTCGCCGATCATGGCGGCAGCTGCAGCACTCGAAGGCCACTTCGTCGACGTGCGAAACTGGCAGTAAAAAAATTGGCAGGCCAAACGGCCTGCCATCATCCACGCCGATCCGATTTCAGTCCGCGCCGTTACGCCGGAACGGCAACCTTGTCGTCGTCCTCACGAACGGCCGAAGCAGCAAGCGCGGGTTGAATGGCAACGCGCATGCTGGCGACCTCTTCCGGCGTGATCTTGAAGAAGCGGTTCTGCAGCCGCTGACGCTTCTCGGCCTGCTTCAGGCTGCCGCCCAGCAGCGTGATCTTGAAATCGCCCGGCGGATAGAGAGCAGGCTCGCCGATCGGCTGGAAGCCGAGCATGTATTTGTAGAACTTCACCCAGTCGGGCCGCGTCGCGATCAGCAGCATCGAAACCTCTGCCGCCTGCGCTGCCGTCAGCGCCGCGCGCACGAGGAAAGCGTAGAGCGTTGTCCGGTACGATGTGTTGCTGACACCCGGCTCGATGGAAAGGCGCGATACTTCGACGAGTGCGCCGTCGACCTTGCTCTTCACTTCCTTCAGCGCGGGATAGTACGGACCGCATGGAAGCGATGAAACCGTCTGCCATGGATGATTGAAGCAAAGTCTTACGCTGCCGACGAGACGGCCCTGATCGTAGGCCCCGAGCAGCACCGTGGTGGGAAGCGTATCGAACCTGTCGGTGTATTTCCCGTTGTCGCTCGAAACGTCATAGCCGATCGCCTGATAGGCGCGCAGCCGAAGCGCGGTTGCCTCGCTGACATCGCTTTCCTTCGACAACACCTTGAGCTCGAAACTCTGCGTGTCGCCATGCCAAGATCCCTCATCGGGCGGCAGGGTGTCTTGCCGGGGACGAAACGATAGCGGTGTCGACATGTATGGAATTCTCGGGATTGGCGGGCGGTGAGCTATGCGAACAGAAAGTTCGCGGAGAGATAGAAGCCTTGTAGCCCACGGCCAACGCGACATTTGTTGTTTTGTTGCGTTAAGATTGCCTGGTTACCTTGTGGGCACAAAACGTTTTTTCGACACTGATGCAGAGGTGCAACTTGACCCGGGATTCGGATGCCGTCGTCCGCTCGAAGTTTGGCGCGGCCGCGGCCGACTACGCGACGTCTGAGGTGCACGCAAAAGGCGAGAGTCTCGCTCGGATCGTCGAGCTTGTGGCACCGCAAAAAACGTGGGTAGCCCTCGATGTTGCGACGGGCGCCGGGCATACGGCCGCCGTCTTCGCGCCCCACGTCGCGACCATCATCGCGAGCGACATCACCGACGAGATGTTGAATGAAGCCGCGAAACTCGCATCGGCGCGCGGGCTCGCCAACATGTCGACGGCGACGGCATCAGCCGGCGCGTTACCGTTCCCAAATGAAAGCTTCGATCTCGTCTGCTGCCGCTTGGCGGCACATCATTTCCCCGATCTCGAAAAGTTCGTCGCCGAGGTTCGCCGCGTTTTGAAAAAGGGCGGCCGCTTCGCCCTCGTCGACAACGTCGCGCCCGATCAGGAGCGGCTTCCCGGCGCGACCCCCGGCGACATCGAAGAGACGATCCGCGCCTACAATGCTTTCGAGAAATTGCGCGATCCGAGCCACGGCTTCGCGCCGCCGCCCGAACTCTGGTGTGATCTTCTTCGCGCCGCCGGGTTCAAGATTGTGGCGCGCGAGCAGATGGAAAAAGAATTGGCGTTCGAGCCATGGGTCTCCCGCATGCGCTGCACGCCCGCGGATATTGCCGAGCTGGAACGAATTTTGAACTCGGGCCCGGCACACCTCAGATCATTTTTGAAGCCGAGGCTCGACGAGAACGGCGCCCTGAATTTCACGCTGCAGGAGCTGCTCCTTGTGGCCGATCCGACAGATCGAAACGAATAACCTTCCTATTTGGTCCAACCGGACCTATCTCCTGCACTCAACTCCGGGAGTGCGCCGCAATGACGACTGATTGGATTCACGCAACGCCACCAACGCTGGCTGATTTCGAAACGCTCGCGCAGGTGGCATGGAATTCGCTCCCGTCCGAGTTCCGCTCGATGGCCGGCGATGTTGTAATTCGCATCGAGGACTTGGCGTCCGACGATCTCCTCGACGAAATGGACATCGAAGACCCGTTCGAGTTGACCGGCCTTTACCACGGTGTGAGCCTTAACCGGCAGGGCGCGACGCCGGAAACCCGCGAGCCGGACATGGTCATTCTTTACCGCCGCGCCATCCTCGACGAATGGGCGTCCAGCGACGAAGAACTCGGCCATCTCGTGGCCCATGTGCTGATCCACGAGATTGGTCATCACTTCGGCTTCTCCGACGACGACATGGAACAGATCGAGGAGCGGGTCTCGGACTGAGCCCGTGGCCGGAAGTCACACCGGCTTAACTCCCTTTGTGTCACAAGATACCGCAGCTTGAGCCGAGAGAAATTTCGGGCCATGTTGTAGTGGCAGGCCGAGCGGGCAGGCGGGGCTCTTCTGAAAGCATGGACGAATGAGAGTGCGACGATTCATTCACGGATTCGTCTTGGGTGTAACTTCGGCTTTATCGGTGGCGTTGCCGACGGTCGCCCACGCCCCTGCCGCCTATGCCCAGGACACCACCACGCCGATACGCGATGGCATCCCGACGCCCGAGCAATACATCTCGACCGTCGGCGGTGACAGCCATCTCGTCGCGCCCGGCGAATTCAAGCTCGACGGCCGCACGCAATACTGCGGCCAGCGGCCGACCGTGATCGACAACAAGCTCGACGATTACGGCGCTGCCTATCCGGGCTTTCTCATCATGAACCCCAAATTGCTCGATCGCGTGTCGACACCGGTCAAGCAGTGGATCTATGCGCACGAGTGCGGCCACCAGTTCCGCGGACCGGATGAGGAAACGGCAGACTGTTTCGCCGTTCAGCGCGGCCGCCGCCAGGGATGGCTTAAGCCTGACGGCCTCGAAGAGATCTGCACCTTCATCACCCCCGCGAAGGGCGACAGCATGCATTTCTCGGGCTCCTACCGCTGCGAATACATGCGCAAGTGCTACGAGGACCCGAATATCCGTTAGCAGCTTGGGCAGCGATCGCTGCCTAGCGACCGCACCAAACTCCGTCATCCCGGCGAAGGCCGGGATCCATCCAGGCCGATGTCTGGTTGTTTCCCCACACTTGGACGGATCCCCGCCTGCTCGGAGATGACGTTGGTGTTTGGATAACGACAGTCAGCCGGATAAACTTATCCCCGTGCCCTGGGGAGCCCTTAAAATCGCAGATCCGCCGACCCGAGGATCTGCAATGCGGCTTGCCGAATACTCTCAGCGCCTTTCCGAGCTTGCTCGAACCGTTAACCGTTGGTTAGCGCTCGCGGCACGGCTCGACGTCCTTCGTCGCGAGAAGGTCGCACTTTACGCCGAGGAGGTGGCGGCGACGCTGGCCCGGGCGGCCGCGAACCTTGCGACGTTGGAAGCTTACCCAAACGACCGCCCCGCGCTACTTTCCGCCACCCGTGAACTCGGACGCATCGCCGGCTACGTCGAAACGATTGTCGCGACGCTTGAAGATCATCTTGACGGGCGCAAGCGCGCTGGCGTTAAACGACGCCTAGAACATTTGCAGCCCTTCGATCTCGAGGCCGCCATCCGGGAGTTCGGTGCTTTCCGGCACGCCCGGCGTCTCGCCTCGGCCGAAGGCTATTTCCGGGCGCTTGCGGACACGTTGCGCGCCTGACGCCCGAAGACTTGAGCGGAGACCTAAGCATGGACAAATTCACGGTTCTGACCGGCGTCGCGGCTCCCCTGCCGATCCGCAACGTCGACACCGACATGATCATCCCGAAGCAGTTCTTGAAAACGATCAAGCGCACGGGCCTCGGCAAGTCGCTGTTCTACGAAATGCGCTTCGACCCGGCGACCGGAAAGGAAATTCCGGATTTCGTCCTGAACAAACCGCAGTACCGCGACGCGACGATCCTCGTCGCGGGCGATAACTTCGGCTGCGGATCGTCGCGCGAGCACGCGCCCTGGGCATTGTTGGATTTCGGCATCCGTTGCGTCATCGCAACCGACTTCGCCGACATCTTCTACAACAACTGCTTCCAGAACGGCATCCTGCCGATCAAGCTGCCACAGAGCGACGTCGACAAGTTGATGGACGACGCCAACCGCGGCGCCAATGCGAAGATCACCGTCGATCTCGAAAAACAGGAAATCAGCGGTCCCGACGGCGGGGTCATCAAGTTCGAAATCGATCCGTTCCGCAAACATTGCCTCTTGAACGGCCTCGATAACATCGGCCTGACGCTCGAGAAGGGTAAGCAAATCTCGTCGTTCGAAACATCGACCGCAGCATCGCGCCCCTGGCTCTGAACTGAGGAACAACCGAGATGGCCAAAACCGTCCATATGATGATCCGCGTACTCGACGAGGCGCGCTCGGTGCGATTCTATGAGGCGTGCTTCGGCCTCAAGGTTGAAGACCGCAAGGAATGGCCGGACTTCACGCTCATCTACATGAAAAATCTCGAGACCGATTTCGAGGTTGAGCTGACCGTCAACAAGGGCCGCACCGAGCCCTATAATCTGGGAGACGGCTACGGCCATCTCGCGTTCGTAACGGGCGATCTCGAAGCGGATCACAAGCGGATAGCGGCCGCCGGCTATCAGCCGAAAGACATCAAGACGATGAACTTCGAAGGCAAACCCTTCGGCACGTTCTTCTTTGTCGAAGATCCGGATGGCTACAAGATCGAGGTTCTTC
Source organism: Hyphomicrobium sp. ghe19 (assembly GCF_902712875.1). NCBI lineage: Bacteria > Pseudomonadati > Pseudomonadota > Alphaproteobacteria > Hyphomicrobiales > Hyphomicrobiaceae > Hyphomicrobium > Hyphomicrobium sp. ghe19. The sequence goes on along the minus strand of NZ_LR743509.1, from coordinate 4,328,909 downwards.
AGCGCGGCGGACGCTTCCAATAACCGGGGTATAGCCGATCATGGCCGATGACGACTTCAAGTTCGACGCGGCCATGATGGGTCGCCTCGCAGGCGCGCTGTCATTCGTCGTCGGCGCCGATCATGCGGCAACGAAAGCCCTGAAGGCCGCGTCCGAGACGGGCGCAGAAAAAGACATCAAGGCCGCGCGCACGCAATTCCTGCGGCTGAAACCCGGCGATCGCCGCGCCGCTCTGACGATGCTGAACGACTAGAGCCGCTGATCGCGCATGCCCCTCACTCTTGAGCATGCGCTGCTACCCATCGTCTTCGCGATCGTCGCCGCGCTCTACGCATCCGTGGGACAGGCAGGTGGCACCGGCTACATCGCGATCATGAGCCTCGCGGGCTTCGGCCCCGAGGTAATCAAACCCACCGCCCTCGCGCTGAACGTCATCGTCGCCGCCATCGGCTGCGTGAGATTTGCCCGCGCAGGCCTGCTGACGTGGCGAAGCTTCTATCCGTTCGCCATCCTCGGCGCGCCGTTCTCGGTTCTCGGCGGCATCAGCGACTTGCCGCACGGCCTCTACCAACCCGTCGTCGGAATACTGCTGCTCGTCGCAAGCGCGTTGATGATCCGCTCCGCCGGTCGCGCGGCCGAGATCGATCGCGCCGCCGCCATAACGCCGCCGTTCTGGCCCTCCCTCGTGGCGGGAGCCGTCGTCGGATACGTATCGGGGCTGACAGGTGTCGGCGGCGGAATATTCCTCTCCCCCCTCGTGCTCGCTTTCGGCTGGATCGGCACGCGGCAGACCGCAGGCGTTTCCGCGGTCTTCAATCTCTTGAACTCCGCCGCAGCACTCGCCGCGATTTGGACGGTGATCCCCAGAATGCCCGAACCGCTGCCCTGGTGGATGCTGGCTGTCGGAATAGGCGGACTGCTCGGCTCGGGGCTCGGCATCCAATTCCTGCAGCCGAAGGCGTTGCGATACATTCTCGCCGGCCTTCTTCTGGCGGCAGGCGTCAGAATGGTCTTCGTGTAACGACAGTTCTAGATCCGCGATCCGCGCGTAGCGATAAGCGCGCCTGAGAGCGCATCGGCGAAATTGCGCCGCTCATCATCCGTCAGGAATTGTCCGAACAGGACGTCCTTGCCTTGCGCCACGAGATGCAGCGACGTCCGTCCGTCAGGCCGGTCGATCGTGCAGCGAACGCGCGCCCAATAGGGATTGAAATCGAACTCCTCGCGCTTCCCCGATGGATGCACGCGCGTCAGCTTCAAAAGCTCCGGCGACAGCGTCACCGTCTCGTAAAGGCGGCCCGAGCGGTAGTTGAGCTTGAACGCCCAATAGATCAACGCCACGTCGAGCCCGAAAAATCCGAAGACTGGCCACGCCCCCATGAGGAAGAAGACCATGCCGACGATGAAACTGACGAGGCTGATCAGCACCATCATGATCACGAAACCGCTTGGCGGCAGCGACCGGTGCGGATGAAGCACAAACTGCGCTTCTTTCGAGGATTGATTTTCGGACCGATTATCGATCATTTCGCAACGACTGCCCGTCGTACGTCTCTCGCGTGATTTTCCCAAGGGCGCTGCGCATCAACGAAACGGAGTTCTGATGGCCAAAGCGTCCTCTGATATAAGATCAGTAAGCATCCGAAGTTCCGCTTCAAAAGGCAAGCCGGGAAAAGCGGGAACTATCGCCGCAACGAACAGCGCCAAGAAAAACGCCAAACCGGGCCTCTTGAGCGAAGCGGAAATTCGCGAGGTCTTCCGGCGTTTTCACGCCGCAAACCCCGAACCCAAGGGCGAGCTTGAGCATATCAATCCGTACACGCTCCTGGTCGCGGTCGTCCTCTCCGCGCAGGCGACCGATGCCGGCGTCAACAAAGCGACGCGCGCGCTGTTCAAAGCCGCCGACACGCCGGAGAAGATGCTGGCATTGGGCGAAGAGAAGGTCCGCGACTACATAAAAACAATCGGCCTCTTTCGCGCCAAGGCGAAGAACGTCATCGGCCTTTCGCAACGACTCGTCGACGATTTCGGCGGCGAGGTTCCGGCCGACAGTGACATCTTGGAATCGTTACCCGGCGTCGGCCGCAAGACCGCGAACGTTGTGATGAACATTGCGTTTCAACACCCGACGATCGCCGTCGATACGCACGTCTTTCGCGTCGCCAATCGCATCGGCTTGTCGCACGGAACGACGCCGCTCGCCGTCGAAGAAGATTTGCTGCGCGTCATCCCGCCCGAATATCTGATGCACGCGCACCATTGGCTGATCCTGCACGGCCGCTACGTTTGCAAAGCCCGCAAACCCGAATGCTGGCGCTGCCTGATCAACGACCTTTGCCTCTATCCCGACAAGACGCCCGCGCCTTGATCACAGTTGTCATCCTCGGGCTTGTCCCGAGGATCCATGTAGCAGCGCGCTCCGGTACTCTCTGACTGATGGATCCTCGGCATGAAGCCGAGGATGACATGCGAGGAGAATCCGTTGGCTTATGTATCCAGCCGCATCGCGAGGCCGGCTTTCGCCATGTAGTCCTTCGCCTCGGGGATCGAATACGTGCCGAAGTGGAAGATCGACGCCGCGAGCACCGCGCTGGCGTGACCCTTCTCGACGCCGTCGACCAGATGCTGCAGCGTGCCGACACCGCCCGAAGCGATGACGGGAATGGTAACAGCATCCGCGATCGCTCGCGTCAGCGCCACGTCGAAACCGGCCTTCGTTCCGTCGCGATCCATTGACGTGAGAAGAATTTCACCTGCTCCAAGGTCGGCGACCTCGCGCGCATAGGCGATCGCGTCCAGCCCCGTCGCCTTTCGGCCGCCGTGGGTGAAGATTTCCCAGCGCGGCGGCTCGCCCTCGGCGGAAACTTTCTTCGCATCGATCGCGACGACAATGCACTGCGCGCCGAACTTCTCGCTCGCTTCCTTGACGAAGGCGCGATTGTCGACCGCTGCCGTATTGATCGAAACCTTGTCGGCGCCCGCCTCGAGCAGTTTGCGGATATCCTCGACCGTGCGGACGCCGCCGCCGACCGTCAGCGGCATGAAGCACCGGTTTGCGGTGCGCTCGACGACATCGAAGATCGTCTCGCGGTTCTCGTGGCTTGCCGTGATATCGAGGAAGCAGAGTTCATCCGCGCCCGCGGCGTCATAAGCCGCCGCCGCTTCGACCGGATCTCCGGCATCGATGAGGTCGACGAAATTAACCCCTTTGACGACGCGGCCGTCCTTGACGTCGAGGCATGGAATGATGCGGATTTTCAGCATATTGGCAAAGTTTTCTTTCTGCTGTCAGCGCCGCCAAGTATCACGGAGCGAGAGACGGCGTCGAGAATTTTAACCGAACCGCCTGGAACTTTGGATTGATCTCCAAGTTGTGCTGTCACGTGCGGTTGCGCGCAAGCTTTCAAGGAACTGACATTAATGGTCGACGAATTCGCCCCGAAAAACCTTCGCGCCCGTCTCGACGCGGTGCAGGACCGCATTGCCCAGGCTAGAACCCAGCTCGAGGCCCACGGCTTCATCGGCGACCAGGGCGACGCGCTGACGAACTTCATCGATCAGCACGATGCGATCCGGGGCTCTCTCGATACCGAGGGTACCGTCACCGAGATCCAGCACTCCAAGGCATCGGCTCAAACGGATGCGCTCGAAAAGGCGTTGACCGATTGGCTCGGAACCGTCGAGACCCGCTTCTCCAATCCGAAGCGCCGCGAGCCCAACATTTCGATGTGAAAACTTAACTCTTTAACCTCTACACAAATGACCTTTATTCGCCGCGCTCCCTGAGTGCGGCGAATTTTATGTCGGGAAATTTCTCGCTCTTGTACTTGAGCATCCAGGGGCTCTCGGCGAGGTAGATCAGTGCCCCGTCGCGATCCGTCGCGATCTCGCCGCGATGCGCATCTACGAATTTCTGAAGCTTTGCCGGGTCGTCGGCGGAAACCCAGCGCGCCAGTTCGTAAGGCGATTGCTCGAGCGTCACCGGCACGCCGTATTCGACGGCAACGCGCGATTGCAGCACCTCGAATTGCAGCTGTCCGACGACGCCGAGAATCTGCCGCCCGCCGGCAATCGGCGTGAACACCTGCACGATGCCTTCTTCCGCCAAGTCGTCGAGCGCGCGATTGAGCTGCTTCGCCTTCATCGCATCCTGAATAACGACGCGGCGCAAAAGCTCCGGCGCGAAATTCGGAATGCCCGTGAACTTCAGGCTTTCCTTCTCCGTCAGCGTATCGCCGACGCGCAGCGTTCCATGGTTCGGCACGCCGATGATATCGCCGGCCCACGCTTCGTCCGCCGTTTCCCGGCCCTGCCCGAAGAAGAACGTCGGCGAGGATATCGTCATCGCTTTGTTCTCGCGCACGTGAATGAGCTTCATGCCGCGCTTGAAGCGCCCCGAACAAAGACGCACGAACGCCATGCGATCCCGATGGTTCGGGTCCATGTTCGCCTGCACCTTGAACACGAAGCCCGTCACCTGATCTTCGCCGGGCTCGACGGTTCGCTGCGTCGCGGCCCGTGGCAACGGCCCCGGCGCCCATTGCCCGAGCGCGTCGAGCAGCTGCTCGACGCCGAAATTTTTGAGCGCGCTGCCGAAAAAGACGGGCGACAGATGCCCCTCGCGGAACGCCTCGAGGTCGAACTGCGGAAGCGCACCTTGTGCGAGCTCAACGCCTTCGATGGTCCGATCCGCGATGCGCTCGTCGATACCCTCGATCCGCCGCAAGCCTTCGAACGTGTCGAGCGGCTGTGAACGACCATAAGCGGCGCCACGCTCTTCGCTTTCCGGCAGCAGGATCTTGTTGCCGACGAGATCGAGAACGCCACGGAAATCCGAGCCCATGCCGACAGGCCAGCCCATCGGCACGAGATCGAGCGCCAGGTCGGACGCGATCTGATCGAGCAGCGTCAGTGGATCTTCGGCTTCGCGGTCGATCTTGTTGATGAACGTGATGATCGGAATGTCGCGCAGACGGCAAACTTCGAAAAGCTTCCGCGTCTGGCTTTCGATGCCCTTCGCCGCGTCCATCACCATCACGGCCGCATCGACGGCCGAAAGCGTCCGGTACGTATCTTCGCTGAAGTCGGAGTGGCCCGGCGTATCGAGCAGATTGTAGACGATGCCGTTCCGCTCGAACGTCATGACCGACGAAGTGACGGAGATGCCGCGCTGCTGCTCGATCTGCATCCAGTCGGAGCGCGTACGCCGCCGCTCGCCGCGCGCCTTGACGGCGCCCGCCATCTGAATCGCTCCCCCGAACAGCAGAAGCTTTTCCGTCAGCGTCGTCTTGCCGGCGTCAGGATGCGAGATGATCGCGAACGTGCGCCGCCGCGCGATCTCGGGCGGCAGCTCCGCTTCAGCGAGCGAGGATTGGGGCATTAAGTTCAAAAGGATCAGACCTCGACGAGCGAAACGTGGCTCGGTTCGAGCCAGATCTGGTGATATTCGGCGGGCTTTGCGAAAACTTCGCCGACGTGCAATTCGACCAGGCCGTCGTCGAATTTGACGATCGGGAAGGTCTTGCCGACGCAGCCGCGGAAAAGCGTCACCAGCTGCTTGTTGTCCTTCGGCAGATCCGCGGGCACTTTGAGAACGCGGACCTTGTCACCAATGTTCATGCCGTCTCCAGAAGTTCGAGCGCCTCTTTCGGATCGATCCGCCCATCATATAGTGCGCGGCCCGTGATCGCGCCTTCGAGCATGCAATATTCGGGCTTGATCAGCTCGCGGACGTCCGCAATCGAGGCAAGGCCGCCCGAGGCGATCACCGGAATGCGAGTCGCGGCGGCCAACGCCGCCGTCGCCGGCAAATTGAGGCCCTTCAGGACCCCGTCGCGCTCGATGTCCGTATAGATGATCGCGGCGACACCCGCATCCTCGAATCTTTTCGCCAGATCGGCGGCCGTCAGTTCGGACGTCTCCGCCCAGCCCTCGACGGCGACTTTGCCGCCCTTCGCATCGATGCCGACGGCAACCCGCCCCGGAAAGCGCTTCGCAGCCTCGCGAACGAGCGCCGGATCGCGCACCGCGATCGTGCCGAGAATGACGCGGCGAATCCCCTTCTCCAGCCAAGCCTCGATCGTCGCCAGATCGCGGATACCGCCGCCAAGCTGCGCCGGGATCGAGATCGACTTCAAAATCGCCTCGACCGCCGCGCCGTTCACGGGCTTGCCCGCAAACGCGCCGTTGAGGTCGACGATATGCAGATACTTGAAGCCCTGGCGCTCGAAACTGGCCGCCTGCGCCGCCGGATCGTCGTTGAACACGGTCGCGGCGTCCATCTCGCCGAGCTTCAGCCGGACGCACTGGCCGTCCTTGAGGTCGATTGCAGGAAAAAGGATCAACGGGTCTCGCTTGCCTCCGCGACGCCGAATAAAGCGCGCGCGGCCATCAGATTGCTATCTTGGGTTTCTAATTTTCCCGTGCGATCAATCGCGGATCGCGCCCGGCGTCAAGCACCCCCGTTCACGCATTGCGGCCGGCTTGGCGAAGCCAAGTCGCAATGCGAAGACAAAAACATCATGGCCATTGCGTTCCTTAACGAGCCACCGCCAAGCGTCGCACGCCGTCCACTGACCGAGGACGACGCTGTCGACATCTGGATTGCCCGCTGGCTCAAAATCCGCCCCGTGGACCTCCAGCGGCGCTACGCATGCGATCCGCGACGGCTATATGAGATATGGGAGGAGACGCGCTTTCCCGGAAGCCGCAAGCGGGCGCTCGAAGAATTTCAGAGCCGCTTTCCAGGCCTCGAAGCCCGCATCGACCCGGGCCCGCACCGGCGAGTCGCAACTGCGCCGCATCCCGATCAGCTGAGTCTTTTTCCATGAGTTCCGAGAACGCGCCTCGCCACACAGAGAACGCCTCGGCACGGCACCGCCGCGCCAAACCACCAAGGCTCGGCTGAGACGCAACAAAATCACGCGTTTTTCCGGCCGAATCCCCGTATTGCATAGACAATACCGTTAAGTACTTCGCAAGAACATTTTTGGAACAAACGCTGGACAAAGCCCGTGAGTCGTGGCATGTTCTTCCTATGTTCACTGGCGCCCCAAAAGAGGCGCCTCCCCGGGTCAGAGTAGCGTGTTAGACCCTCCCCACAACACTAGGAGAGCCCCCATGCGCACCTACCTCATCTCGTACGATCTCGCCCAACCGAACCGCAACCAGCACGTCCTTGCGCAGGTCATCATGGGCCTCGGCGATAAATGGGCACGGCCGCTCTCCAACACTTGGTACGTAACGTCGGACCGCGAAGAGTTCGAACTTGAGACCGAGCTCAAAGAACTTCTCGCCGAAGAGGACGGTCTGGTGATCCAGGCGACGAAGCGCGAGGCGGTGATGACGAACACGTCGCTCCGCTGGTTCCGTCAGCGCCGTCCGGGTCTCGACCTTGCGCCCGATGGCAACGTCATCGCGTTCCCGCTGCCGGCAGTCGCCGCCGCCGAGCCGATGGAGCCCGAGCTGCCGTTCGCCAGAGCTGGTTGAAAGGCCGGCTGATCTCGAACAAACGAATTCCGGTCTTTGGGCGGGGCGGACTTTCTCCCCCCTCGCCGTTCCCAACGGGTCCGTCCCGTCCAAAGCCCCGGTGTTAGATGCGCCCGACGCAGAAGTGCCTGCAAAGGAAGCCCAGCCCCCCTAGGCTCCCTTTTTGAATAACCCCAGAGTTCCTAGGTTAAGTCAGTTCCTAGCCAAGTCTGTCAACTAGTCCGTACCCAAGTTGCGTTCCTGCGTTCCCGCTTTCCCAGCCCCCCGCACCGGAATGCTCGCCATGAAAACGTTCCTCCTCCATCACACCCCCAAGTCCGCCAACCAGGACACCTGGACGGTGACGTTCTCGCTCCCCTACATCGCGACCGAATATGCGCCCGCCGGCAACGGCGTCTGGTACGTCCGGACGTGGCTCGGAGCCGATCAGATCAAACGCCGCCTCGCGATCCTCTTCGATCACCCTGACGAACTCGGCGTGCACGAGCTTAGCCGCGCTGACAGAGCTTCGACGGGACGGCTGAACTGGCTGCAGGGCCGCCTCGAAGACGACGAACCCGACGAATCATCGTGGCACATGCCGCGCGGCGTCTGGAATGTGCTCCAGTCGGCGGTCAGCACGCTCGCCCGCCCTTCGGAGTGAAGCGTTGAAACCCGCTCTACGCCACTCACGCAAAGCTAGTGCGGCGATGATCGCTCTTTCCTTACCGTCATCCCCGCGTAGGCGGCGATCCGTCCAGGCGTCGACAAAAAGAGATAGCTGTCGGCTCGGCCTGCGCCGGAATGACGATAGACGAATGATGATACGCGAGCATATCCCGACGGAAGACGGGGTTACGGCTTCCAGCCGAGAAAGTTCGCAATCAACTTGAGGCCGAGCTTCTGGCTCTTCTCTGGGTGGAACTGCGTGCCCGCGATATTGCCGTCCGCAACCAGCGCCGTAATCGCCCCGCCGTAGTCCGTCTCGGCGACGACGACGCGGCGCTCCTTAGGCACCATCGCAAAGGAGTGGACGAAGTACGCGTGCCAGCCGTTGGAGCCGGTCGGAATGCCCTCGAGCAGCGCGTGCGGGCTGACGACGTTGAGCGTATTCCAGCCCATGTGGGGAATTTTCAGCGCCGGATCCTTGGGCTCGATGGCGCGAACCTCACCCTTGATCCAGCCGAGACCTGGCGTCTCGACGAACTCGAGGCCGCGCTCGCTCAAGAGCTGCATGCCGACGCAGATGCCAAGAAACGGCCGGCCCTTTCGGCGGACAGCTTCTTCGAGAGCCGGGATCAATCCCGCAACGCGCTCGAGACCGTGTTTGCAGTCGCCATAGGCGCCGACACCCGGCAGCACGATGCGATCGGCGGCGAGCACGTCCTCCGGCCGCGGACTAACGACGATTTTGGATGGAGTGAAGCTATCCCGAGCAGCGCTCTCGAAAGCTTTTGCGGCCGAGTGAAGATTTCCCGACCCGTAATCGATGATGACAACGTTCTGCATTAGCGCTGCGGCCTCAAGCCCCCGCCCCGAAAGGCCAGAAGCGTGAACCACCTTGCGCGGGGGGATTGCCCGGCGCCTTCGGTGTATCGCTCTGAATGACCGGCTGATCGGGCAACCAGCTCTCAAAGAAGCGCCGTTCGCACTCCGCGATCGAGCGTCCGTTGACGACGCCAAGCATGCGCCAGCCTTTTTGATCGAGCATCCAGCGCCTGAGCGTCGAAATCTCGAAGCCGAGATAGATATTGATCATGAGGATGATCAGGCCGATCCAGTCGGGGTCGACTTTGGCCTGGGCCAGCACGTAACTGAGAAGGCCCGTTCCGGCGAGATAAGCGATCGCCATCAGCCATAGGCCATGGGAGAGAAACCCGAGCGGCGGAAAAATGGCCGTCAGCCAGGAAAACCCGTCCTTCACGAACGCCAGCTCGACAGCGCGGTCGACCCGGTCGGAATCGGAAACGGGGGGTTCGTGCACGGTATAGGTCGCCACGGAACTCAAAACTCCTTGGTCCATCGACTCTTGCCGACAGGAGCCAATGCTGCGGAAGGCTTCGCCGGAACTCAGCCTTGCAGCATGCCCTTCGTCGACGGGATACGGCCCGCCTGCCGCGGGTCGAGAGCAATAGCGGCCCTCAGCGCCCGCGCCAAACCCTTATAGCAGGTCTCGGCAATATGGTGATTGTTCTCGCCGTAAAGGTTTTCGACGTGCAGCGTGATGCCGGCGTTCTGCGCAAAGGCCTGGAACCACTCGCGGAATAGCTCCGTGTCCATCTCGCCGACCTTGTGCCGCGAGAAATCGGCTTTCCAGATCAGAAACGGCCGCCCCGAGACGTCGAGCGCAACGCGCGTCAGGGTTTCGTCCATCGGCAGATGCACGTCCGCATAACGCACGATACCGGCCTTGTCGCCGAGCGCTTTGGCGATGGCCTGCCCGATGACGATGCCGGTGTCTTCGGCCGTGTGGTGGAAGTCGATATGCAGATCGCCCTTGGCCCTGAGCGTGATGTCGATCAGCGAATGGCGGGCGAGTTGCTCCAGCATATGATCGAGGAAACCGATCCCCGTCGAAATATCGTACGCGCCCGTCCCGTCGAGATCGACGGTCGCGGAGATCTCGGTCTCCTTGGTCTTGCGCGTGATCGAGGCCTGCCGCTGCTTCACGTGAATCTCTCCGACACCCGTCATATCCTTAATCCACTCTAACACGGCCCGCCCCGGCGGCCGGCTCTCCGAAGGAGAGTCGCCGGGGCAAACGAAGACACTTCCGGACACATGCGAGAGCGTTTATCAGCTTGTGGCCCGCCCGGCCAAGGTCGCCACAGCGGCCCCGTGGCCGCAGGCAACCGGCTTATCTTGCATCCTGCCGTCAAAAGCTTAACTGACGCGGTACAAATGACCCACCAGAGCCCAAATGCTGGCGATTCGTCGTGGCACGCCACCACAATACTCACCGTTCGCAAAGGCGGCCGAGTTGTAGTTGCCGGTGACGGCCAGGTCAGCCTCGGCCAGACGATCATCAAGGCCAATGCCAAGAAGGTCCGCCGCCTCGGCAAGGGCGACGTCATCGGCGGGTTCGCCGGCGCGACGGCGGACGCCTTCACCCTTTTCGAGCGGCTCGAAGCGAAGCTCGAAATGTACCCGGGCCAGTTGACCCGCGCCGCCGTCGAGCTTGCCAAGGACTGGCGCACCGACCGTTTCCTGCGTCGCCTCGAGGCCATGATGATCGTGGCCGATGCGTCGACGACCCTCGTCCTGACCGGCACCGGCGACGTTCTCGAGCCGGAAAACGCCATCGCCGGCATCGGCTCCGGCGGCAATTATGCGCTGGCCGCTGCCCGCGCCCTGATTGACCAGCCCCTCGACGCCGAGGCCATCGCCCGCAAGGCGATGAGTATTGCCGCCGACATTTGCGTCTATACGAACAAGAACATCGTCGTCGAAGCCCTGGACGCACCAGGCTAGCGCCCTTCACCGAGCGAAACGCCAATCGCCAACACCCGGATCACTGACCAGATGCCAAGCGCATTATCACCTGAAGATCTGAAAGCGGCGGTCGAGGCCGGCGTCATCGACGCGGCGCAGGCCGAGAAGTTGCAGGCGATGCGCCAGGGTTCCGCGGTTTTGAGTTCCGCGGTTTTGGGTCCCGATGGCGAACCTGCCATCGCCGATGAAGAGCGCTTTCGCTTCCTCAACGGCTTCAACGACGTCTTCCTGACGATTGGCGTGCTGCTCGTCGCCGGCGCCTTCCTCATCCTGAGTTCGACAAGCGCCTTCGGCATGAGCTGGTTCGGCGCCCTCGCGTTCGCAGCGCTGACCTTCTGGATCTTGAGTGAAATCCTCGTCGGGCGGCTGCGCGCCGTGCTGCCGGGAATAGTGCTCTCCACGCTGTTCGTCGCATTCGCCGCTGCGGCCGTCGTGGTCCAGATGCACTGGAATAACTTCGCCTCATCTCACTGGGACGCCGACTCCGAATTCGCATTCTGGCGCAACCCATCGCTCACGTTCGGCGGACCGGCGCTCGTCGCCGCGATTGTCTATTACCTGCGTTTCCGCCTCCCGTTCGCACTCGCGCTGATCGCGTTCTTCGGCTACGCCGTCGTCAGCAGGAGCCTTCTCCAAATCGTGGAGATCGGCCCGTCGTTCGTCGCCTTCGGCTATGGCCTTGTCGTTCTCGGCGCAGCACTCGCCTACGATGCCCGCGACACGAAACGGATAACCCGCCTCTCCGACTGCGCCTTCTGGCTGCAGCTCGTCGCAGCGCCGCTGATCGTTTCGCCGGTCATCCTTCTCATCAAGCAGTCGACGAACGGCACCCCCACATCGGCGGCCATCTTGGCAACAGTGCTTCTGCTCGCCGTTTTCGCGCTCGCCATCGATCGGCGCGCGCTCCTCGTGTCGTCGCTCATCTACTTCACATACGCCGTCTACGATCTCCTGAGCGGCGGCATTCTCCTGTCGAGCGGCGGAGCCGCCCCCTCGACATTCGTGCTGACGCTCGGCGTCGTCGGCATTTTCGTCCTGTGTCTGGGCGTCTTTTGGCACCCGATCAGGAACAGGCTTTTGCCGCACCTGCAAAAAACCGCCTTTGCTCCCTATCTTCCTGAAGCGAGACAATGACGAATTTTTCACCGCGCGAAATCGTATCCGAACTAGACCGCTACATCGTCGGCCAAGCCGACGCCAAGCGTGCCGTCGCCATAGCCCTCCGTAACCGCTGGCGCCGTCAGCAGTTGACCGGCGAGCTTCGCGACGAAGTTCTGCCGAAGAACATCCTGATGATCGGCCCGACGGGCGTCGGCAAGACGGAGATCTCCCGCCGGTTGGCGAAGCTCGCGGGTGCGCCGTTCCTCAAGGTCGAAGCGACCAAGTTCACCGAGGTCGGCTACGTCGGACGCGACGTCGACAGCATCGTTCGCGATCTCGTTGAAGTCGGCATCGCCCTCGTCAAGGAAACGAAACGCCAAGGCGTCCGCGCGAAAGCCGAAAAATCCGCGGAAGAACGCGTGCTCGATGCGCTCGTCGGCTCCGGCTCGTCCCCCGCGACACGCGACAGCTTCCGCAAGAAACTCCGCAACAATGAATTGAACGACAAGGAGATCGACATCCTCGTCGCCGATACCTCCTCCCCCATCCCCTCGTTCGACATGCCGGGCGGCTCGATGGCGACGATCAACATCGGCGAGATGCTGGGCAAGGCGCTCGGGCAGCGAACGAAGTCGCGCCGAGTCACAGTTCAGGATAGCTTCGACATTCTCATTGCCGAAGAAAGCGACAAGCTGATCGATAGCGATCAGATCGCGGGGGAAGCGATTACCGCCGTCGAAAACAACGGCATCGTGTTCCTTGATGAGATCGATAAGATTTCATCGCGCGGCGACGCTGCGCGCGGCGGTGCCGACGTCTCGCGCGAAGGCGTGCAGCGCGATCTCCTGCCGTTGATCGAAGGCACGACCGTCGCGACCAAGCACGGCCCCGTGAAGACGGATCATATCCTCTTCATCGCCTCGGGCGCGTTCCACGTCTCGAAACCTTCCGACCTCTTGCCGGAATTGCAGGGCCGTCTCCCGATCCGCGTCGAGCTGAATGCTCTGACGCGCGAAGACATGAAGCGCATCCTGACGGAGCCGCAGGTCAGTCTCATCAGGCAATCCGTGGCCCTGCTGCAGACAGAAGGCGTCACGCTCGAATTCAAACCGGACGCGATTGAAGCCATCGCCGACGCGGCCGTCGAGGTGAACTCGACCGTTGAGAACATCGGCGCCCGGCGGCTTCAGACGGTGCTCGAGCGCGTCCTCGACGACGTTTCGTTCGAAGCCTCCGACCGAGGCGTGCAAACCGTGGTAATCGACGGCCCTTACGTGACGGAACGCGTCGGAACCCTTTCGAAGAACGCCGATCTGAGCCGGTTTATCCTGTAATTAACGCTCACGTCCGCGCATGGCGGCCGGCTCGCGGAACGCGAGTCGCCGTGCGCCAACAAAAAGGTAGCGAAAATGTGCCGCTAGGCACTTTTCGCGAACCCCTGTAAAAGGAGCGCTTTCCGAACCGAAAGCATGTTTTCGCTATGACCGCCGCGCCTTTAATCAAGATTGACGCAGACCAGCCCGCCGCCAAGCTCTCGCTCGCGGGGTTGACGCGCGACCGCTTGAAACTGGCGCTCGCCGCGGCCGGCGTTCCGGAAAAGCAGCTCCGCATGCGCGTCGGCCAGCTCTGGAGCTGGATCTACGTACGCGGCGTCAGCCGCTTCGAAGACATGACGGATGTGTCGAAGGATCTGCGCCGCCAGCTCGAAGAGCTGTACACGCTGGATCGTCCCGAGATCGTCTCCGAACAGATCTCCGTCGACGGTACGCGCAAATGGCTCCTCAGGCTCCCGAAGCGCGGTCACGAAGCACGCGCGCCGGAAATCGAAACCGTCTACATCCCCGAGAGCGACCGCGGCACGCTTTGCATTTCGAGCCAGGTCGGCTGCACGCTGAATTGCTCGTTCTGCCACACCGGCACGCAGAAGCTCGTGCGCAATCTCGAGACGGAAGAAATCGTCGCCCAGATCATGCTGGCCCGCGACCGCATCGGTGACTGGCCCGGCGCCAAGGGCCCCGACGACGGCCGTCTGCTGCCGCAGAGCGAACGCAAGATAACGAACGTCGTGCTGATGGGCATGGGCGAGCCGCTCTACAATTTCGACAACGTCAAAGCCGCGATGGATATCGCGTCGGACGGCGAAGGCCTCTCGCTCTCGAAGCGGCGCATCACGCTGTCGACGTCGGGTGTCGTTCCCGAAATTCCGCGTTGGGGCGAAGAAGCCGACACCATGCTCGCCATCTCGCTGCACGCGACGAACGATGCGCTGCGCGACGAACTCGTGCCGCTCAATCGCAAATATCCGATCGCTGAGCTTATCGAGGCCTGCCGCAATTATCCGGGGCTCTCGAATGCACGGCGCATCACGTTCGAATATGTGATGCTGAAAGGCGTCAACGACAGCCTCGCGGAGGCGCGGGCGCTCGTGCGCCTCCTCGCGGGAATTCCCGCCAAAATCAACCTAATCCCGTTCAATCCGTGGCCGAACACGCGTTATGAATGCTCGGATTGGGAAACCATCGAACGATTTGCAGACGTCGTAAATCGGGCTGGTTACGCGAGCCCCGTCCGCACACCCCGCGGACGCGATATTCTTGCGGCCTGCGGGCAACTTAGATCTGAAAGCCTCAAGCTCTCGGCCAGCGAGCGCAACGCCGCGTCCCAGGGCGCCTGACGAGCGGTTCTCCCGCGGTCGCCGCGTTATTTTGATTGAGCCCGCCGCGCTCACTCATATACATTTCGCACGAGATGAGACGCAGGGGCGGGGTCGTCGTGCTACGGTTTCTCAGCACAATAGCGCGTGTTATGTTCGGGTTCGTACTCGCGAGCTTGGCCGCGGGGCTCGTGACCGTGATGTTCGTCACGACACCTATCGACGTGCTGACCGAGCCCATCGAGCGGTTGCCGAAAACGGCTGGCGAAACAATCGAGCTCGGTCTGCTGGCCGCAACGCATCTCGGAATTTTCGCATCCGTCTTCGTTCTCATCGTCGCGATTTTGAGCGAGTCGTTCTCCGTCCGCTCGCTGACGTTCTATCTGTTTGCCGGCGTCGCGATCTCGATGCTCGGCTTCGTCGCGCAATATGAGAGCGAGGTCGTGGGCCAGCCGACGACGATCCTCAACAATTACGCGGTCAAGGCATTCCTCACGATCGGCTTCTTCGGAGGCTTCTTTTATTGGCTCGCCGCCGGTCAGTTTGCAGGACGTCCGCATGGCGAGCGTCAGGCGAGAACGGCATCGGTGCCCCAGACAGCAGAAGCAACAGCTGAAGTGACGGCTGGAGTGACGGCCACGCCATCCGAAGTGGCGCCACGCGCCGAGAATTATAATGACGGCGCCGAAGTCGTGATAACGAGACCGCCGACCGAGGGCGAGCAAACGCGCGGCGGGCGTCCGATCATGCAGCGCCTGACGCTGTCGAAAACAAGATCTGACCGGCAACGGTCCGACGACGCTGCTGCCGCCATGGCAAACGAGAGCGACGACGAGATGATCGATAGCGACGGCAACCCGGCGCCAAACGGCCGCGATAAAACGCAGACGCTGCACTGACCCCCTTCGGGTGGCCGACCTCGCGAACAGTTGATTAACCAACAGTGCGGCAGAACGGCTTCATCGTTGCTGCGACGCACCATCCCTGGTACCGTCAAAGCCGAACCTGAGGGACAGTATTTTGTTCGATTGCGCCCTGCATTTCCGCTTTCTGCAGAAAGCGACGGAAGCCATGTTCGAGATGGGGCAGGCTTCCGTAGCCGCAGGCTTGGCGTGTCAGAAACGCCTTTACGACGACATGACGCCGGAAGGTCTCCTCGCGCCTGAACCTCCTGCACCGCAGCCCTTGGCCTGGTCTGCTTGGTTCGGTGATTGGACCCCGGTGGCCCACGCGCCCGCACCCTTCCAGAACGAAATCATGCAGGCGTGGTTGGCGATGGCCGGCGCATCTCTCGCTTACTGGCCCGGCGCGACGCAGGCCGTCGCCGCGTCGCGCGTATTTCCGGGCGGCGATACGTTCTGGCCCGCATCGGTTCAGGCATACTGGGGCAGTTCGCCTTGGACGCTCTATCAGGGTCCCATGATGGCGATGATGCTGTCCTACGGCGTGCCGTATGCAGTGGCGGCACCGACGGCCCGGGCAAGCACATCAGCGATGGATGCGGCGGACGCCGCATGTACGCAGTGGCGGCTCGTATTTGGAAATCCCGAAGGACGCCAAGCGATGGACCGGCACTTCGCGCCGCGTTCGCCGTGGTCGGCCTATTTGCACTGAAGATAAGCCCCGCCCGACGAGGGATCGACCCGGCAGGCGCTACGGATTCAACCTGAAACCCCTATTGCGCGTCAGGCTCCGGAGCTGAACCGGAAGCGGGCGCAGCCGCGGCATCCGCGTCGCCAACAGCAGGAGCTGGCGCGGCGTTGACCGTTTCGGGCTTCGGCTTCGGCGTCTTCTTCACGGCGGCCGTCTTCGTCTTCTTGGCAGTCTTGGTTGCATCGGCCGGAGGAGCCGCAGCGGCCCCATCGGCAGCCGCCGGCGGCGCTGCTGCGCCGTTCGTGGCCCACGGCAGAACTTCCGGCGTGGCGCCAGTCGCCTTGGCAGCTTTTGCGGCCTTCTCTTCTTCTCTCTTCAGAATTGCCAGGGACCGGCACCGGGCCTTCGTCGGCTTGCCCGCGTCGTTGGTGCCCGCCGCAACCCAGATGCAAACTTTACTGAGTTCGCCGCAGGCGTTCTCATCGATATTGAAGCATGGCGAATTCGCTTTCGCCGTCTTCGGCTTTTCGGCGGGCTTTGTCGTTCCGTCGGTTGCAGCCGGCATGGCCGAACCATCAGCTGGCGCCGGAGCCGGCGCGGCGGCAGGAGCAGCCGCTGCCTTCTGCTTGTGTTTGACCGTAGCAGCTGGAGCTGGCGCCGCGACGGAATCCGTCGGATGCGCAGTCGGATCGCTGCTGTCGGCGGACTTCTGGAGATTGTCGTGAGGCGTGAAGGCCGGGACTGCCGCGGGCTGCGGCGCCGCCTGATCAGGTGCCTGAGCTGGCGCCGCCGTTTGTGCCGGCGGATCGTCCGGTGGGATCGTTACGGTGATCTCTTCGGCGGCCAGCGGCAGCGCCATGGCGCAGCCGAGCAAACCTAACCACACCAGATTCCCGACGATGCGATTCGACCTGATCACGGCCGCTCTCCCCCGATGAGATATATTCCCGTGCTTCTATCAGTTGACGTTGGACAGAAACATCGCAAACACCTTTGCGAAGCCTTTTTTGTGTTCATGAGTTTGCTGCGGTGCGGAAGCGGTTAATGCGCGTCATTTGCGCCACAAATACCCGCCGGGAAGCCATCGCCTAAGCCCGCATCCGGCTCAAAACGTTGGAAAATCAAGCCTCATTCATTCGGGCGCGCGCTTCCTCGCCCAGGCCAAAGCTTGGTCGAGCCGGTCGTCTCCCCAGAACATTTCCCCATCCGGCGTGCTGAAACTCGGCGCACCGAATATCCCGAGCGCCTGCGCCTCTTCCGTATTGGCCCGCAACTCCGACTTGACCGCGATATCCGTACTGAGCCGCCGCAGATCGTCCGCCTCGAGACCGGTGCTCGTCAGGCAATCCGTCAACACAGCGTCATCGGAGATGTCCAAACCCTTGGCAAAGGCCGCGGCAAAGACCGCACGGCTGAATGCGGCGTCCGCGCCTTTGCTTCGCGCCGCGATCGCAAGGCGCGCCGCCTTCAATCCGTTGGCCGGAAACGACGCCGGCATCTGGAAAGGAATTCCGCGCGACGCCGCGGTGCGTCCAATGTCCCGCACCATGTAGCGGCCCTTCGCCGGATAGATATTGAAAGGCGAGGTTTCCCAGCCCTGCGATTTGAAAATCGGCCCGAGCAGAAATGGCTTCCAATCGACGGCGACGTTGGCCTCGGCTGCCGTTTCCTCGATCCGCATGGCGCTCAGGTAAGAGTAGGTCGACGCGAACTCGTACCAGAAGACGATAGTCGGTTTCATTGCGCTTCCTCAGTTGAGCCCGCTGTCGTTAATGTCTAAGCCCGATTGCGACATGTAGGACATGGCATCAACCGGACTTGCAGGCAGCGCCGCCGACCCTATAGTGCCGCGCGTTTCCGTCCCATTCCAAATTCGAAAGCCAGATCTCCCATGAGCGCCGCGCCTAAATCCGTGAAAAAGGTCGTTCTCGCCTATTCCGGCGGTTTAGACACTTCGATCATCCTCAAGTGGCTGCAGGAGACCTACGGCGCCGAAGTCGTGACGTTCACCGCCGACCTCGGACAGGGTGAAGAGCTGGAGCCGGCCCGCAAGAAGGCCCTGATGCTCGGCATCAAGGAAGAGAACATCTTCATCGAAGACCTGCGCGAGGAATTCGTCCGCGATTTCGTATTCCCGATGTTTCGCGCCAACACGGTCTACGAAGGCGTTTATTTGCTCGGCACGTCCATCGCCCGTCCGCTGATCGCGAAGAAGCAGATCGAGATCGCCCGCAAGGTCGGCGCCGACGCCGTCTGCCACGGCGCGACAGGCAAGGGCAACGATCAGGTGAGATTCGAGCTCGGCTATTATGCGCTCGAGCCCGGCATCAAGATCATCGCGCCCTGGCGCGAATGGAAGTTCAAGGGCCGCGAAGACCTTCTGGATTTCGCTCGCCAGAACCAGATCCCCGTCGCCAAGGACAAGGAGGGCGAGAGCCCATTCTCGGTCGACGCCAACCTTCTGCACTCCTCGTCGGAAGGCAAAGTGCTCGAAGACCCCGCGACGAAGCCGCCCGAGATGGTCTATCAGCGCACCATCTCGCCGATGACCGCGCCCGACAAGGTGACGACCATCAAGATCGGCTTCGAAAAGGGCGATCCCGTCTCGCTCGATGGCAAGAAGCTTTCGCCCGCCACGCTCTTGAAGGCCTTGAACGATCTCGGGCGCGACAACGGCATTGGCCGTCTCGATCTCGTCGAGAACCGCTTCGTCGGAATGAAATCGCGCGGCGTTTACGAAACACCCGGCGGCACGATCCTGCTTACCGCCCATCGCGCCATCGAAAGCCTGACGCTCGATCGCGGCGCATCGCATCTCAAAGACGAGATCATGCCGCGCTACGCCGAGCTGATCTACAACGGCTTCTGGTTCTCGCCCGAGCGCGAGATGCTTCAGGCCCTGATCGACAAGAGCCAGGAGAACGTCGAGGGCGAAGTAACGCTCGAACTCTACAAGGGCAATGTCATCGTCATCGGCCGCGCGAGCCCGAAGACACTTTATTCGCCGACGCTCGTCACGTTCGAAGACGACAAAGGCGCTTACGACCAGAAGGACGCCGAAGGCTTCATCAAGCTCAATGCGCTGCGTTTGCGCACGCTCGGCCAACGAAACAAGACGTAAGTCTCGTTTCTCCCGCTCGCTGACCGCGAGCCTCCGCCGTGACCATCTGAGACGCCCCACAGAGCGTCCAGATGGCACCGAGGTTGAAATTGCGACGCTCGTAGTGAAAAGTGCGGCCTTCCTCCGTCCGGAAGAAGGATTCGATGCCTCACGAAACACCCCTGATAGCTACGATCGTCGTCGGCCTCAGTTTGGCCTTCATATTTGGAGCGATAGCGCAGCGTCTCCGCGCTTCGCCGCTCGTCGGATACCTTATTGCAGGCGTAGCGCTCGGCCCGCGAACGCCCGGTTTTGTTGCTGATCAGACGATCGCCTCCGAGCTCGCGGAAGTCGGCATCATCTTGTTGATGTTCGGTGTCGGGCTGCATTTCTCGATGAAAGACCTCTGGTCGGTCCGAGCCATCGCGATCCCGGGCGCCGTAGTTCAGATCATCGTCGCGACGCTGCTCGGCTTAGGCCTTTCGCTTCATCTCGGCTGGCAGCCGGGAGCCGGCATCGTTATGGGCCTCGCGCTCTCCGTCGCAAGTACCGTCGTATTGTTGCGAGCGATGCAGGCGAGACGGCTTCTCAATACCGAACGTGGCCGCATCGCCGTCGGATGGCTCATCGTCGAAGACGTCGTGATGGTGCTGACGCTGGTGCTGCTGCCGGCGCTGCTCCCACTGTTCACCGCCACCACAACGGACGTGGCGACAAGCCAAGCTGAGAACTTCGATCTTCTCAAGACGTTTGCAGTCACCGTACTCCAGATCGTCGCCTTCGTTGTTCTGATGCTCGTCGCTGGCCGCCGAATTATTCCATGGATTTTGCACTACGCTGCCCACACCGGATCTCGAGAACTCTTCCGCCTGGCCGTACTCGCGATTGCGCTCGGAACGGCCTTCGGAGCGGCCAAGCTGTTCGGCGTGTCATTCGCACTTGGCGCCTTCTTCGCCGGCATGATCCTGAGCGAATCGACGCTCAGTCAGCAGGCGGCATCTGAAACACTTCCGCTGCGAGATGCCTTTGCGGTGCTCTTCTTCATATCCGTTGGCATGTTGTTCGATCCGGCCATTCTTCTCCGCGATCCTCTTGCCGTCATAGCGACGCTGACGATCATCATCGTCGGCAAATCGGTGGCGGCCTACGGCATTGTTCGCGCATTCGGCTATCCCGCGACGACCGCGCTCACGATTTCAGTCAGCTTGGCGCAGATCGGCGAGTTCTCGTTTATTCTGGCGGGCCTAGGCGTCACGCTCGGCGTCTTGCCCGAACTGGGCCGGGAACTCGTCCTGGCTGGCGCCATCGGCTCCATAATGCTGAACCCGCTGCTCTTCTTCGCGCTCGACCGGTATGAGGAGAAGCTCGAAAAGCGAGAGGCGGCGAACGCGCCTCAGCCGGCACCGCCCGTCAAAATCGAAAAGACGGCGTTGCAGGACCACGCCGTATTGATCGGCTATGGCCGTGTAGGACGTCCTATCGGCGAAATACTGGAACGGCGGCATATACCGATGTACGTCATCGACGAGAACGATGACGTCGTGAACAAGCTCAAGGAAAAGAAGGTTGAAGCAGTCGCGGGCAACGCCGTGGCCCTTCTCAAATTTGCAAATCTGCAGCAAGCAAAATGTCTGCTCGTCGCCATCCCCGACAGCTTCGAAGCAGGGCAAATTGTGGCCCAGGCCCGGGCAGCGAACCCCGGGTTGCCGATCATCGTGCGAGGTCATTCCGACGCTGAGGTAACGCACCTCCAAGCTTGTGGTACAAATATCGTCATCCAGGGATCACAGGAAATCGCCGACGCAATGGCTGCACGAGTTCCGTAACGACATTAAATTCTGAACCGGTATGAAGTTCAAATAGAGGTTGAGACCATGATCGTCATTACGAGAAACGGCGAGACCACGGTGCTCACCGGCTGGCGGGAATGGGCGGTCAAGTTTGTGATATTCGTGGCGGCGGTCCTGCTGTTCGCCGTCATGGCATTCCTGATGCTCGGCATCGCGGTAACAATCGGCGCCATCGCGCTCATCGTCATCCCGGCACTAATCATCGTCGGCCTGTTTGCATCGATGTTCGGCAGGCGCGCCTGACGGTTTCGCACTGGCACAGCCGGAACGGACGCGCCGCACACTGACGAGTTAACGATCTGTTAACGAATCAATCGGCATTTTACATTCCACGGGACCGGCTGGCCCCGATGGCGTCAGGGCGTTTCACTCGGCACGCGCCCCATCATCGGCAGCCGCTCCCGCTTTTTTTCAGGTGCTGTATTCTACGGCTCCTTGCATGTGCTCCCCGTCGTCAAGGCCCCGCCTCGGCCCTTCGACCGCACCAATACCGTCATCTCACCATCGTCATTGTCGGATAGGACCCTCGACCGCGCGAATTTGCGGTGTGACGCACCTCCTCGGCCATCTCTGGCCTTGACGAGGGGGTCTCGATCCCCGACATCGCGTGCTCGATGATAAAATGCGTCTCGAAACGATAATTGTGAGGACCTGAGAATGAACGCAGTGGCGGACAAAACGCCGGTGGTGACGCCCGCCGAATGGGCGCCTCAAAAGGCGATTTGGACCGCATGGCCGGCCGATCCGGATGAATGGCGCGGCGATCTCGAAACGCCCCGTCGCGACGTGGCGGCGCTCATACGCGCGCTCAGCATCGCCGGCAACAAGGTCCGGCTTCTCGCGAACGGCGAAGAAGCGCGCAACTCGGCGCTCGCAGCACTCGGCGATGCGGCCGAAATCATCCCCGCGAAGTACGGCGATATCTGGCTACGCGACACCGGCCCGATTTTCGCACGGAGCCGCAACAACGCCGTTGCTCTTCGCTTCAAGACAAACAGCTGGGGCGGAAAATACGATCTCCCCGATGACGCAACCGTCGGCGACGACGTTGCCGAGCTTGCGAAGACGCCCATTCGCCGTTTTGATTTTGTGCTCGAAGGCGGCGCCGTCGACCACGACGGAGAAGGCACGATCCTGACGACGCGGCAGACGTTGCTCAACCCCAATCGCAATGGCTGGACGAAAGAAGCAGCTGAACAGGCGCTCTCCGAAGCGTTCGGCGCGAAGACGGTCATCTGGATCGATGAAGGCCTCAAGAACGACCACACCGACGGGCACGTCGACAACATCGCGCGCTTCGTCGCGCCTGGCCGCGTCGTCTGCCAGGCGCCCGCCGGCCCCGATGATCCGAACGCTGAAACGTTGAACGCCATCGCGGCGCGCCTTGAAGCCGCGACCGACGCGCTCGGCCGCAAGCTCGAGGTCATTCGCATTCCGGGTGTCGGCCTTTACCGCAATGCCCTTGGTGACGTTTCGCCGGCTTCCCATATGAACTTCATAATCGCCAACGACGTTGTCGTTGTGCCGATTTATGGAACTGCGACAGAGGCAGACGCGCTTCAGGCTTTACAGGCCGTTTTTCCCACACGCGCAGTTGTTGGCGTATCGTCTCGCGGTTTGCTTGGCTGCGGACTGGCCGGCGGCGGATCATTTCACTGCATCACACAACAGGAGCCCCTGTAAGATGGCGCGACGCTCGATCACGGTCGGCAGCATTCAGACGTCCTACGGACACGATATCAAAATCAATATCGCCAAGACGGAAGCGCTTGTTCGCGAGGCCGCTGACCGCGGCGCAGAAATCATTCTGCCGTCCGAGCTGTTCGAAGGCATCTACTTCTGCACGCGTCAGGACCCGAAGTGGTTTGAAACCGCGCATCCGGTGATGGAGCATCCGTGCGTGATCGCACTCCGCGAGATCGCGAAGTCGCTGAAGGTCGTCATCCCGATATCGTTCTTCGAGAAGGACGGCCCCCGCTACTACAACAGCATCGCAATTGCCGACGCAGACGGCGAAATCCTCGGCGTTTATCGCAAGAGCCATATTCCGGACGGCCCCGGCTACCAGGAAAAGTATTATTTCCGGCCGGGCGATACCGGCTTCAAGACGTGGAATACGAAACGCGGAAAGATCGGCGTCGGCATCTGCTGGGATCAATGGTACCCGGAAAGCGCCCGCGCCATGGTTCTCCAAGGCGCCGAGATCTTATTCTATCCGACCGCAATCGGATCGGAACCTTACGATCCGTCACTCGACACGCATCTCCAGTGGCAGCGCGCGATGCAGGGCCACGCCGTTTCGAACTCCGTGCCGATCGTTGCAGCCAATCGCATCGGCGAGGAAGACAACGATGGCGTGAAGCAGAAGTACTACGGCCACTCTTTCATCTCTGACCACCGCGGCGAACTCGTCCAGAAATTCGGCGCGCAGGACGAAGGCGTTCTCATTCACACCTTCGATCTCGACCTCATCGAAACGTATCGCGCCGAGTGGGGATTCTTCCGCGACCGCCGCACCGACCTCTACGCGAAGAGCATCATCTGAGCGGATACGTTTGCGTCTCATCGCGATAGCGAGAGGCGAATAAGTTTACTCCCTGCCAATGAGCGTCGTCGCACCGCGAAAACCGGTGCGACGATTTACGCTTGCCCATCGTTATAGCTGTGTGGCTATATATCCTTCTGACTATAACGAGACGTTCGGTGCGGGGGCACCGCGTAAGAAAGAAATTGGGGGGAAGATGTCGCGGATTGCGTTGGCCGCCGTAGCGGCCGTGTGCGTATTCGTTGTTGAATCGCATCAAGCAGAAGCTCAACAGGCGCCGACACCAGGTGGCGATGTAACGGCCGACGAGGCCTCGGTTCTCCCACCTGTCGTTGTGCAGTCGCCGACCGAACCGCTCGGCCGCCGCGCCCAACCAAAGTCTGCCCCGCAAGTTGTGAAGGCCGCCACGTCCGGCACGGCGAAAGAAAACACCGCCGACGCGAGTGAAGGATCTGCAGGCGGCGCAAGTCCTACCGGCTCAACGTCAAAATCTGGCGGTCCCGCGATCGGCGTATTCACGCTCGGCCAGATCGACATGATCGGCGGCAGCACCGTCACCAACGAAGCGATGTGGACGTTCAACAAGAACTCGCTCGATCAGGCCGTCAACCTGTTGCCCGGCGTGTCGTCGACCAACTCCGGCGGCAGCCGCAACGAAAAAGATATCTTCGTGCGCGGCTTCAATCGCTACCAGGTGCCGCTGTCGATCGACGGCGTGCGCGTTTATCTGCCGGCCGATAACCGGCTGGATTTCAGCCGCTTCCTGACGCCGGACCTCGCGGAAGTCCAGGTTGCAAAAGGCTACGTCTCCGTCCTGAACGGTCCAGGCGGCGAAGGCGGCGCGATCAACCTCGTGAGCCGCAAGCCGACGAAGGAAATCGAACTCGAGGGCCGCACCGGTCTCGTCACCGACGGTGATCTCAGCAGCCTCAATTCCTGGAACGCTTACGCCTACGCCGGCACGCGCCAGAAGGGCTACTACGCCCAGGTCAGCGGCAACATCGTCGACCAGGACCACTTCAACCTCTCGCACGACTTTAAGCCCGCCAATTCCTCGACACTCGGTTATAACCAGGGCGTCGCGGCGGGCTTCCCGTATCAGAGAAGCGGCGAACGCGATAATTCTGACTTCCGCGATTGGCGCATCAACGCCAAGGTCGGCCTGACCCCGAACGCGACCGACGAATACAGCATCAACTACACCAATCAGCAGGGCGAAAAGGGCGCGCCGCTGAGCACCGAACGGCAGATCGTGCAGGGCTACTTCAACGGCAACACGGTTCGTTATTGGGATTGGCCGCAATGGGATACGTCATCGCTGTCCTGGCTGTCGAAGACGAAGCTCGGCGATGCGTCATACGTCAAGACCAACGCCTACTATAACACCTTCCAGAACTCGATCTCGTTCTATCCGAACGCGACCTATACAAACCAGTTCACCGACAGCCCCTACGATGACTATTCCTACGGTGGCTTCGTCGAAATGGGCACAGACCTCATTCCGATGAACACGCTGAAGGGCGCGATTCACTTCCGTCGCGACTTCCACAATGAGCAAAGCATCAACTACAAATACGTACCGACCTATTCGGTTACCCTTGATCCCGCGAAACGGCAGTCGGAAGAAACGTGGTCTTTCGCTCTCGAGAACACGTTCCACGCCACGCGCTCACTCGATATCGTAGCCGGCACGAGCTACGACACTAATCAAGTTCTCTATGCCAACGGCGGCACCGATAAGCCCGACGTCGATGCCTGGAACTGGCAAGCCGCAGCGATCTACAGCTATAGCGACACCGGCAAGGTCCACGCCGACGTATCGAGCCGCACGCGCTTCCCGACGCTGTTCGAGCGCTACAGCACGCGCTTTGGCTCGAAGACGGCAAACCCCGACATCGCTCCCGAGCGCGCGACGAACTACGAAATCGGCATCAGCGATACCGTGTTCCGAAATGTCCACGTATCGTCGGCGATCTTCTATGCCAACATCGACGACAGCATTCAGAACGCCTTCTCGGGCGGCGCCAACAGCAAGAACTCGATCATCGGCTTCAACGCCGATGGCTATAACTACGGCTTCGAACTGTCGGCCGACTGGGACGTGATGCCCGGGCTGCGGCTCGGCGGCAACTACACCTATCTCGAGCGCCACCTCGACTTTGACTCAGCAACGCTCGCCCCAGGCTCGACGACAACGGAGTATAATTCAGTCGCCGCCACGCAGCTCGAAGGCACGCCCCGGCATAAGGCGCTCGTTTATCTCGCATGGAAAGCCACCGACAGGCTGACGCTGACGCCGAGCGTTGAACTCGCGACCGACCGCACGGCCCTCGTCACCAGTTGCTCATCGACGCTTGTGAATACGACAGGCGCCGCCAACGCGACCGGCAACTGCGGTAAGACGAGCGGTTACACCGGCAAGCCGAACTACATTGATCTCGGCGCCTACGCTCTGGTGAACTTCCAGGCTGAATATACGTTTACCGAGGGCACCTCAATTGCGATTGGCGCCATGAACTTGCTCGATGAAAATTATTCTCTGGCAGATGGTTTCCCCGAGCCAGGGCGGCAGTTGTTCGCTAATGTGCGGGCTCGCTTCTGATGAAGAGGAGGTCCGATGAAAATCAGTGCAAGAAACGTCATCAAAGGAACGGTCGTCGACGTCCATAAGGGCGCGACAACCTCCCACGTACGGATCGATGTCGGCGGCGGCACCATCGTGATGGCCTCGATCACCAACGAGGCCGTTGATGACCTCGGGCTCGTCAAAGGCATGGCGGCGTCCGCCGTAATCAAAGCGACCGACGTCATGGTGATGGTAAACTAGCATGAGAAAATTCGGATTGTTGCCCGTCGCTGCCTGTACTGTCGTGCTGGCAGCGGCATCGACGGCTTTTGCTGCCGAGACCGGGGGCTGCGATAGCTTTCCCTGGCCGATCAAGACCGAACTCCAATGGATGAAGGCTCCGGACAGCGAAGCTTTAAAATCCGGCGCAAAACTTGCCGAACCACCCGCAAAAGCCATGACGCTTTCGCTCGAACCGATGAGCGCCGTGGTCTTCCCCGTTGCGCCGACAGGCAGACTGAAACCGGAAGGCGACGTTTACGGCGGTATCGTCGATTTCCAGAGTCCGAGCAGCGCACCTGGCCTGTATCAGGTCACGCTCCAATCCCCCGGCTGGATTGACATCGTGCAGGATGGCAAGCCGTTGAAGCCGACAGCACACAGCGGCAAATCCGATTGCGATGGAGTCAGAAAGACACTTCGCTTTAATTTGGATGCCACACCGTTTACCGTCCAATTCAGCAACATTAAAAAGGACTCGATCAAGTTCGCCATCCGGCAAGCCGAGTAGAGGCCGGGCGATAAGAGTCTGAAGGACTTTTTCACTCGGCGGATTGGCAGGACTGACATGAATTACCTTGCCGATACGCCGAGACTGGAAATCTTCCGCCTCGCCGGAATTCCGATCAAGGTCGACATCACGTTCGCTCTGGTGCCGCTATTCCTGATCGGCATCTTCCAGCAATCCCCGGTTGCCTTCTCCGTCCTCGTGGCCGGAGTCTTTCTGTCGGTGCTCCTCCACGAAATCGGTCACGCACTCGTCGCCCGGCTTTTCGCCGTCCCAGTCGGTGAAATTCTTGTCGGCGGGTTCTACGGCTGGACCCGGATGCTCCGCCCGCCCCCGTCCAAACTCGCAAACATCATCATCCTGTTTGCGGGCCCCCTGACCAACGGGCTGATCTTTCTTCTGGGCTGGAATGCTCTCGGCCAACCCGAAGTCGGCTTCAATGGCCGCTTCGGCCCGATCGACCCCGCACCATGGCTCGAAGACAGTCCGTGGAAGTTGCAAGCCGCGCTGACGCTCGGCGGCATCAACCTGGCGATGCTCGTCTTCAATCTGCTCCCGGCCTTTCCGCTCGATGGCGGCAGGATCTATCGGGACATGCTGGGCGCGATACTGCCTGAAGCGGGTGCTGTCCGGACGATTGCCCTGCTCGGTGTCATCGTCGGATTATGGGCCGCCTTTATCGGGTTTCGCATCAATCTCGTGATGCTGCTGATCGGCGCCCAGATCGCGATCATCAACTGGTCGATCTTGAAGCAGCCCGCCGACGGGGAAAATAATTAGCGGGCGGCATTTGCAAAAGACCCGCTTCTCCGGGCATATCTCGCGCCTAGCGTAGCGCCCGCCGGAGTTTTGATGTCATGACCCGCGTCTCCGTCAACCGCACGCTCTCGCGGCTGTATTGGCTGCTCGCCGTGGTACTGCTTTTGCTGCTCGCGTCGAAGTTCGCCGACGACGTTCCGGGCCTTCCGCCCTTTGTCGTCTCCGCTGCCAGCAACGTTTACGAATTCATGCGCGACATGTCGTTGCTGATCGCGACGGGCGGCGTCGCCTATATTTCCAACGTCTTCCAGAAGCGGTCGAATTTCATCGATAGCCTCGAAGAGGAATGGCGCAACATCGTGCGGACGAAATCCGTCCTGCTGTCGACCTGTGAAAAGCCTTACCTCGCGACCGACGATTATCTCGCGGCGTACTACCGGATCAGCGAGACGATCGACACGATGCGCATCGTCTATCGCAACACCGGCGAAACCGATGGCCTGATCGGCCTTTATCCCTATGCCCCGCTCCATGACATGCGCCGGGCGCTTCAGACGCTCGATCCAAGGGTCACGCCGGAGGCATCGAACGAGAAGAAGGCACTTGTCCGCGATGCGATTTTGCAAGCGTTCGCGGCACTTCGCGAAACCTTCCTGGAAGAGCTCGACCTGGAAGAGCCGCAGCATCCGTTATTGATCCCCGGAAGCCGCCGCCTGAAGACCCCGGGGGCGGCTGTCTCGGCGCTCGTCGTCGCGGAGAACCAGCGGCGGCGCCTTGAGCGCGAACCCTCTCCGCGGCCCGATATTGACGAATTTCTAACAACCCTGCGGACCGAGGAAGAAGCCTCAAAACCGGCGACTGAAAGCGTCCCTGTCCGCTAGCAGCGTCCTGAGCGGTCTAATCGGGGTGGATATGCGCCTCTGCGGCACCACATAACAAATATCGTGCCAAAGGGCGCCATGTCGGGCTTTCCGACTGATAAGCCGCACCCTAGATTTCCGAAGCTGCCTAGCACAGCGCCGTGCCGCCATGCTAGGTGCGAGCCCTATATTGCGCTGCAGTGGCACAGCCCGTGGCGCTCATCCATAACTCAGGTTTGAAATGGCCCTTCGCAATATCGCGATCATCGCTCACGTTGACCATGGCAAGACGACACTCGTCGACGAGCTTCTGAAGCAGTCCGGCTCGTTCCGGGAAAACCAGAAGGTCGCCGAACGCGCGATGGACTCGAACGACATCGAACGCGAGCGGGGCATCACCATCCTCGCCAAATGTACGAGCGTTGAGTGGAAAGGTACCCACATCAACATCGTCGATACGCCCGGTCACGCCGACTTCGGCGGCGAGGTCGAACGCATCCTCAACATGGTCGACGGCGTCATCGTGCTTGTCGACGCCTCGGAAGGCCCGCTGCCGCAGACGAAATTCGTCGTCTCGAAGGCCCTGAAGCGCGGCCTCCGCCCGATCGTCGCGATCAACAAGATCGACCGCCCGGACGAACGGCACCAAGACGTCTTGAATGAAGTCTTCGACCTCTTTGCGAACCTCGACGCGACCGACGAGCAGCTCGACTTCCCCATTCTCTACGGCTCAGGCCGCTCGGGCTGGATGGCGCGCGATCCTGCGGGTCCGCAGGAAAATCTGGCGCCGATGTTCGATCTCATCCTCGATCACGTGCCGCCGCCGGCCGTCGACGATGGCCCGTTCCGTATGCTTGCGACGACGCTGGACGCCGATCCCTTCCTTGGCCGTATTCTCACGGGGCGCGTTACGTCGGGCACCGTCAAGCCGAACCAGCAGCTGAAGGCCCTCGACCGCGAAGGCAAGGTTCTGGAGAGCTTCCGCGTTCAAAAGGTTCTGGCGTTTCACGGCCTCGAGCGCACCCCGGTTGAATCGGCAGGCGCCGGCGACATCATCGCGCTCGCAGGCATGAGCTTGGCGAACGTCGCCGATACGCTCTGCGATCCGGCAGTTACCGAACCGCTGCCCGCCCAGCCCGTCGATCCGCCGACGCTGTCGATGACGTTCCGCATCAACGACGGGCCTTTTGCGGGCCAAGAGGGCGATAAGGTTCAAAGCCGCGTCATCCGCGATCGCCTGCTGAAGGAAGCCGAGCGCAATATCGCTATTCGCATTGAACAAAGCGACGATAACGACAGCTTCATCGTCTCGGGCCGAGGCGAGCTTCAGCTCGCGATCCTGATCGAGAACATGCGCCGCGAAGGCTTCGAGCTGACCGTGTCGCGGCCGAAGGTGGTGTTCGAGACAGATCCCGAGACCAACCAGCGCCTCGAGCCGATCGAGGAAGTCATCGTCGACGTCGACGACAACTACACGGGCGTCGTCGTGCAGAAGCTCGCCGAGCGCAAAGGCGATCTTCTCGAGATGCGCCCGTCCGGCGGTGGACGCACACGCATGGTGTTCCACGTACCGACGCGCGGCCTGCTCGGCTATCAGTCGGAGCTTCTGTCCGACACGCGCGGCACCGGCATCATGAACAAGCTGTTTCACGCCTATAAGCCGTACCGGGGTGAAATCGCCGGACGCCGCACGGGCGTGCTGATTTCCAACAGCCCAGGCGAAGCCGTCGCCTACGCCATTTTCAACCTGCAGGATCGCGGCCCGTTCATGGTCAACCCGCAGGACCGCGTTTACGAGGGCATGATCGTCGGCGAGCACTCGCGCGAGAACGATCTCGAAGTCAACGTCGTCAAGGGCAAGAAGCTGACGAACGTCCGCGCCTCGGGCAAGGACGACGCCGTGCTGCTGACCCCGCCGATGCGTCTGACTCTCGAAAAGGCGATGAGCTACATCACCGACGAAGAACTCGTCGAGGTCACGCCGAAGTCGATCCGCCTGCGCAAGCGCTGGCTCGATCCCAACGAACGCAAGCGCCAAAGCCGCAAGAGC
Organism: Hyphomicrobium sp. ghe19; assembly: GCF_902712875.1. Classification (NCBI taxonomy): domain Bacteria; kingdom Pseudomonadati; phylum Pseudomonadota; class Alphaproteobacteria; order Hyphomicrobiales; family Hyphomicrobiaceae; genus Hyphomicrobium; species Hyphomicrobium sp. ghe19. The sequence goes on along the minus strand of NZ_LR743509.1, from coordinate 4,298,086 downwards.
GAAGCCGATCGCGCGAGCGGCGCTGCTTGAGGTAACGAGGGCTCATTTCCTTGTGATTTCAGGCACTCGGGAAAAATTCCCGGGTTGTCCTGAGGTATTCATCACCCAAATGACGCTTGGGTGATAGACCAAGTCATAGGAGAAGACCTGATGAAGCGTTTTGCCATCGCAGTTGGTGCAGTGATCGCGATGTCCATGCCTGCGTTTGCAGACACACCGCTCTCCGAGGCCGAGATGAAGAGCGCAACGGCCGCAGCCGCCGCAGTGGGATGCGAAGGCGGCAAGTGGGAAAAGGAATCTGAAGGCAGCGGCGTTTACGAACTCGACGATGCCAAATGCAAAGAGGGCGGTCAGTACGACTTGAAGTTTGATAAGAATTTTAAGCTGATCAACATGAGCGCCGACTAACGTCGCAAACTCATTGAATGATATTTCGGGCGGCGGCTCCTTCGGAGTTCCGCCCGTAATTTTATCTCATCAGGCCCCACTTGGGACATAAGAGGCGAGCTTCAGCTTGCGATCCTGATCGCGAAGCCGTGGCCTACGATGGCGCCGTCAGTAATCCGCGCGCTTTGCCGCTTTCAGTTTCGAAGCGTCGTATTTACGCTGCAAATGCAGCCAGAACCCCTGCGTCGTGTTGAATAGAGACGCCAGCCGAGCTGCCGTCTCCCCGTCGACGCGGCGCTCGCCCAAGATGATCTCGACCGCATCTTCGGGGGTCATGCTCATTTTCTCGGCGAATTGCCTGACGCTCCAATCGCGTGGTTCGCAGTAGTCGTACCATATGATCTTGCCGGGATGCGTGCGTATGCGCGCCATCTGTTGCCCCCTCGTAGATGGATTGGTCGCGAAAAAAGATATGGCGATCAGCATACCTTTTTGACTTGCAAATGTGCCGGCCGCATGGCTTTCGCGCCTGGAAATTCGAGCTGGAGCGTGGCCGTGCTGCGTAAATTCGTCTCCCTCGCCGCCGATGATACGATGCCCGGACCCGCGCCCTGAGAGCAACCTGCCCGGCGCCGATTTGACTTATGAGTCGACGTTTGGTTTGACTGCCGGGCGCCAATTCGGCGTCACCGGGGCAATGGGCCGAACCACCTGACAATGCCTCCTTCCATCGACACATCATTGGAGACGGCCATCGACAGCCGTTGGCTGCGGTGATCGATTGGCCCAACGGCGTAACGCCGACGCCGGCCTTCGAGCGCGCAGCCGCCTTCATGGAAGAAGAGACCGGCAACCTGTTCGTCACCGGACGCGCCGGAACCGGCAAGTCGACACTGCTCAAAGCGCTGCGCGACGCCTACGAAGACCGCATGGTCGTGCTCGCACCGACCGGCCTCGCCGCGATCAACATCGGCGGCCAGACCATCCATTCATTCTTCGGCTTTCCGCCTCGGCTCATTCAGGAAAGTGACATTCGCCGAAGCCGCAACGGCCGCGTGATGCGCGAACTCGATTTCGTCGTCATCGACGAAGCCTCGATGGTCAGATCCGATATGATGTGGGCGATAGACCGCTCACTTCGCGTCAACCGCGGACGCCCGCGCGAGCCCTTCGGTGGCGCGCGTATCTTGCTGTTCGCCGATCTTCATCAATTGCCGCCGGTCATTCAGGAGCGCGAAGTCCTCACGCATCTCGTCGAAACGCACGGAAGCCCATTTTTCTTTTCGATACCGGCGCTCAGGGAAGGAAGCGGCACGGCGCTTCTCGAACTCGACCAGATCTTCCGCCAGACCGACGACGCGCTGATCCATGTGCTGAACTCCGTGCGCGAAGGCAGCGTCAGCGACGACGATCTCGCCTTCATCAACAAGCGCGTCAGCCCGATCCGCACGCTTGCCGAAGGCGAGCCGTATGTGATCCTGACGACGACGAACGCAGCCGCCAAGCGCATCAACACCGCGTATCTCGAAGCGCTGAAAGGCCAGCCGACGCGTTTCGATGCGAATATCACCGGCGACTTTGCAACGAACGTCCAGCCGGCCGACGTCGCTCTCGAGCTGAAGGTCGGCGCCAAGGTGATGATGCTGAGAAACGATCCCGACAAGCGTTGGGTCAACGGCACGATCGCCCGCGTCTCGCGCCTGACGGATAAGCAGATCTTCGTCGAAGTTTCAGGCAAGGAATACGAAGTCGAGCAGGTCGCCTGGGAACATCGGCGTTACGCTTTCGATCAATCCGCCGAAAAGATCGTCGAGACGATCGCAGGGACGTTCAAGCAATTCCCGCTTCGTCTCGCCTGGGCTCTGACGATTCACAAAGCCCAGGGGCTGACACTCGACAAGGTCTATGTCGACCTCGGCGGAGGCACGTTCGCGCACGGCCAGACGTACGTCGCGCTTTCGCGCTGCCGGACGCTCGAAGGACTGGTTCTGGCCCGTCCTCTCACGCGCCGCGACGTTATGTTCGATCCGAGCGCGATCGGCTATCGCGATGTTTTTTCAAAACTTTGACGCATTTGAAATGAGCATCAGCCTTCGCATGTGCGAACAAGAGGGTAGGGGATAACTGCCCTTCAAGGTCGGCGTTTAACCATATTTGAGGCATAAGGACGCGCTTTAGGCATTGAAACGCGCATTTCTGGAAGTGCGAAGCAAAAACATATTGCATCGCACAATGACTTTGCATATATATCGAGCACTGGTTTCGCCATCGGGCGCCAGCCCTTCTTTGGAAGTCGCACTCAATTTATTGAAAAATTAGGAGTCACCCCAATGACCGATGCTTTTACCCGCCAAGTTCAAGACTTCACCAAGCAGGCTCAAGAGATGTTCACCGCCGGCAAGGACGCCAAGGTTCCTGAGAACATTTCCGCGTTTGCTGAGGATGCAATCGCGAAATCGCGCGACGCCTATCACAAGTTCACATCCCTCGCGAAAGACAACGCCAAGGTCGCCGAGGAAGTCCTTTTGACGACCCAGGCCGGCGCTAAGTCGATCGGCGAGAAGATCGTTGCGAACACGCTTGCCAACACGGAAGCCGCTTTCGAAGCCGCTCAGGCCATGGCACGCGCCCGCACGTTCCCGGAAATCGCACGCCTTCAGGCAAACTATTGGCAGCAGCAGTTCGCCGTTGCGGGTTCCCAGTCGAAGGAGCTCTTCGAGCTTTCGAACAAGGTCACCAAGCAGACACTTGAAACGGTTGGCGCCGCGACGACGAAGTCGTTCGAGCAGTTCAAGAGCGTCGGCTAAGCACTCGAGTATGACGACGGCCGCCATTAAGGCCGGTCGAGTGGGGCACTTCGGTCGAAAACTGGACGCGGGACACTTGTTCCGCGTCTTTTTTATTTGGGTCGCGGTCAGAACCGCTGATGCGTTTTACCCGTCTTGGCGCTAGACTGTTGGTATGCTGAACCAGAGCCTCGAGGTTTCTGTCCGCAACGCCCGGCCTGCCGACGCAGGGGAGATCGCTCAGGTTTTCCGCGATTCATGGCGGCTTGCCTACACCGGCATTCTCCCGTCTCTCCATCTCGAACGAGAAACTATACGCCGCGATGCCACTTGGTGGCGTCGCGCGATCGCGGCCGAACGAAATCTGCTCGTCGCTCTGCACGGCGACACCATCGCAGGCTATGCAACGTGCGGGCGCGCTCGTGGCGGCGGCCGTGACGGTGGCGAGATTTACGAGCTTTACTTAACGCCCGTTTACCAAGGCCTCGGCATCGGCGAACATTTGTTCGAGGCCTGCCGCGCGACGCTCGACGGCCTCGACCTGGAGCGCTTGATCGTCTGGGCGCTCGAAGGCAACGACAGGGCCCGAGCCTTCTATATCCGCTGCGGCGGCCGCCCGACGCGGCGCTCCTGCGTCCGATTTGGCAAAGTCCTCAGCACCCGCATCGCGTTCGAGTGGTAAAGGCACCATTGGCCTATGGCCAGCGGGCTGCTTTTGCCGCATGTGATGCTTGCAGGCTGTGACCTAAGCGGTCCTGGAAACGCCGCTCTTCCACGCGAAGTCCGGCCGCAAACGAAACGATTTAATTTGAGGTCCACCCATGCGTCTCGACGCAATCAGCCCCGGCAACATGCCGCCGGATGATATCAATGTCGTAATTGAAGTGCCGGTCGGCGGCGAGCCGATCAAGTACGAGATGGACAAGGCGTCCGGCGCTCTCGTCGTCGATCGCTTTCTCTACACGCCGATGCGTTACCCCGGCAATTACGGCTTCGTCCCCCATACATTGGGATGTGACGGCGATCCGATCGACGTTCTCGTCTGCAACACGCGTGCAATCGTTCCGGGCGCAGTTATCAACTGCCGCCCCGTCGGCGTGCTTGTGATGTCGGACGACGGCGGCGGCGACGAAAAGATTATCGCGGTGCCCTCGAGCAAGCTGACGAAGCGCTACGACACCGTGACGACCTATACCGACCTTCCGAAGATCTCCATCGAGCAGATCGAGCACTTCTTTGCCCACTACAAAGATCTCGAACCTGGCAAATGGGTGAAGATCGATCACTGGGGCCACGTCGACGAAGCCAAATCGCTCATTGTCGATGCCCTGAAGCGCGCCAAAACCCCCGCTTGACGGATTTGACGACGATTGCTCGCCGTTAAGGGCCTCGATCCGGTAATTATCCCGGACCTGCCCTTTACGGTCGAGCAACCGAATTGCTATATCCGCCGGGCTGAACGGCTTACCTTCGAGCTACCGGAGACGACATGAAGATCGCCGTCATGGGCGCGGCCGGCCGAATGGGCCGCGAACTGATCCGCGCGATCGCCGCCGAACCCGGCTGCAGCGTTAGCGGCGCCACCGAAACGCCGGGCTCGTCGGTCCTTGGAAAGGACATCGGCGAACTCGCGGGGCTCGAGCACCTCGGCATCGCCGTAACGAGCGACGCCGCCGCTGTTATTGCCGGGGCCGACGCCATCGTCGATTTCACCATTCCGAAGGCAAGCGTGGAATTTGCCCGGCTGGCGGCAAGCTCCGGAACGGCCGATATCATCGGCACGACCGGCTTCGACGCCGAGGCACTGGCCGCGATTGCAGACGCCGCAAAGCGGACGCCGATCGTCAAGGCCGGAAACATGAGCCTTGGCCTCAACCTCCTGCAGGCGCTGACACGCCAGGTGGCCGCCGCGCTCGGGAACGACTACGACATCGAAATTGTTGAAATGCATCACCGGGCGAAAATAGACGCCCCGTCCGGAACGGCCTTGATGTTGGGAGAAGCCGCTGCCGCTGGCCGAAAAATCGCGCTCGAAGATCATTCCGTTCGCGTCCGCGACGGACACACCGGTCCTCGCCGGGCAGGAGATATCGGGTTTGCCACGTTGCGCGGAGGCAGCGTCGTCGGCGATCACACGGTGATTTTTGCTGGCGAGGGAGAGCGCATAGAGCTGACCCATCGCGCGGCTGATCGAGGGATTTTTGCCCGGGGCGCAGTGAGAGCGGCCCTTTGGTCAAAAGGCCGCGCGCCGGGTCTCTACGCGATGACCGACGTGCTGGGTATCTAATCAGGCAATTGCCGTACGCTGCTGGAGACGCCGGGATGACGAGATGACGGACGCTCTGACAGACAACATTCTCGTGCTTGTCCGCCACGGCGAGAGCGAGTGGAATAAGCTCAATCTGTTCACGGGCTGGCGCAATCCGGATCTGACCGAGAAGGGCGTGATCGAGGCTCGCGTGGCGGGCCGGATGATCCGCGACCACCGCGTCAAGTTCGATATCGCTTTCACAAGCGTTCTGAAGCGCGCGCAGCGCACGCTCGATATCATCCTGTCGGAGCTTCACCAGCCCGACGTGCCGATCATTCGCAACGCTGCTTTGAACGAGCGCGACTATGGCGCGCTCTCGGGCCTCAACAAGGATGAGGCCCGGAAGAAGTGGGGCGAATCCCAGGTCCAGCTCTGGCGCCGCTCCTTCGACATCGCGCCGCCGGACGGCGAAAGTCTGAAGGACACACTCGCCCGCGTGCGGCCCTACTATGATAACGTCATCTGGCCGCAAATCACGGCGAGCAAGAACGTGATCATCGTGGCGCACGGCAACTCGCTTCGATCCCTCGTGATGATCCTGGAAAATCTGTCCAAGGATGAAATCCTGGAGCGTGAACTCGCGACCGGCGCTCCAATTCTTTACAGGCTCGGGGCAGACGGCAAGGCGATCGACCGCAAGGATCTGCTGCCGGCGCGCTCGCTTGCGGCGCCGCCTGAGGATCGTATTGTCTAAGCCCAGGACTGCATCGATTATCGCATCGACCAAGGAACATATCGTCTAAACAGTGCTGATCGACCCGGGGGTGAGATGGCGTTGGAAGAACTCAGTCGCGACGCGGCCGCAGAAGGCGTCAACCGCGAAAGCCCGAGCGACCACGTCATAAAAACCCGAGAGAAGCTCATCGGCGTCTATGTCGGCATTCTCGCTGTCGTTCTCGCTCTTTGCAGCCTCGGCGACAGCAATTCCCAGCAAGACGCGACCCAGCACAATATCGCCGCCGCCAATGTCTGGTCCTTCTTCCAGGCTAAGAATGCGCGCCGCCAGTCACTGCGGCTTCACGTCGACGAATTCGATGTGATGCTGAAGTCGACGCCCGCGATGCCGGACGACGCCAAAAAGCTGATCGAAGCAAAAATCGCCGACTACAAGGCGCTGGATAAGCAGCTCACTTCCGATCCGGATCGGGGCGAAGGCCTCGACGAACTCTTCGCGAAAGGTAAAGCGCTTGAGGCCTCGCGTGACGAAGCCCTGAAGCGCGGCCCTTATTTCGACTACGGTCAGGCACTCCTGCAAATCGCGATCGTGCTTGCTTCCGTTGCGCTGATCTCGGGCGGCAACCTCCTCCTTTACGTAAGCTTTGTGCTCGGCGGCTTCGGTGCGGTTCTGACCATCGGCGGCTTTACACTGCTCGTTCCGCTACCGGGCTTCCTGTCGTGACGGTACGGATGGTTCGGCCCCGGGCGCCCCAGCGAGATCGAAGCTGACGAGGTTCGTCGCGATGACGCCTTTATCGCGAATGAGCTCCACGCGCCCGCTGTAGTGTCCTGCAGGCCAAGCGTCCAAGAGGCGGCGTTTTCCGGCAAATGCAACGTACGTTGCCTTATCGCGCTCGAGCGGAGCGGCACTCTCGTCAAAAATCTCACTCCCCGGACCCGAAGCCACGAAACGCACGAGGTCGCCTTTCATCAGATTGATGAAGCGGCCGTAGAGGATGATCGCGGGCGATGACGCCGTCAGCGGAACGACGTCGCGATCGTTGATTTCGAGCGCCTCGACAGTCGGCGGCGCGCCTGCGAACGCCGCGCCGATCATTTCGCCGTTTTTATAAGGAAACGCCGCCGCGGCCGCCGGCTGCCACATCCCCGGACCGCGAGCATTGGGATCGCATTTTCCGTCCACATCCGGCAGAAATGGATCGACGATTTTCCCGTCGTGACGAACACTGATGTGGACTTGCGCGAAATCCGCCATGCCGGAAAATCCGGCCTCACCCAGCTGATCGCCGCGCTTGACGGTCTGGTTCTTGGCGACGCGCACGCTGCCCTGGCGCATGTGGCAATACTGGGTTTCCCAGCCACCCCCATGATCGAGAATGACGCCGTTGCCGCATTCCCGGCCCGCAACGTCTTGCGGCTTCGCCTTTTTGAAGAAAACGTCCGCGACGCCATCCCTCACCGCTTTGACGGTGCCGTCGGCTGACGCGAGAACGGCCACCGGTGGCTGGGTCGCCGCTGCGGAGAGCAGGCGAAAATCGACGCCGCTGTGCTTATCGTAAGTGGCCCGGCCGCACATGTAGTCCTTGGCGGTGCGCCCAGGGTCGATGTCGACGTAGTTCTGAATGAAACAGGTCTTATGGGGCTGGCAGGCAAGCGGCAGCGACAGCTCTGGCCGGTCCTCTGAAGCCGCGCCCTGGGCCAGAAGGCCTGTCAGCAGAAGTCCCAATGCCGCCGGAGCTGACCGACACCGTCGAAGCTGCATGTCACCCTCTGCGCCAAAGTGCCGTTTTTCGCGGCCGGGAGCTTGCCGCGCGCCTGTCCAAACGCTAGCACTCCCCCCGACTGATTTCCCCACCTGAGTTGGACCAAGGATTGTTAACCGATGACGACGCACAACCTTCTTTTGCTCCCTGGCGATGGCATCGGCGTTGAAACAATCGCAGAGGTCGAACGGCTCATCGGTTTCTTCAACAGCAAGAGCAATGTCGTCCGCTTCTCTGTTGACCGCGATCTTGTCGGCGGCGCGGCATACGATGCGCATGGCGTCGCGATCACCGACGAGGCAATGGCGAAGGCGGAAAAAGCCGACGCTGTGATCTTCGGCGCCGTCGGCGGACCGAAGTGGGCAAACGTTCCCTATCAGCATCGCCCGGAAGCCGGTCTTCTGCGCCTGCGGAAAGATCTCGATCTCTTCGCCAACCTTCGCCCCGCGATCTGCTACCCCGCGCTTGCCGATGCTTCGAGCCTGAAGCGCGAGCTGGTCGAAGGCCTCGACATCATGATCGTGCGCGAGCTGACGGGCGGCGTCTATTTCGGCGAGCCGAAAGAAATCGTGACGCTCGAGAACGGCGAGCGCCGCGCGGTCGACACGCAGGTCTACACCACGCATGAAGTGGAGCGGATCACCAAGGTGGCATTCGACCTCGCACGGAAGCGCAACAACCTCGTGCACTCGGCCGAAAAGCACAACGTGATGCGGACCGGCGTGCTCTGGAAGCAGGTCACGACCGACGTCCATAAGTCTTATGCGCCCGACGTAAAGCTCGAGCACATTCTCGCCGACAACTGCGCGATGCAGCTGATCCGCAATCCGAAGCAGTTCGACGTCATCGTCACCGACAATCTCTTCGGCGATGTCCTGTCCGATGAAGCCGCCATGATGACGGGCTCGCTCGGCATGTTGCCGTCGGCGTCGCTAGGCGCTCCCGATCCCAAGACCGGCCGCCGCAAGGCGCTTTACGAGCCCGTGCACGGCTCGGCGCCCGACATCGCTGGCCAAGGCCTCGCGAACCCGATTGCAACGATCGCCTCGTTCGCGATGGCGCTTCGCTATTCGTTCGACCTCGGCGCCGAAGCCGATCTCGTCGAGAAGGCGATTGCGGGCGTCCTCGATAAGGGCCTCAGAACTGGCGACATCATGCAACCCGGAATGACGAAGGTCGGCACGAGCGAGATGGGCAAAGCCATTGAAGCAGAGCTGAAGTCGCTGGCCGCCTGATCGCACGTCACAAGGTGCTCTGGATCCCGGCTCTCCGCTTCTCTGCGGCGGGGAGACAGCCGAAGAACGAAGAAACATCCCGCGCTTGGCGGCCGGCTCGCGGAACGCGAGTCGCCAAGCGCAATTAAACGCTCGGCTCGTCTTGGCAGGCGCTCGGCTGGCCCTGAATGGCCCCGCGAGCAGTCCAGCGCGGCTTGCCGTCGCCCGGACCCGGCGCTGCTTGTTCCGTTCGCGAAACGAAATAGAATTCGTAGCAGTTGGTATCGACTTTCGCGACGCGGTAGCACCCGCCCGTCTCGTCGAAATCATAGATCGTGCACAGCGTGCCTTGGGTGATCGACCAGTGCCCGCGGAGCGTCATCGCGGCTTCGACGTAGTTGAGCCGCCCGTCGCTCCCGTAGTGTTCGGTGAAATGCTTGCCGTTCGCGTAGCGGCCCTCGAGCGTCGCGTCCTTGAATCGCTGAAGCTCCGCATCGTCCAGCCACGCGCTGATCGCCAAGCTGGATGGCGAGAATACTGGAGCAGTAAGCACAAGCGCCCCGATGGCAAACATCGTAAGCGTCTTCAACGGCTTCACGGGCGGTCCCCTTTTTCTTCTGTCGCGAGCGGCGAACTGTTGCCGCTACTAAAGACATAAAATGTTTCCTTCGCGGCCGCGGACGCTTGGACGGAATGTCTCGACCCTCATTTTCCGTACGCAAAGTTCAATTAAGACCGCGTGCAGCTGCCATGCCTCGACAATCCTTGAAAATCTTGGGCTGGCCGAGTATGTGAACGCACAGGAAGACATGCATCGCGCGAGCCAAGCTCGTAGATAAAAACCAAGCTTTTCAAGGACATAACGTTATGGGCTATAAGGTCGCCATCGTCGGCGCCACGGGCAACGTAGGCCGCGAGATGCTGAATGTGCTCGCGGAACGCAAATTTCCCGTCAGCGAACTCCATGCTCTGGCATCGCGCCGTTCGATGGGCACAGAGGTTTCGTTCGGCGATCGCGTCATCAAATGCCAGGACCTAGAAACGTTTGACTTCACCGGCGTCGACTTCTGCTTGATGTCGGCAGGATCGACCGTTTCGAAGGAATGGTCGCCGCGTATCGGCGCTCAGGGAACGATCGTCATCGATAACTCGTCGTGCTGGCGCTACGACCAGGACGTGCCCCTCGTCGTGCCGGAAGTGAACGCCGACGCGATCCGCGGTTTCACGAAAAAGAACATCATCGCGAACCCGAACTGCTCGACGGCGCAGCTTGTCGTGGCGCTGAAGCCGCTTCACGATGCAGCGAAGATCAAGCGCGTCGTCGTTTCGACCTACCAATCCGTCTCCGGCGCCGGCAAGGACGCGATGGACGAACTTTGGCAGCAGACCAAAGGCAAGTACGTGCCGGGCCAGGAAGTCGATCCGAAGAAGTTTCCGAAGCAGATCGCCTTCAACTGCATTCCTCACATCGACGTCTTCATGGAAGACGGATACACGAAGGAGGAATGGAAGATGCTCGCCGAAACCAAGAAGATCTTGGACCCCAAGATCAAGCTGACGGCGACGTGCGTGCGCGTTCCGGTATTCGTCGGCCATTCGGAATCAGTGAACATCGAGTTCGAGAACGCGATCAGCCCCGAAGAAGCCCGTGAAATTCTGCGCGCTTCGCCCGGCATCGTCGTCATCGATAAGCGCGAGCCCGGCGGCTACATCACGCCCGTCGAGGCGGCCGGCGAATTCTCGACGTTCGTATCGCGCATCCGCGAAGACGCGACCGTCGAAAACGGTCTCGCAATGTGGATCGTCTCCGACAATCTGCTGAAGGGCGCTGCTCTCAACGCCGTGCAGATCGCAGAGACGATCGTGAATCAGCGCCTCGTACCGAAGGCCGCTTAAGCTCCACGCCGCTGAGTTGAGGGAGCGTCCGCAGATTTGCCGGCGCTCTCTTTTTCTCTCAGGCGGTTGAGCGTCTGAATGATCGTGCCGAGATCCTGGAGAAAACGGTCTCTTTGCGATGCTGGCAGCCCCGACAGAATGCGCTCGTCGACCTTGCGAGCAAGCGGATCGCGCGCCTTCAGAACTTTCGCACCCTCATCCGTCACCTTGACGGCATAGGCTCGCGCGTCGTCCCGCGTACGGCGGCGTTGCAGCAAGCCCTTCTTGAGCATGCGGCGGACCACGTCCGCCAGTGTCGAGCGGTCGATGCCGGTCAGCTCCACGAGCTGAGTCTGGCTGACGCCCTCATTGTTGGCGACGGTCAACAAGATAGCATATTGGCGAGGTGTTAGATCATCCTCGCCAAGTTCACTTTGGAAGATATCAGCCGCACATTGTCCGGCTCTGTGAAGAAGATGCAAAGGCGACCGTTCAAGGCGGTTGATTGTATCGCGTGCCATTCCATGCCCCAATACATTCCACCCATCTTCCCCCCCGAAAGATCCATCGAAGTTCCAAGACTCGAAATCGTGGCTCGGCGATAAGGCGAAATGATCAAACCTAAAGTTTAGTCCGGTAGTTCCTGCCAAGAAATAGCATGCGGGGTGCTCCGTCCAGTGAAAAGGCAAACGGCGTTCAAAATTTTGCGAATAACCGAAGGGAGAAAAGCCGGGCCTGCGAATTACGACGCATTCGGACCATTTTCGGCTGGGGCCTCATATTTCTTCAGGATCCCTATTTGGGCGAGCGCGAAGAGGAATGTGATCGGCATAATCCCGAAGACTTTGAACGCCACCCACGTGTCGGTGGAGAACAGCCGCCACATCACCTCGTTGAGGATCGCGAGAAATACGAAGAATAACGCCCATCTGAGCGTCAAAATTCGCCAGCCCTCTTCGGAGAGGCGCATGACGTCACCGAATACGATCTTGAGAAACAGACGGCCTGATAAGAGACCCGCGAATAGAATTGCCGCGAATAGACCGTTCACGATGGTCGGCTTGATCTTGATGAAATGATCGTCCTGCAGCCACAACGTCAAGCCGCCGAACACCAGCACGAAGACGCCGGTAACGAGCGGCATCGTAGCGATCCGCCCAAGGAGGAAGTGTGACGCCGCAAGCGAAATGACCGTCGCGACCATGAAGGCCCCGGTCCCAGCGAAGATGCCGTAGCGGCTGTTGCCGATGAAGAATACGACGAGCGGGCCAAGCTCCACGAGCAGCTTGATCAGCTGCTTGCGATCGAACTGCGGCTCGTCGCCGGAACCCGGCCCATTTTGCTGATCCGACATGTCTCTAGCCTTCAACGTTCGCCGGATCGGGCAAGCGATATTTCTGCATGAACCTGGTGAGGACCCACGCATAAAGTCCAGACACCGGCAGGACGATCGCGACCTTGAACAGGATCCAGACGTTCACACCGTCCATTTCATGACCCAAAATCTCGTACATCCGGTTTTCTTGAAAGGTCTGCCGAACGTATTCGTTCGCCGCAGCCGTCAAAAAGAAGAAGAGTGCGAAGCTCCAGGTAAACTTGTGCCAGCCTTCATCGGTGTAATGGAACGTTTTCTCGAAAACATATTTGAAAAAGTTCTGGTTCAGCCAAAGCCCGGAAATCAGGAACACACCGAACAGCGCATTGAAGATCGTAACTTTGATCTGAACCCACATCGGATCATGCGTGATGAGCGTGAGAGCCGCAAAGACGATCGTGACGCTCGACGCGATAAGCGGGAAAATCGGCGGCCGATGGAACATGTAAAGCATCACGCCGATGGACAGGAACGTCGTGCCGATCAGCGCCCAGGTCCCCGCATTGATGCCGAAGAAAGCATTGATGACGAACATCGTCACCAACGGGCCGAACTCGCTGAGAATGTTGATCGTCTGCTCGGCGTTGAATGGAAAAAAGCGCTTGCGTGCCTTCATCAGTGGAGGATTCCCGATATTTAAGTCTTGGGTCATATGGTGTTCCGTTCCCCGCGAACTCAGATGCCTGCGATGGCCTGCGCAAAATCCGCTGCCGAAAAGGCCTGCAGATCGTCCGCTCCTTCTCCCACGCCGATGGCGTGCACCGGTAAGCCGAACTTGGCGGCGATCGCAACAAGAATGCCCCCGCGAGCCGTCCCATCGAGTTTCGTCATGATCAAGCCTGTCACACCGGCCCGGTCCCGAAAAACCTCGACTTGGTTCAGGGCGTTCTGACCTGTCGTCGCATCAAGCACAAGCACAACGTCGTGCGGTGCGCTCGGATCAAGCTTCTTCAGAACGCGTGTGACTTTTTCGAGTTCTTCCATAAGCACCTGCTTATTTTGCAGCCGCCCGGCCGTATCAAGTAAAAGCACATCTGCGCCAGTCGCTTGCGCCTGCTTCAAGGCGTCAAAGGCGAGACCTGAAGAATCTCCGCCGACTTCGCGCGCAACGACGGGAACGCCCGCGCGCGCGCCCCATACCTTCAACTGGTCGATGGCTGCCGCACGGAACGTATCACCCGCGGCGAGCACAACCGATTTTCCTTCCGACTTGAATTTGTTGGCGAGCTTGCCGATCGTCGTCGTCTTGCCCGTGCCGTTGACGCCGACCATCATGATCACATGCGGTTTATGCGACGGCTCGATGACAAGCGGCTTGGCGACGGGCGTCAGCACCCGCTCGACCTCCGTCGCGAGAACGCTTCGCACCTCGTCGGCGGAAATGCCCTTCTCGAAGCGCCCCTTGCCGATGGCGTTCGTGATCCGGCTCGTCGTCTCGAGACCGAGATCCGACTGAATCAAGAGATCTTCGAGATCGTCGAGCGTATTGGCGTCGAGCTTTCGCTTCGAAAATAGATCCGTAATGCCGGACGTCAATTTCGATGACGTTTTGCCGAGCCCCGACTTCAGCCGTTGAAACCAGCTCTGTTTCACAGGCGGTTCGGCTGCCGGCGCAATGTCTTTGGCGACGGCGACCGGCGGAGCGGCGTCCGGAGCGTCAGACGAAACAACGTCATCGCTGCGTTTCGCGTCTTGTTCAGGGGCAGGCTCTGACGCACTTTTAAAAAAGCGGCCGAAGATCCCTTTGCCTTTTTCCTTGGGTTCGCTCACGCGCAAACCTCGCCGACGAGCCGTTGCGCATCCGCGCGCTTGATGTGCGCGTTCACGATCGCGCCCGCGTCGTGAATACGCTCGCCCTGCATGAGCACCTCTGCAAATTGCGGCGTGCGTCCATTGCCGTCGCGTTCGACCAGCACTTCAACCACCTTCCCGCGTTGGCTTTTGAGATATGAAGCGAGCACCTCGCTGCCCTTGGCGCGAAGCTTGGCTGCGCGCTCCTTCACGATATTCCCCGGAACTTGCGGCATACGCGCTGCAGGCGTCCCTTGGCGAGCAGAAAATGGAAACACGTGAAGATACGTAAGTCCGCATTCATCGACGATGCTGTGAGAATTTTCGAACATGTCATCCGTTTCAGTTGGAAACCCCGCGATGAGATCGGCGCCGAACACGATGTCGGGCCTGAGCTTCCGCGCTTTCTCGCAAAACGCGATCGCGTCGGCGCGCAAATGCCGCCGCTTCATTCGCTTCAACGTAAGATCGTCGCCGGCTTGTAGCGACAGATGCAAATGCGGCATCAGCCGCTCCTCTTCGCCGAGCGCAATCATCAGATCGGCATCGGCTTCGACTTGATCGATCGACGACAGGCGAAGGCGCACAAGTTCCGGCACATGCTTCAACACCTGCCGCACGAGCTGACCAAGTGTCTGGGCACCCGGAAGATCGCGGCCATAAGACGTGATGTCGACACCCGTCAGCACGACTTCCAAGTATCCACGCTCGACAAGCCCGCGCACCTGCGTGACGATTTCGCCAGCTGGCACCGAGCGCGACGGACCGCGGCCGAACGGAATAATACAAAACGTGCAGCGATGATCGCACCCATTCTGAATCTGCAAATACGCGCGCGTGTGGGAATGAAAACCGTCGATCATATGGAGCGCCGACTCGCGCACGCTCATGATGTCGTTCACCAGAACCCGCTCGCTCGTCGACGTCGACAACCCGGTGAAGGTCTCTGCCTTCATCTTCTCGCCATTACCGATGACGTGATCGACTTCAGCCATATCGGCAAAGCGGTGAGGCTCGATTTGCGCCGCGCAGCCGGTAACGATAATGCGTGCGTCCGGTCTCGCGCGCCGCAGCCTGCGCACGGTCTGCGCGGCCTGGCGGACGGCTTCGCCTGTCACTGCACACGTATTGACGATGACGGCGTTATCAAGCCCCGCCTCGCGTGCATGACGCCGCATAACCTCGGATTCATAAACATTCAGCCGGCAGCCGAGCGTTATCACTTCGGGTTCGGACATAAGCTTCGTCGTCGTCCTTTTGAGAGGCGCTCGCAATAGCGAAGCCGGCGTCGGACTAAACCGACGCCTTTGCCAATTTGGAAAAATCGATCGCGCCCTCGTACTCGAACTCCACGGGGCCCGTCATCAGGATGTGGTTATTGGCCGCCCACTCGATCGTGAGATCGCCGCCGGGCAGGGTTACTTGCACGCGGCGACCGGTGAGCCGCTTCCGGGCAGCCGACACCGCCACGGCGCACGCCGCCGAGCCGCATGCCAACGTTAAGCCCGCTCCGCGCTCCCACGTTCTGACGAGAATGGATTCCGAAGACGTCACATGAGCCAGCGAGATATTCGCACGCTCCGGAAAAATCGGATGGTTCTCGAGCAACGGCCCAAACCGGCCGAGGTCATAGAGATCGAGATCATCGACCCAGAAGATCGCATGCGGATTGCCGACATTGACGACGGACGGAGAATGCAAGACCGGATTATCGATCGGCCCGACTTGGAGCTCGATCGCCCGCGTGTCGCGAAATTCTTCCGCCAGCGGAATATCCTGCCACGAGAATTTGGGCTCACCCATATCGACGGTTATCGACGCCTGATTTTTGACGACCGTGTCGAGAACGCCTGCGCGCGTTTCAACTAGAAAGCGCTCGCCCGCGCCGCCTTGGGCAAGAAACCAGCCGACGCAGCGCATGCCGTTGCCGCACGCTCCGGCTTCCGATCCATCGGCGTTATAGATGCGCACGAACGATAGGGTGCCCGCCGTTTTGGGCGCGTGCAGAACCATCATCTGGTCGAACCGCGAAATACGATCCGCGGCAACCGCCGCGACTTCTTCGGGCGTGAACGTCCGCGAGCTGCTGCGCAAATCGACAACGACGATCTCGTTGCCGAGTCCGTTCATTTTGAGGAAGGGAAGTGTCGTTGCGGTATTCATGTGAGCCTATATGGCGAGAAGCGCAAAAAATGACAATCGGAACAGGGTCACGGATCGGAAAGGCCGCGCTATGATCGATATTCCGGCGATTACCTTGTCCTCGTCGCGGAACAAACGTCCTCCCTTGCCCGTTAGAGTGCCGCAAATGCTTGTATTAGTTGAATGAACTGCGAGCGTCGCTCAAATCCCATGAGACCATAAATGGCGCAACCATCGTCGAACCCGCTCCTTTTCAAGATCGCCTTAGCCCGCGCACGTCCTTGCTATTGCTACGGTTGTATTTGCCTCACCCCCGACGAACGGGCCTATGAGCGCCGCGTTTTCAACTTGGCGCGCGCCTGGGGCAGGCAACACAGGCGACGCACCCCCGCATTGCAAAGTTAGCAATTAGGCCGGCCGGACAGTGTGACAGGGGCGCAAGCCGGCTCGAGTTTCTGCAGTGCGCGCCTTGCCGCAAATAACGAAAACCCGCACAAGTACCGCTCTAGGCATCCGGGACAGGGTTTTGGGGAATGAGGGTTTTCGCGCGCATCGCGGCGACGGTCGGCTTAGCTGCCGTCATCACGATAGGAGCAGAAAGCGGCGCGTCGGCCGAAAGCCTTCTCTACGCTCTCAAAGTCGGCGTTCTCGCC